>JAEWYL010000217.1 GCA_023395675.1 Chloroflexota bacterium | reverse complement strand
AATTACCGGTCAGCAGCGGCAGCCAGAGGAAATCGTCCGCCGGAGCTCGCGGCCCGACCCGGGCCGAGTTGGGGCTGCCCATCAGCCCGCTGGCGTCCACCGCCTCGAAATCCGAGCCGCGCACCCGGCGCAGCTCCCCGACCAGCATATCGTCATCCCAGCGCGAGTCGGGGGCGCCGCTGATGTACCAGTTGCTGCCGTTGTCCGCCAGGATCAAGCCGTAGCGCTGCATGGCGCGCAGGATCACCTGCACCGGCGGAGAGAACCCGGAGAGGTCGAAATCGGCCCGCAGGCGGAAGCGCTGGCCCATGGGCGGCAGGCCGGGGTCGGTCTGGCTGGAGGCGTCGTGGCGGGCGGGCCAGACGTGGGCTTTCCGGGTGCGGGAGGCGGTGAAGCGCAGGGCGTGGGCGATCTCGCCCGCCGCGACCTCCTCGTAGCGCACCAGGCCGGGCAGGATGGGCAGCCCGGCCGCGTCCGCTGAGGTCCAGCCATCGGGCCGCAGGGCGTTCGAGCGCAGGTCGAAAATCGCCCCGGAGCCGGCGCTCCAGCCGCCGGGGGTGGGCCGGGCGTCGAAGAGCTCGTAGAGGAGGCAGTTCTCCTGCTCCACGATGAGGATATGCCGGTCCCCGCTGCTGTCCGGCCCGCCTTCGATCAGCGGATCGGCGGGGATGGGGTAGAGCTGGTGGTCGCTCTCGTCGTCATAGTAGAAGGTGACCGGCGCGCCCGCCTGATCCGGCGGGACCACGTTGTAGGGGATGCCGATCGGCGCCCCCTCCCAGACCGTGCCGAAATCGGGGTGCAGGCCGGTGTTCGGGCCGATGGAGCTCACGTACTGCTCCGAACGGGGGTCGCGCGGGAGCGTGTCCACGCGCGCGTTCCAGATATTATCCGCCGGGAAGAGCGGGCAGCCGGCGATGGTGGGCGCGGCCTGGGCGGAGCCGGGGGTTGGCGGGGCGGCGGAGGCCGCGCTGCCGGCCAGCAGCAGGAGAAGCAGGAGGGCGGAGAGAGTCTGTTTCATGGGGTCTTCGCGAGAGTGGTTGGTCTTCTTCTATAGTTTGGAAAAATCTCTCGCCAAGACGCAAAGCCGCAAAGGGAAGCTGCAGCAGGGTTTACTTCTTTGCGTCTTGGCGTCTTTGCGAGAGCGGTTGGTCTTCTTCTATGTTTGAAAAATCTCACGCCAAGACGCAAAGCCGCAAAGGAAAGCTGAAGCAGGGTTTAATTCTTTGCGTCTTGGCGTCTTTGCGAGAGTGGTTGGTCTTCTATAGTTTGAAAAATCTCACGCCAAGACGCAAAGCCGCAAAGGAAAGCTGCAGAAGGATTGATTTCTTTGCGTCTTTGCGAGAGTGGTTGGAGATCCATCTGCGGGTAACCCTCTATGGTTAGAGTATAGGGCGGCTGAGGGAGGCTGGCAATCCCCCTTAAGTATCCGTGACCACCGCTCCCTCCACCCGCGCCCCGGGCGGGACCACGCCCCCGCGCAGCACCAGGCTGCGGCGCACCCGCGCCCCCGCCCCCACCCGGCTCCCCGCCTCCAGGTAAACCTCCGGGCCGATCACCGCCCCGCGCTCGACCTGCGCCCCGGCCTCGATACAGCAGGGCGGGAGCATTTCGGCCCCGGGCGGCGGCGCCGGGCTGGCCTCAACCCCCCGCCGCAGGTAAGCGCGGTTGATCGCCAGCAGGTCCCCCGGCGCGGTGAGGGTCAGGCGGCCGGCGGCGGGCAGGGCGCGCACCGTCCCGCCTCCGTCAATCAGGAGCTGCAGGGTCGTGCTCAGCTCCCGCTCGCCGCGCGCGGAGAGCGGGGTAAGCTCCAGCAGGTCCAGAATACGGGGGCTGAGGGCGTAGAGCGGCAGGCTCGCCAGGTCCGAGAAGACTTCCCCCTGGCCGGGCTTCTCGACGATTCGCACCACGCGCCCCGCCTCGAGGGCGACGATGGCGGTGCTGCCGGCCGCCTCGGGCGTGACCGGCAGGGTGCTGAGCAGCGCCTCCTGCCCGCCCGCCTCCCAGCCGCGCAGCAGGCGGCGCACGTCCGCCGCCTCCACCAGGTTGTCGCAGGCCGAGAGCAAAAAATCCGCCTCCAGCCAGGGGGCGGCGCAGGCCAGCGCCTGCGCGCTGCCGCCGGGCTCGGGCTGGATGACCAGCTCCACCCGCTCGCGGTACCGCGGGTGCTCCTGGAAATGGCGCGCCAGGGCTTCGTCGGACGGGGCGCGCACGATGATGAAACGCTCGATCCCCCCGGCGGCGAGGACCTCCAGCACGCGCTCCACCATCGGGCGTCCCAGGACGGGCTGCATGGCTTTCGAGCGCTGCAGGGTCAGGGGGCGCAGGCGCGTGCCCCGGCCCGCCGCCAGGACCACCGCCAGCTTCACCCGGCGGCCTTCCGGGCGCGCTCCAGGGCCTCCTGCTGCGCCTCCAGCAGGGTGTGGATCCCCCCGGCGGCCAGGTCCAGCAGTGCGTCCAGGGCCGGGCGGGGGAAGGCTTTGCCCTCGGCTGTGCCCTGCACCTCGATGAACTCGCCGGCGCCGTTCATGACCACGTTGATGTCCACCTCGGCGGTGGAGTCCTCGGAATAATCCAGGTCCAGCAGCGGTTTCCCGCCGATAATGCCGGCGCTGACTGCCGCCACCGGCCCCCGCAGCGCCCCGGCGCGGGCCTCGCCCCTGCGGATCAGCCGCTGCAGGGCCAGGGCCAGGGCCACGTAGCCCCCGGTGATGGCCGCGGTGCGGGTGCCGCCGTCCGCCTGGAGCACGTCGCAGTCCAGGGTCAGGGTGCGGCTCCCGAGCTGCTTCAGGTCCACCGCGGCGCGCAGGCTGCGCCCGATCAGGCGCCGGATCTCCTGGGTGCGCCCGCCGGGGCCGCGCGTCTCGCGCGCCGTGCGCTCCTGAGTGGCGCGCGGCAGCATGCCGTACTCCGCGGTGATCCACCCGCCGGGGACATTCTGCACCTGCATCCAGCGGGGCACGCCGGGCTCCAGGGTGGCGTTGCACAGCACCCGGTTGTTCCCCAGGCTGATCAGCACCGATCCTTCCGGGTAGAGGCTATAGTCCAGCTCCAGCCGGATGGGGCGGAGCTGGTCCGGCTTTCGTCCATCATTGCGCATCGGTTTTCTCCTAGGGTTCGTACTCGTACAGGGCGTAGCGGCGGGCCTTCTGCGCCCCGCCGCGTTCCAAAAAGGCGGCGCTCTCGCTCCCATTGAGGACGGGACCGGCGCTGAGCCGCTCCCAGCCCTGCGCGGCGGCGTACTCCTGCGCCGCCTGCAGCAGCCTCCGGCCCAGGCCCGCGCCGCGGAAGGCCGGCAGCACCCCGCCGAACAGCAGCCGCCCCTCCCGCGCCGGGCGGGAGCGGGTACGGCGCAGCCAGAGGCGCCACCCCAGCGAGCGCCCGCCTCCGGCACGGCGGTAGAGGGGGGCCAGGTCGGGGCAGAGCAGCACGTAGCCCGCCGGCTGGCCGCCGTGGAAGGCCGCCAGGGCGTAGAGCGGGGCCTGACCCAGCCAGCGCAGGAGGAAGGCGGCCTCCAGGCCGTCGGGGGGCGGGAAAAACGCCTCGCCTGCGCGGGCAGGCGCGGCAGAGGGGCTATACAGCCCGCTATCCAGCCCGCTATCCAGCCCGCTATCCAGCCCGGGGAACACGCCCGTGAACAGGGGCAGCAGGTCCCCGGCCAGGCGCCCCGGCTCCAGCGGGCGCAGCTCCACCCCGGAAGGGAGGGGCGCCCGGCCAGGCGAGGCCTGAGGCGCGGGCAGTTCGTAGAGACTGAGCTCTGCCGCCGGGCGCAGCAGCCCGCTGGCGGTTTCGGGCAGGAAGGGCGGGTTGTAGGGGGTGTGCAGGGGCGGGGTCCGGTCCCAGCCGTCCAGCAGCAGCCCGCTCCCCAGGTGCGGCGACAGACCCACCGGCCCGAGCAGGCGGGAGCAGCCC
>JAEWYL010000118.1 GCA_023395675.1 Chloroflexota bacterium | reverse complement strand
TCGCCGGCCACGATGCGGGAGGTTTCTCGACCTCCGCGGTGGATTTTTTTGCCCGGCCGGGAGAAATTTATTACCTGGAAGTCGCCGACTACGGCTTCCAGGGAGGCGGCAACCTGGTTCTCAACCTATCGGCGGTTGCCACAGAAACCATAGACGCGCCTCTCGATATCATCCTGCTCCAGGATGAAACCGGCAGCATGATGGATGATATCAGCGCTCTGCAAGCGCTGGCTCCCCAGATCTGGGATAGTATTGCTGCGATCAGCACTGCCCAGTTCACCATGGGAGTGGCCGGCTTCCGCGATTATGCTCGCGACCCTTGGGGGATGTCGAATGACTTTGTCTATCGTCTGCTTGGCGATACTACCATAAACCGGGACGCTTTTGTGTCCGGCGTATCTTTACTGACTGCTTCGGGCGGCAATGATATTCCAGAGAGCCAGTATGCAGCGCTTTATTACCTGCTGAACACGAGCCATTCTTGCATCGACAGCAATGGCAACGGCAGCTGTAATGACTACTTCGATACGCCGGCTGGCACACAACCAGGTTTTCGGTCTGGCGCAAACCGGGTGATCTTGCTGGCGACCGACGCTCCCTTCCACGATCCGGAGGATACAGGCGGCTACCCCTGGCCGAATCGGGACCAGGTTGTATCGGCGCTCGCTGCCACGCGCTCGATCGTAATTGGCCTGGTACCCGGAGGTGCCGGTTTTATTCCCGAGGTGGATGAACTGGCAGCCCTGACTGGGGGCAGCACTCAAGCTACAGGCGCCACCGGGGAGCAGGTGGCGCAAGCCATTCTGGATGCGCTCAAGCAGGTCCAGCCAGTCAGCCCGGATCTCTCATTATTGGTTGCCACGCCATCTACTGTTAGCGTAGATGGCAGCAGCCAGTCTGAGCTATTGGTTACCCTGGTTGATACAGTTGGGAAACCGGTTCAGGGGAGGACGGTACGTCTTTATTCGGACCGGGGCGCCGATGTCATCACCCAGCCCGTCCAACCAACCGACCAGAACGGGCAGGCACGCGGCTCGATCCTTTCACTTGCGCCCGGGGCTTCTCAGGTTTGGGCGGTTGATGTGACCGATAACGTCCAGCTCGCCCAGCGTGCGGAGATCCAGTTCACACAGCCCACGATCACACCAAACCAACGTTTAAAGAACTGTATCGACATGCTCGAGCGCCAGACCAATAGACAGTTCAATTACCTGGCAGACCTGGCAGTCCAGGCAGCCGGCGATGCCGGCTATTTCGAGGCCCTGATTGGCCCTGAGAGAGCGAAATTTTACCTCGATCTACTCTGGGGGTTCGTGAATGTTGGCTACCCGGCTGCGTACGAACCCTTCGGCAAAGCGATGAAATCCATGGGTTACCAGATCCCTGGTAGTCTGAATCGTGATTGGGGCGCGGTTCGCCTGCTTAAAACCCGTTTTCCAAATGCCGGGAACTTGTATGATCTGCCTGCTTGGGAAGTAGTACATGACGCCGCCTACCGCTATATGCCCCCACGGGCCATCAATAACGGACTGCTCTATTTCGGGGCTGAACTATCAAACTCTCTGATCGAAGAGACTAGCGTCCATGCTGCCAACGTCACCTGGGAGACCTTTTACCAGAATGGAGATTGGTCGCACTTGACTGAGCCTTACATCACTGAATCTGAGTGGCACAAGGCTACCATCAGTGGGTTGCATGATGAGGCCGCGAGCGGCGTCCCGGTGATGGACGAAGCGCGGATGGAAGCTTATGCCGAAGACTTGTGCTACCGCGCCCTGGCTGTCAGCACTATTGGTTCGGCAACGGCCAAGCAAGCCGATTTTGCCCATAACCTGCGCAGCGCCCATGATGGCCTGACTGCTCCAGATGGCTTGGGCTGGTTCCTATTTAAGTTTTTCGCCAGCCAGACCAGTTATCTGCTCTGGGATGGCGCCGGGAAGCTGCTTTTCGATGGGGTAACTAGCGCGTTCGAAACCTACATCGATGCCAAGAAGTTAGAGGCATCGGAAAAGGGCTTTGGCGCCGCGCAGAGCTTCTTCAATGGGTTACCCCAGGGCACCATGCAGATCTACAACAACAGCTATAAAGGCTATGAGAGGCTGATGCTCAATGCTGATCCGGCGCGTGTCCAAGGCGATATTGTCAATATCCGGCAGGTCAGCGAGCGCACAGGGTTATTAGAGATGTTCGAAAAGAACTCCTACCTGGAAGTCGAGGTCAAGAACCCGATGAGTATCCCGGCTGATTACCAGGTACAGGTGGATTACGGCTACAATTCTCGTCTGTTGGGCCTGCCCTGGGTCAACAACCCCGTAGTACTGCAACAGCCGCTTTCCCTACGCCCAGGCGAAACCGGGACGGTGAAAATCTGGCTCAAGCAGGATGAGAAAGGCGGGTCACCGGATAAGGACAGTTACATCAGTACTACTTTGATCGGCTTCAATGGAAATGGCAACTACCAGAGCGACTATTACAGTGCTCCCTGGCAGCCGGCTACTGTGGATGCTGAGGGGGGCGGTGCGCTCCTGGCAATTGCCGAAGAAACACCGGCCGTTGAATATCCCCTGGCTGCTTACCTGACCGTTGACGAGCAGACCGGACTGTACCAGAATGAAATCTGGCTGGCGAACCCGTTCACAGGCACGATCACCGCCCATCTGACCCAGCCCTTGCCAGAAGGACTGGAACTGGTCAGCACCGATGGGATTCTCTCGGGTAACACGATCACCTGGCAGCGTGACATCCTGGCTAGTGATATCAGCAAGGCACAGTTCACCTTCCGCTTTTCACAAAAGCCTGGTGAAATGGTCGTCCTGCCGGGCGCGACCCTGAACTTTGTCGAGCCTGCCAGCGGGCAGGGAGTTATCTTGGAAGGGAATGCACCGGCTGTTCTCACGCCCTGGCCGGTTAAGGTTGCAGCTGATACACCTGTTGGAAAATACCGCCAGGCTGCAGACCTGCCAGTAAGAGTGTCAAACCTGGTGCCGGAAGCCAAAAATGTGAAGCTGGAGGTGAAGTTG
Organism: Chloroflexota bacterium; assembly: GCA_023395675.1. Lineage (GTDB taxonomy): Bacteria > Chloroflexota > Anaerolineae > Anaerolineales > UBA4823 > JAEWYL01. The sequence goes on along the minus strand of JAEWYL010000118.1, from coordinate 2,733 downwards.
GTTTCTGGAGAGAAGACCTTCTTCCAGGAAACGCAGGAAATTCAACTGGCCGCCCTGGAAGCCATGGAGCTGAATTTTATTCTTCCAGGCAACCTGCTTCCGGGGGGCTACCTGCTGACGATCGACCTGGAGGTCGATGGTGCACAGAGCCAGTTATTTTACGATGTCTATTCAGTGGCGGGGGATAATATCTTCCTTCCAAATCTGGTGAGGTAAGCACTGCGGGCGAAAGTACCTCACGCCCCGCCTTTGAAGTTTGGCCTTTTACAAGGGGCGGTATTCTCATCTGGAATACCCGCTGCCAGTGAGAATACCGCCCGGATTGAAAACACAAAGGCCAGCGTCCCCGGTCAGGGAGACTGGCACACGCTTACCTGGAGACCGAGAAAAAGGTGTAGTGATAGGCGATCTTGCCGTTGATCAGCCCGAAGGTGTCGCTGCCGTTGCTCACCTGCCCGCTGCGGGAGGCCGCGGTCCAGGTAAAGTGGCGCGAGCTGCCGCTGCCTGAGAAGCCGGTGTGGGTAAAGGTGGCCTCCGGCAGCACCTGGTTGAAGAGCGATGTGTACCAGGCGCGCAGCGGGCCCACCCCCTGGATGGTGCGCGCCGAGTTCACGTGCACCGCGGTCGGGTTGTAGAGCGCCAGCACGCGTTCGGGGTCGCGCGTGTTCAGCGCGTTGATGTACTGCTGCGAGATATCCTGGGGCGCGCCGGGGCCGCCGGGCCAGGGGTAGTCGTGAATGGACGACCACACCTCCGGCAGGTTGCGGCGGCAGTTGGCCCACTCCCAGAAGTTCGCCCCGCTCAGGTTCAATTCCTGGGTCGTACGCAGGAAATCGGTCACCTCCTCGGGGCTGGGCCGCCAGCCGTACTCCACGAAGGCCGCCCCGGTGGGGATGATCTGCCGGAAGGGGCTCATGGCCTGGAATTCGGCCACGCAGCGCCGCAGCTGGTCGGCGGGGTTGTGCGACTGGAGCCAGTAGACCTGGGGCATGTTGAGGTCGCAGCCGTTCAGAAACTCCCGCCAGGGGAGCTGCGGGTGGAGCGAGGGGTAGCGGTAAGAGCTGAGCGCCACCTGCAGGTTGGGCAGGGCGGAGCGCAGGCGGGTCATAAAGCTGCGCGCCGCGGCCGCTTTGCCGGGCTGCTTGTACTCGCCCTCGGCGTCAATCACGTACCCGTCCACGCCGGTCTGTTGGATGCGCTGGATGGCCCGGTTGGCCTCCCCCAGCGGGTCCTCCCCGTACACGTAGTGCCAGCCCCAGACCTGGATCCCCCGTGCTTTCAGCGCCTGCGCCAGCGGCGGCACCAGGTCCAGCCCCCGGTCAAAATCGAAGTTATACGCGCCCACCCCGTCGGCGATCTTGATCAGCACGTGCGAGAAATTGGCCGCCCGCGCCATGTTGGCCGTGGCGTTGATATCGCCGTTCTCGGTGTTGGCGATCCTCCAGATGAAAAAGCCCTTACCCGTCAATGCCATAGCGGAGCCTCTGTCATTCGCCCTTGATCGCCTGGCGGATGATTTCCATGATCGCCGGCTGGTTGGGGAGGAGCACCATGCCGCCTCCGGGGGAGATCCAATCCCAGCTTTCGCCCGGGCCGATGAAGTAGCTGTGGATGCGGGAGCCCGGGTCGTCGGTAAAGCGGGCTGCCGCGGGCAGCAGGGGGATGATATCTCCCAGGGTCAGGTCGGTATCGACAAAATCCTTGTAAGCCTCGTACAGCTCCGGCGCCCGGCGGATGCCGTCCGCGCTGAGCACCTTGGTGACGATGGCGGTGATCACTTCCTGCTGCCGCCGCCCGCGGTCGAAATCGTTGGTGGACTTGCGCGAGCGCACGTACCACAGGGCCGTCTTCCCGTTCATGTGGTTGATCCCCTCGGGGACCTCGACCATGCCGCGCCCCTGGCGCTTGGCCACCAGCGGTTTGGTCACGTTGACGTCAATGCCGTCCAGGCTGTTGATCATCTTCGTGAACGAGTGGAAGTTGATCAGGATATAGTGGTCGGGCCGCACGCCGAAGTTGTACTCCAGGGTCGCGGCCAGGGAGTCGAAGCCCCCGTGCTGCCAGGCGGTGTTGATGCGGTCCTGGCCCCAGTACGGGATGGTGACGTACAGGTCGCGCGGGAAGGAGACCAGGTTGACCTTCCCCTCGCGCAGGTGCACGCTGGCCAGGATGATGGTGTCGGTGCGGAAGCTGGGGTCGCCCTCGCGCTGGTCCGAGCCCAGCAGCAGGATGTTGAGCCTGCCGCGCGGGATGTCAATCTCATCCGCCTCGGGCAGAGGGGTGAGGGTCGGGGCCGCCGTGGGGGGCAGGGTGGCGGTGGGGGTGGGGCTGGGCGGCACGATGCTGGTGGGGGTCGCCATGGAGATCCCGGTCGGGTACACCAGCGGGGTGGGCGGCAGCGGCTGGAAAGGCGTCGGGGTGGCCGTGGCGTCCTGCGGGGCGGTCACAAATACCGGGGTGGCCCGGAAGCTGCCGCTGCCGGCAGCCAGGGATACAGACGGGAAACTGCCCGGCGAGCAGGCTGTGAGCAGGAGGATCAGGATGAGCAGAAGCAGTGCATACTTATACATAGGCGCATCTATGGTTCTAACGTGGGCCTGGGCGGTTCCGTTACCGGCGGTTCGGTGGGCGGCGGCTCTGCAGGCGGCGGGGTGACCGGGGGTTCCGTCACCGGCGGGGGCGCCTCGGTGGGCGGCTCGCGCGTGGGCGGGACCTCGGTCGGGGGTACGGCGG
>JAEWYL010000077.1 GCA_023395675.1 Chloroflexota bacterium | reverse complement strand
CGATCAGCTCGGGCTGCAGCAGGATCGAGATCGGCCCGCTTTCGGGGTTTTCCGGCCCATCGGCCTGGATGCGCTGGACCAGCTCCTGCACAGCCCTGCAGCCGAGCTGCCGCAGCGGGTTGCGCATAGTGGTCAGCGGAGGCCAGTAATAGGCGGCTTCGGGCGTATCGTCAAAACCCACCACACCGAGCTGTTCCGGCTGGCTGCGTCCCATGCGCCTGGCCTGCTGCATGGCGCCGAGCGCCATCTGATCGTTGCTGGTGAAAACCGCCTCCATCTCCGGGAACTGCTCGTACAGGCGGCTGATGGCCTGCGCGCCGCTGGCGGCCGTCCAGTCGCCTTCGACCATCTGCCTGTCCTCGGGTGGAATACCGGCGGCTTCCAAGGCGTCCTGCCAGCCCAACTGGCGCTGGCGGGCTTCCCACCAGTACAGCGGGCCGGTGATCAGGGCAATTTTGCGGTAGCCCTGTTCCAGCAGGTGTTCGGTCGCCTGGCGCCCGCCCGTGCGGTTGTCAATGGCGGCCACGTTCAGGTTCGGCCTCCGGCCCATGCTCAGGCAGATGAGCGGGACGGGCAGGTGAGGGACCTGCTCCTCCAGCCAGTTGCGGCTGCTTTCGATCTCGGGCACGGCCCAAATGATGCCGTCCACCTGGTGCGAGAGCAGGCGGTTGATGATGCGGTTCGGGTCTACGGTGTCGGGGTGGTGCAGCAGGTCCAGCAGCAGAGAGTAGCCCTCGGCCCGGATCTGTTCCTCGATGCCGACCAGGGTGCGCGCCGGACCGTAATACTCGCCCGCCAGGGTAACTACCCCCAGCGTATGGCTGCGCTGGTTGATCAGGCTGCGGGCAATGGCGTTCGGCCGGTAACCGAGCAGGTCAATCACCTCCTGGACGCGGCGCCGGGTCTCCGGCGCAACGTCCGGGCGTTCGTTGATCACCCGGGAGACAGTCTGGGTGGAGACCCTGGCTGCCCGGGCTACCTGCCTGATGGTTACCGGTCGTTTTTTGAACGCCATAACTGAAGCCTTTCGTTCCGGGGAGGCGCGCCTGCCGCCCGCCCCGCCACCGTCCAATTCCTCAGCCCAGGGAGCTGTATGGGGTCTGGGTGATAGTATCTACCATGGCCCAGAAGTTTTCCATGGGGGTGTCCAGCTGCACGTGATGGGTCGGGCCGAGAATCACCCCGCCCTGGCGTCCGATCGTCCTCAGCCGCCTCAAAACCTCTTCTCTGACCTCATCCGGCGTACCGAAGGGCAGGGTGTGCTGCTCGTCAATCGAGCCCCAGAAGCAGAGCCGGTCGCCGTACTGCTCCTTCAGCTTTGCCGGGTCCATACAGGCCGGCTGCACCGGGTTGAGCACGTCCAGGCCGATCTCGATGAGCTCGGGGATGATGGCCTCGATGTTGCCGTCCGAATGATAGGCCACCTTCACCGCAGGGTTGATCTGTTTGAGCTCGGCGATGAAGTTCGCCATGCGGGGCTTGAGATACCGGCGCCAGTGCCTGGGTGAGATCAGCATGCCCTGCTGCTGGCCCACGTCGTCCCCGATCCAGACCATATCCACCCCCATCTGCACCAGCCTTTTTGCGGCCGCCAGGTGGAAGCGGTAGGGCAGCTCCAGGATGCAGTCCGCCAGGTCGGGGTTGAGGGCAAAATCGGTCAGCAGCTTCTCGTAGCCGCGCAGCGCCCAGGCGCACTCGAAGATGGTGGTGACGGTGACGCCGGTGATCCAATACTCGTCCTTATACAGTTTCAGGACGCGCGCCGCCTCCTCGTAAAGCTCGGGCCGCTCCGGGTCCGGGGCATGGTAGCTGGAGAGGGCGCCGTCATCCGCCAGCGGATGGCGGGCGATCTCGGTATAGCGCCCGGCGCCGTAAGGCGTGTCATAAGGTACGGATTTCCAGCCGATGCCCCACTCGTCGGTATAGGAATCCTGATCCTGGTAATAGGAGTTGGCCCAACCCACCGAAGTGAGCAGCAGGTCTTCACCCAGGGCGCGCTCCAGTTCGTACGTGTTTCCGCCGCCGTGGGGGTTGTGCAGCGCTTTGCCTTTCAGGTCCAGGTCGTTCTTCAGCCGCTCGGCAAACTCCGGGGTGAAGCTGACCTGCATCGGGCAGCGGTCCGGTTCTTCGTGGTTCAGGGCTCGGGCAACGCGTTCTCTTGGTTTCATGGGGCTCTCTTTCCGGTCCTATGCCTCTGGCTGTCCGAATCAGGCGCCAGCCAGCGTTTTCGCCAGGGTCACTGCCCGGCTTGCATCGGACGAGTAACCGTCCGCGCCGATGCTGCTGGCGTAGTTCTCGGTCACCGGCGCGCCCCCGATCATCACCTTAACCTGGCCGCGCACGCCCGCGGCCTCCAGGGCCTCGATCGTGGTCTTCATATTGGGCATGGTGGTCGTCAGCAGGGCCGACATGGCAACCAGCACCGGCCCGTTTCCGCCCGCGGCGCAGGCCGTCTCCGCGAATTTCTCCGGGGAGACGTCCGTCCCCAGATCCACGATCTCGAATCCGGCGCCCTCCAGCATCATCGCCACCAGGTTTTTACCGATATCGTGCAGGTCGCCCTTCACCGTACCGATAATCACCTTTCCGGCGGACTGCACCTTTTCCTGCAGCAGGTGGGGTTTCAACACTGCCATGCCGGCCTGCATCGCCCGGGCGGCGATCAGCATCTCGGGGACGAAAAATTCTCCCTCTTCGAAGAGCCGTCCAACCTCCGCCATCGCGGAGATCATCCCTTCATTCAAGATCTCACCGGCATTTACCCCAGAGGCCAGGGCGGCTTCCACTCTGGCTTTTACCTCCGCCGCTTGCCCGTCGATCACGTTTTGATAGATCTCTTTAACTACCTGTTCCATCGTTCGTTGACTCCTTCGTGGTTGTATCGGGTTTGCTGTCCAGGACGGCCTCTCCGGCCGCCATGATGATTTTTTCGCCAGGGGCGACGACCAGGAAATCCTGGTCCCATTCTCCCCAGAGGAGGCGCCGGATCAGGGTCAGGTCGCCAGCCACACGCTCGAAGGCCCAGCCCCTGCGGGCCGCCTCTTCTCGGGCCTGGTTTTCCACCCGGGCTCCGTCGCCGGTCCCCATATCAATGTAGGCGGCGCGCTGGTAATGGCTCTGCCAGGCGCCCATCACCTCCATCAGGTAGTCGGCGTTATCCTGCCCATACTTCTCGACGTACTCCGCGTAGACTGCCTGCAGGTCGGTGTCCGCGCCGGCGCCCATCGCCAGGCTGGATTTCGAGCCGTCGTCCCGCTCGATATAATCCTGCGCGTACCAGAAGGTGCCCGGGCAGCTCTGGAACTGCTCCTGGTAGCGCGCCCGGCTTCCCAGGAAGAGGGTGATGCAGTCGTGGGCGCGCGGGATCACCAGCGGGATATCCCGGGCAGCCAGCCCGCTGGTAGACTGCCCGCACAGCCCGTACACCAGCAGCACCGCGTCGTACCCGCCCTGCAGGGCGTCAATCTCGGCCTGCAGGCTGGCTCGCAGGTTTCCCGGGCGGTTGTGCAGACCGCGCTGCAGCAGGGAGACGTCCACGATATGCGGAGACCCCGCTGCGCAGGCATACACCGGGCGCGCCAGCACCTCGCAGGTGAGGCATTTCAGGCGCAGGGGTTTTCCCGCGCCGGCGCCCGCCTCGCTCCGGTCACTCATCGGCCGTACACTCCGTAGCTCAGGGCTGTGTCGAAGGCGGTGACGATATTCTCCGGCGGCACCAGCGCCTGGATATTGTGGACTGCGGCGAAGACGAAACCGCCGCCCGGGGCCAGGTCGTCAATGCGGCGCTTGACCTCGTCCACCACCTCCTCGCGGGTGCCGAAGGGGAGCACGTGCTGGGTGTCTACCCCGCCCCAGAAAGTGATATCGTTCCCGTAGGTTGCTTTCAAGCGCTTTGTATCCATCCCTTTCGCACTGACCTGCACCGGGTTGAGGATGTCGAACCCCAGGTCAATCAGGTCGGGGACCAGCTCGAAGGAAGCCCCGCAGGAGTGGTAGAAGAGTTTGGCGTCCGTCTTTTTCTTGATCGCCTCTACCAGCCGGCGCTGCTTGGGTTTGATGCGCTTGCGGTAGAGGTCCGGGCGGATCAACCAGCCGTTCTGCCCGCAGACGTCATCCCAGAACGTAAAGACCTGGATGTATTGGCCCACCTGATCCAGATAATTATTACATGATTCGATGTAAATATCCGTGATCTGGTCCATCATCCGGTCGGCAAATTCCGGCTCGCTGACCAGGGCCATCATGAAATTCGGCAGGCCCATGGTGCGCGCCGGCTGCTCGAAGATCCCGCCGCCGATCACCGCGCTGCCCACCAGGGCGTAATCAGTGTCCTCGTAGAGGGCTTTCGCCTGGTCGGAAAACTGCGCGATCAGCTCCGCCGAGTCCGGCCTGGGCCAGTCGTAGCTGTCTAGCGCGGCCATGGTCGGCTCTTTGATCGGAAAGTCCACCCAGTCGAAGTAGTAGCCCCCCTGCTTGGGCATGTGCAGTTTGGAACCCCAGCGGTCGATGAAAGCGTAATAATCGCCCTCTTCGAAGATCTCCAATCCGGGGGCGGTGGCGGCGGGGAGCTGTACCAGGCGGAAATCGGACCCGAAGCGGTCCATCAGCGCCTCGTCTACGTAGGGGAGTTGCTGGACGTAATCGAACATCTTGATCTCTTCCAGCGGCATGCCCAGATGGCGCTTGAGCTCGACGTACGAGCTCCTGGTGATCGAAGTGACGCAGGTCGCCCCCAGGTCAATGGGGATGCGGTCCGGTTCTTTATGGTTCAGAGCTAAGGTGACGCGTTCGCGTGAATTCATCGTGGTTCGTTTCCTTGCCTTATCTAACCTCCTGCAGGATCTGCAGGGCAATTCTAGCTGCCGCCCGGCCCAGGTTCTGGTGGCCCTCCGGCTCGAAGTGGATCCCGTCCAGGTCGCTGGAGACGGCGCACTCACCGGCGTCCAAAAAGGCGCAGCCGTACAGCTCCGCCACCTGGCGGTAGTAGAGGGCAAACTTGCAGGATTTCTCGCCCGCCTCCGAGAACATCTCGGCATATCCGCTCAACCGTCCGGTGGGCGGGGGGGCCACCAGGAGCACGGCCGGCGCGCTCCCTCGCGGGCCGGTCCGGCTGAGCTGGATGAGGTCAACCAGCGCTCCGGCGCTGTCGGCGATATCCCGGGCGGAGACCGAAAAGCGCATTTTCAGGTCATTCGTCCCGAGCATCAGGATCACCAGGTCGAGCGGCTGGTGCGACAGCAGGCAGGGCAGCAGATAGGTCTTCCCGTTGCGGTGCACTCCCTGTACCGGGTCATCCCACACGGTGGTGCGGCCGTTCAGCCCCTCCTCGATCACCGTGTACCCCTCGCCCAGCGCGCGCTTCAGCACGCCGGTCCAGCGGACCTCGGGCGGGTAGCGCTCGTCGCTGGCGGGGTTGAACCCCCAGGTGTTGGAGTCGCCGTAGCACAGGATCGTCTTCATGCGCCGCTCAGCACTCAGGTTCGTGGTGGTAGACGCTCCAGCCCAGGTATTTCTCCAGGGCTTCTTTGATGGCCGCCGCGTTCTGAGAGAGGTTGATCGCCACGTGGTGTTCGAAACCGTTCTCGCAGATGTAGCGCAGCAGGTTCTGGAGCCTGGGGATGCGCACCACGCCGTAGCCGCCGAAGGTCTTCAACGGGTCGGCGGTCAGCTCGCCCTGACCCAGATAGGCGGCGATGCGCCCGTTGAAGTCGTCGGTCGAGACCCGGCAGTAGGTGAAGGGGCTGGGACGCACCCGGCCCACCACCGTGCCGAAGGTGTTCTCTTTGCCCACCGTTCCGGCGATGATCGCCTGGTAGTCCATGGTGGGGATATCCTCCGCAGAGATGGTGCTGTCCACGAAAATATCCTTCGGCAGGTTGGAGCAGTGGAAGACGACTCCCTTGTCCGGGTCGCTCCCGTAGTTGTTATTCCAGTCTACCAGGGCGCTGGGCTTACCCGAGGCGAGCATCAGGGCGAGCATGCCGATCAACCCGGTGACGTCGGTCTCGCAGGCCGAAGGCAGCAGGCGGTTGCTCATCATGCTCATCAGCGTGCAGGGGACCACGCCGAAAAACTCTTCCATCGAGGTCCAGCACTGGATGGCGCTGCCCACCAGGGTGTTCTCGTCCATCCACTGGTCAATCACCGCCCCCAGGCGGGCCATCTTGGCCAGGGCTGGGGCGGGCACGCCGGTGGAGGGCACGTAGGCCTGCAGCTCCTCCAGCTTGGCCTCCAGGAAGGGGTTCCCGTTCTTGAGGCTGCCGGCGCGGCCGAAGACCTCCGATAGATCCAGGGTCTCGACCGTGATCCCCGCCCGTTCCAGCAGTTTTTCGCTGTAGCGCACGGTGTTGAAGGCCCCGGGGCGGGCGCCGATGGCGCCGAGCCGCGCCCCGCGCAGCCCGCGCACCACACGGCAGGTGGCTGCGAACTGCTGCAGGTCCCGGCGGAATTCCGCGCTCTCCGGGTCCATGGTATGCCGGCTGGTGAGCGAGAAGGGGATGCCGTACTGCTTCAGGTTGTTGCAGTGCGACATCTTCCCGCAGAAGGAGTCGCGCCGGTCGGCGAGGGTCATGCGCTCCGGGTCGTCCTCGAAGGCGTGCACCAGCACCGGCACGTTCAGCCCCGACCAGCGCAGGGTGTTGACGATCGGGCGCTCCTCCCCGAAGTTGGGCAGGGTGATCAGTACGCCGTCTATCTCATCCTGGTGGCGTTTGAAGAGGTCGGCGCATTTCCGGGCGTCGCCCGGGTTTTCCACGCTGCCGTGTTTCGTCTCCGAGGGGTCCAGCGCTACTGCCTGGATGCCCTCTTCCGCCAGCACTCTCAGGATGGTCTCGCGCCCGGTCGCAGCCAGGTGGTCCGGGAAAAAGCCGCGGTTGCCGACGATAATTCCCAGCGTTACCGGTTTTTGAGGATTGGACATTGAAAAGTTCTCCTTTCTACGTCCATGCAGATGATTGATCGATGCGGGCCCGTATCCGGGCTGTTTATTTCAGCTTTTTATTCAGGATCGTCTGGATGGCTACCGATACGACGATGATCAGGCCGTAAATCAGTTGGGTCCAGAACCCCCCCAGGCCCACGGCCACAATCCCGGCTCCAATTGACCCGATAATGAAGGAGGCGACGAAAGTACCGAAAATGGTGCCGGTGCCGCCGAAGACGGACGTGCCGCCCAGGAAAACCGAGGAAAGGGTCTGCAGCATCTGGCCCTCGCCGAGGGTGGGCCAGTAGTAGTTCACCTCCAGGCTGGCCGCAACGCCCGAGAAAGCCGCCGCCAATCCGACCAGGGCGAAAGCCACGATCTTGCGCCGGTCTACGTTAATGCCCATCAGGCGCGAGCTGTCGATATTGTCGCCCACCAAGTAGATGTGGCCTCCGAAGCGGGTGCGGTTGAGGAAGAGCCACACCGCCACCGCGATCAGCACCGTCCAGATCATCTGGGCCGGGATGCCCAGATCGCGGCCCACCATCATCTTATAGAGCAGAGTGTCTTTCACCGGCACCAGGGAGGTCCCGTTGCCGCCGTTCACCACCATCACCACCCCGCGCCAGAAAAACTGCGTACCCACCGTCGCCACCAGGGCCGGGATGCCGATTTTCACCACGATCAGGCCGTTGAGCAGCCCGGCGAGCAGGCCCGCCAGCAGCGCGCCGGCGAAGGCCAGCCACTCGTTCCCTCCGGCTTTCAGGATGATGGCGAAGATCGTCATGGAGAAGGCCATGATCGAGGGGAAGGAGAGGTCGATCTCGGCCGAGATGATCACCAGGGTCAGAGGCAGGGCGATCATGGCGAAGAAGGGCGTGGTGGACATGAAAGCCTGGTAAACCTGGGGGGAGAGGAACGCGTTCGGCGCTCCAATCACAAACAGGGCCCAGATCACGATCCCAACCACGACGATGCCGATCTGCAGGCCGTTGCGCCGGGCCCACAGGGCATATTTATTCGGGGCAGGGCGCCCCTCGATAACCTTTTCTGGAATTTCCGTACTCGCGTTCATCGGATCTTCTGCTCCTCTATTCGCCCTGCCCATTCCCGAGATGCCCGGTCGCCGCCACGCGGTACAGGCGGTCAATCAGCTCATCCAGGGTCAGATCGCCTTTCAAAAATTCACCCGCCACCCGGCCCCGGTCCAGGACCACGATGCGGTCGGCAACCGGGTAGACGTGGAAGATGTTGTGATCGATAAAAATACAGGACTTGCCGGCTTTCTTGATCTCGCTCACAAAGTTCAGCACTTTCTTCGTTTCGGAGAGCGAGAGGCCCATGGTCGGCTCGTCCAGGATGATCAGCTCGGCGTGGAAGTACAGGGCGCGGGTGATCGCCACCCCCTGCCGTTCGCCGCCCGACATGTGCTTTACGGTGGTGTCCGGAGTCACCGCGGTGGAGGTGAACCCCATCAGCCCGGTCATCAGTTTTTCGGTCTCGGCCTTCATGCGCCGGATATCCAGCATACCCAGGCTGTTCGTGAGCTCGCGCCCCATAAAGATATTGCGCCAGATCGTCTGCTGGTCCGCCAGGGCGCGTTCCTGGTACACGGTCTCCACACCGCAGCGGCGCATTTTTTCTACCGTGGCATTCTCCACCCGCTCGCCTTTCCAGTAGATCTCTCCACCCGGATCGGGACGGTGGTAGCCGGTGATGATCTTAATCAGGGTGGATTTGCCGGCCCCGTTATCGCCGAGCAGGCCCACCACCTCACCGGGTTTGACGTGAAAGTCCACATTGCTGAGGGATTTCACCTCTCCAAAGGACTTGGAAACATTGACCATTCTGAGCATGTTTTCCATGCAGTACCCTTCCAGTGCGCCGCAGCCGGCGCGGCCATTAATATGCCAGACGTAACCTGTGCTGTGCTCTGGGAAGGCTGCAGCGGAACTGGCGAGGGTTCTGCCGCAGCCTTCCCAGGGCCCTGATTGCGAAAACCTGACAGGCTTCCCCAGGCGGCGGTGCTGTCATCGGCGAGGGGAAGCCTGTCAGTCCATACAGCTTAGCGGATTTCAACCTCCGCCAGCGGGGCGATAATATCGATGTTGTCCTTGTGGGCGAAGCCCGCACCGGTGTCGATGTGCAGGCCGGAGAAGCCGTAGACCTTGGTCAGGCAGATGTTCAGGATGGGCAGGTAGCCCTGCAGCCAGGGCTGCTGGTCAATGACCAGGTCGGTCCAGCCGCCCTGAATGGCAGCCGCGGTCGCGGGGGAGAGATCAAAGCCCACGCCGAAGATGTCATCGGGGCCCTTGCCGGCGGCTTTCAGGTAGGTCTCCATGGTCGCGGTCAGGCCGCCGTGGTCGGTGACCACCAGCTTGACGTCCGGGTTGGAGGCCACGTAACCGGCGAAGACGGAAGCGCCGGCCGCCGGGTCGGCGTTGGTGGCGGAGTCGATCTCATTGTAGTCAACCGTCAGGCCGGCGTCTTCCAGGGCCTCGATCACGCCCTTGGTGCGCTCGCCGCGGGTCGGCTGGGAGAGCAGGCCCCAGACCATGGCCCGGTCGCCTTCCTTCAACTCGAAGCGCCGGACGGATTCTTTACCCAGGTCCCAACCGGCCTTGTACAGGTCGGCGCCGACGTAGCCGAAGCCCACACCGATGTATTTGCCCTCGGAGGTGGGCAGCGGGGTGTTCTGGCTGGTGACGATGATGCCCTGCGCTACGGCGTCGTCGATCAGGGCGCTGAAGGCGTCATCCCCAGGGTGTCCCATGACTGCAATGCCATCGGGCTTGAGTGCGGCGGATTCCTTGAACTGAGCGATCATCTTCTGGGGATCCCAGTCGGAGAAGACGTACTGCACGTCGGCCCCGAGATCGTCCTGAGCCTGCTTGGCGCCGTTATACACGTTGTTGGCGAAAACGCCGCCCTGCGGGCCGCCGGGGAAGAAGACGATCTTTACGCCGCTGCACCAGTTGGCGCCCTGCGCAACCTCCTCCGCGGGCTCTTCGGCTGCTTCTTCAGCCTCCTGGCTGACGGGCTCGGGCTGGGACTCTGCAGGCGCGGGGGTTGCCTGCCCGCCACAGCCGGCTGTCAGGGCCATGACCAGGATGAAGAGCACCGAGAACAGGATGCGGATCCGGGAAGTGTTGGTCTTCATTTTCTTACTCGCTCCTTATATCTTTTGGTTGAAAGGGGTCGATGCTGCGCCGCGAGCTGCGGCCTCGTGGATGGGTCAGGTTTTTTGAATGGGGTATCACGCCGCCTGGACGCGCTCCAGTGAGGGGATGCTGTGGTGGGGCAGGTCCACAACCTCACGCTGCGCGCCTGGAAGCCGCCGGAAGGCGGCCGTCGGCCGGCACATAACCCTGGAAGATCACCTCCTCCTGCCCCCGATTTACGGACCATGGGGGGTATGATTAAAATTTTTCTGAAAGGTAATGGTAAAAATAGGGGAAAACGGCAATGTTATCGTTACCGGAAACGATAACATCTTAGCAATTTTCTATTTCGCCATCAAGTGACAAACTGCATGGATAAATGTCACCCGGCTGTGTTGGGGGCGTGGCTGCCAATTCCGGCTCGCTGCCAGAGACGGCGCGTTGCCCTGAATGGGTTTTCTTTTCACGGGACGGGTGCACTCAAGAGGCATAAAAAGGGGGTGATTTTTGCGTGGCTTGTCGCGCAAAAATCACCCCCTTTCACTCCCGGATCATGCACCCCCGGTGGCAGACTGTGATCCACAGATTACGGTTTCCGGATATGATTAATCAGAAGGCAAATGCCGGCCTGCTCTTGATGAACGGTTTTCACATACAAAGGGAGGTGTGAGATGGATTCGAGGGCGGAGATCACTGAGCGCGGGGACCTGGCTGACCAACTGGCGCATTTTCGCGCCGCTCACAGGCCGAAAACCCTGCACGCGGGAGGGACGGCCTGGGAATATTTTTCCGTGGGAGAGGCGGGGGAGATTGTGCTGATTCTTCCCGGCCTGTTGGGACTGGCCGAGATGGCATTCCCCCAGATTCTGGCCCTGCAGCCAGATTTCCGGGTGATCGCCGTTTCGTATCCGTTTTCCGCAGCCACGGTGGAGGCCCACCTGGCGGGTATCTGCGCCATCCTGGAGGCCGAATCTGCCGGACAGGTCAATGTCCTGGGCGCTTCCTACGGCGGGATGCTGGCCCAGAGCCTGGTGCGCAAAATCCCGGAACGGATAAGGACGCTGATCCTGGCCCACACCGGCCCCCCGGTGCCGGAGCGCGCAGAGAAAAACAGAAAGCTGCTCTGGATGCTGCGCCTGCTGCCGCTCGGTCTCCTGCGGGCGCTCCTGCGCGCGGCCACCCGCAAATCCCTGATGGACGCGCCCCGGCAGCGCGATTTCTGGCAGGCCTACTCCAACCGGGTGATTGCCAACCTGGGCCGGGAGGACCTGCTCGCCCGCTATCTGGCCGCCATTGACTTTGACGCCGCTTCGCACTTCACACCCCATGACCTGGAGAGGTGGCCCGGCAGGGTGCTGATCCTCGAGGGCGATAACGACCCGATTGCGGAAGCGCCGGCCCGTGCAGCGCTCAAGGGCCTGTATCCCCAGGCGCAGGTGCATACCTTTCACGGCACGGGCCACGTCGCCTCAATTGCCAGGGTGGAAGCGTATATCGGGGTGGTCCGGGAATTTATCGCTCGGGGTTGAGCCCCTCCCGGTACAATTCCCGCAGGTAATCCTCCAGCAGGGGCCAGAGGCGGCGGTAGCGTTCGAAGCGCGCGGCGTACAGCCGGTGCATCTCGGGGTCCGGTTCGAAGCGCCGCCCCAGCCGCACCATGGCCCCGGCTGCCTCCTCAAAGGAGCCGAATACGCCTTTCCCCACCCCGGCGGTGACTGCCGCGCCCAGGGCCCCGGCCTCGCCGCCCTCCACCCGCACGAAAGGCCGGCCCAGGATGTCGGCACAGGTCTGGACCCAGGCTTCGGACTTGCTGCCGCCCCCCGCGGCCCGAAATTCGTCAATCTGCAGCCCGAGCTCCGGCAGGGTGTCCAGGCAGGCTTTCAGATCGAAGCTGATCCCCTCCAGGATGGCCTTCAAAATCTCGCCCCGCTGCGTCTCCAGGCGCAGCCCGGCGATCACCCCGGTGGCATCGGCGATGAACTGCGGCGGGCCGGACATGCCCATCTGCGGCAGGACCACCACCCGCGCCGGCGCTTCCGGCATCTCCGCCATCAGGTCGAAGTAGACGTCCCGCCCGGCCGCCTTCGCCTGGAGGTGCTCCGCGCGGGCGAAGGTATCGCGGAACCATTTCACCTGCGCGCCGCCCAGGTTGTAGATGAAGCTGGCGAAGAGCCCCGGGACGGCGTGATGCTCGGTATTCAGGCCGCGCGCCATCATCTGCCCCGCCTCGCCGCGCCGGGCGTAGACCGGCGTGACGCAGGTGTAGGTGCCGAAACCAAAGACCGCCTGCCCGGGCGCGATCACCCCGCAGCCAACGGCATTGGCGCACTGGTCGTGCGAGCCCGCCAGGATGGGCGTCCCTTGCGGCAGGCCCAGCTCGGCTGCCGCCGTGCGGGATAAGCAGCCGATCTCCGCCCCCGGCGGGACCACCCGCGGCAGCTTCTCCCGCTCCAACCCGGCCCAGGCCAGCAGCTCGTCGGACCAGTCCCCCCGGTCCAGGTCGAACAGCAGGGTGCGGTTGGCGAGGGAGTAATCCACGCAGGGCTCCGCCCCGAGCAGGAAGGACACCAGCCCGCTCCACAGCAGAAAGCAGCTCGCCTGATCGTACAGCTCTGGCTGGCGCTCCCGGATCCACTTCAGTTTGGTGAGGGAATAGTGGTTCCCGAGGGTGTTCCCGTTGGTCCTGTACAGCCGCTCGGGGGGCAACGTCTGCCCCAGCTCCTCCAGATACTCCTGGCCGCGCAGATCGAAATTCAGGATAGTCGGCCCCAGCATCCTGCGGTCGCTGCTCACCGGGGTGATGGCCTCGCCCATGGAGGCCGCGCAGACCGCCCGCACCGGGTCGCTCCGGGTATGGGCCGCCGCCGCCCGGATTGTGCGCCGGACCTTCTCCCAGACTTCGGCTGCGTCCAGCACCGCCCACCCGGGTTGGGGGCGCTGCACATCGTATTCTTCGTATGCGCCCCCCAGCAGCCCGCCGCTCTCGGAAAATGCGGCTGCTTTACAGCCGGTCGTGCCGACATCCACGCCTAACAGGCTCATCCTTCACCTCGCTGCCGGGCGAGAGGGAAATCTGCGGTGCAGACTTCCGCCTCACGCGCGATCCCAATCGCCGGTCCGGTCTTTTGCAATGCGCCGCTCAGGGCTTTCGTGGTCGAAGCATGGTTGCAGTACGGGCTGGCAGAACCCGTACTGCAACCATGCGGAAACTCAAGTCAACTGCTGCGCTTTCAGGCGCTGTTCAGGACACTGAGCGAACCGGAAATGCCGAAGGTATCCCGGACCAGCGAGACCGTGCTCTGGTAGACGGCCTCCTGCGCCTCTTCGAGGCTGCCGGTTTCCCGCAGCGCGAGATCGTAGGTGCGGCGGTTTTCCGAACCGACGTTGATCTTCGTGATCCCGCGTTTTACCGCCTCCCGGACGTCCGCCTGCCGCACGCCCGAGCCGCCGTGGAGCACCAGCGGGACGCCTGCCGCGGCTCGCAGCTCGCTCAACAGCTCCAGGTTCAGGCGCGCTTCGGCCTTCTTCTGGTCCTTCAGCGCCGCCGAGATCGCCCCGTGGAAGCTCCCCACCGCCACCGAGAGCCAGTCGCACCCGCTCTCCTCCACAAAGCGCCGGGTTTCATCCACCCGGGTGAACCCCAGACCCGAGCGGAAGAACTCCTCGTATGAGAACATCTCCTCGTCCGGGCGCAGCAGGGCCCCCAGCTCGGCCTCCAGCGGTACGCCGTGGGCGTGGGCCCGTTCGGCCGCTTTGCGGGTGGCGGCGATGTTCGCCTCCAGGGGCAGGGCCGAGCCGTCAATCATCGCGGAATGAAAGCCCAGCTCCAGGGCCTGCTCCAGCACCGGCAGGAAATCCGCCGGGCGGCCCGCCTCATCCACGGCCGGCAGGTGGTCGAGGTGCAGCCGCAGGTGCTGCGGGTCCGCCGCCCGCCGGAATTCGGCGGCCACGGCGGGCGGGCAGACCGCCGGGTCGAGCTGCCATTCCACCTGGGCGATCTCGATCAGGGCAAAGGCGCCCTGGTCTTTCACCGCCCGGGCGATGGGCTCGATCATGGGCAGGCGGGGGACGTTAAATGCCGGGACGGCGATCCCCAGCCGGTTGGCTTTCTGCATCAGTTCGGAAAGTGTGCGCATCTCAGGAGGCGATCTTCAGGTTCTTAAAGGATTCCACCTGGCCGCGGATGGCGCGCTCGGTGGGCAGGCGTTCGATGCTGGAGGCGCCGAAGAAGCCGGCGATGCCGGGCATGCGCTCCAGGGCTACTCCCACGTTCTCGGGCTCGTCAAAGGGCCCGCCGTGGCAGATCACCAGGATATCGTCCCGCACCTGGCGCCCGGCCTCGGCGATGCGCATGACCCGCTCGATGGCCTCGTCCAGGGTGAAGGCCACCGCCGCGCCGATGCTGCCGGCGGTGGTCAGCCCTACGTGCGCCACCAGCTGGTCGGCTCCGGCCTCTGCCATGGCTTTCGCCTGGTCCGGATCGAATACATAGGGCGAGGTGAACAGGTCCAGCTCGTGCGCCAGGCGGATCATCTCGATCTCTTTGTCGTAGCCCATCCCGGTGGCCTCCAGGTTGGCGCGGAACTCCCCGTCAATCAGTCCCACGGTGGGGAAGTTCTGCACGCCGGAGAAGCCGATCTCCTTCAACTGCCGCAGGAAGACCGGCATCAGGCGGAAGGGGTCGGTCCCGCACACGCCCGCCAGCACCGGGGTGCGTTTCACCACCGGCAGCACCTCGGAGGCCATCTCCACCACGATGGCGTTGGCGTCCCCATAAGGCATCAGCCCGGCCAGCGAGCCGCGCCCAGCCATGCGGTAGCGCCCCGAGTTGTAGATGATGATCAGGTCTGCGCCGCCGGCCTCTGCGAACTTGGCCGAGATGCCCGTGCCCGCCCCGCAGCCCACGATGGGCTTGCCGGCTTTCGCCTGGGCGCGCAGGTGTTCCAGAATTTCTGAGCGTGACATTGCCATACTGCCTCCACTGAGCGGTTCTTGGG
>JAEWYL010000304.1 GCA_023395675.1 Chloroflexota bacterium | reverse complement strand
TATCGGGAGAGAGAGTCCCGCAAACGCCCCACGAAGCGTCCCAGAAGGCGTCACACAAAAAAGCGCCGGGGCCGGTTTTTCGTTCAGCGCAGAGGCTGGACGAAAATCCGTGTCAAGAGTCAGGCGTCAGGCGACGAGTGTCAGGGGCCGGGCGAGGGAGGGCGGGGCATATTATTTTGTGCCGGGGCCGGCGCGGCGCGGGAGACTGCGGCGCGCGCTCAAGATATTTGGCAGGATCGGGCCACCCGGGGCCGGTTTGGGGCCGGGGCGAGCGCCCGGGCCGGGGCGAGCGCCGGGCCGGGGGGAGCCGCGCGCGGCGCAGCCCGGGGCCGCAGCGAAGCAGCAACCCTCATATATTAAGGTGAGGCTGTCTCTATTTTCGGGATGGGCCGGGGGAACGCCTCCGCCGCCCGGTCGGCGGGCGCGGGATTCAATCTCAAATGAAAGTGACTATTTCAAAAAGAAATATATATTTTATGCAGTGAAAATCTTATAGGAAAAATTACCCATTTCCACCGCCCCCTCCTTTCGCTACAATTCCGGCTGTAAGAATTGATTGGTTCATTTTCAATCAGAACCACCGGCGGCGCGCAGACACCCCTGGCGCCGCCCGCACAGCCGGCAGCCTCCGAACCCGGCGCACCCCGGCCCCCACGGATGGAACCAGTCAAACCACTTCTCAGCAGGCCGCAGGACTGCCCGGGCTCGGAGGAAGCCTCGAAAGTAGAAAGGTAATGAACATTCAACCCCGAACCGGCAAGTCTCTCTCTACCATCTTTCTGGGGGTTATTCTTCTGGTCCATCTCTTCTCCGGTATCAGCAGCCCAGGGGCTGCCCTGGCCCAATCCGAAGTCCTGCCCGAGGCGCCGGGCGCGGACCCCTCCGTCTACCTGCCGCTGCTGCAGAGCTCGGGCGGCGTGCCCGCCAGCTACCCGATCAACAGCGGCAGCGTGCGCGGCTACACCACCACCCCGGGCGAGCTGGCGCTCATCAAGCAGAAGGCCGGCCAGGGGAGCGAGCCTTATGAGACCGCCTATGACAAGGTGATGCAGTTCGCCAAAAAAGACTGGGATTACCAGCTCGAGTCCACGGTCACCTGCCCCAACTCCGACAGCCCCGACTGGCTGGACAACACCGAAGGCGCGCCGATCCTGTTCGCCAAGGCCCTGGCCTTCCACATGGAGCGGGACAGCCGCTATGCGGAGGAGGTGAAAACCATCCTGGAGCAGATCATGAGCCAGGTGAAGGACATTGACAGCGAGCAGGGCTGCCGCCTGCGCTTCGCCTGGGGCACTCCCGAACTGGTGGCCTCCGCCGACCTGATCGAGGACTACTGGAAGGATATGGCCTGCACCGGCCCCCTCAGCACCGCCCACGGCGACGCCCGCACCGGCTCCGGCAACTGCAAAGACCTGTTCCAGAACTGGCTGGTGAAGAACCCCTACTACATGGTCTCGCTCTCGGCCACCGGCTCGCAGAGCAACTGGGGCGCCGCCGCCACCAACGCCACCGCCTATGTGGCCGACTACCTCTGGGACCGCCCGGAGGTGAAGCTGGTGCACCGCAACCCCGAGCAGGAAAACGGCGGCAAAGATTACGTCTTCACCCCCGCCGAGGCCTACCGCTTCGCCAACCAGCTCATGCTGGACCGCATGAACGGCTTCCGGGTGGAATACCACAGCGGCGATTCCTGCGATTACCTGGGCGGGAGCCAGCAGGACAGCCGCTGGGCGCCGGTCAAATCGCAGATCACCCCGAACGGGGTCATCCCCGAGGATTCGCGCCGCGAGCAGTCCTGCAATTCGCCCGCCTACGACGGGGCCTACCACAACTACCCGCAGCTCCACATCGGGCACAACATCCAGCAGTGCGAACTGATGCTGCGCCGGGGGGACCGCGCCTGCTTCGACAACGTGGACATGCGCGACCTCCCCAACTACAGCTTTGTGGACCCGAAGGGCGTCACCCGCAGCACCCACCTCTACCCGGGCCGCGGCTCGGTGGAGCGGGTGATCCAGGCGGTCATCCTCGACAGCGGCACCGAGTGGCGGCACGACGCCGCCCTGGCGGTGGCTTACCGCTACTACTTCAATTTCCACCGCCTGCCGGGGGTGGAGCGCTGGCTGCCCGAGATCAATAAGATGGGCGACTGCGGGCAGGACGTCTGCTTCGGCAGCCTGACGCACGGCTTCGCCCCGGACGAGAGGCCGGGCCTGCCCCCGGTCACCCGGCCCCCGCAGTAGGGCCCCGCACCCACCGGGCACGATCCAACCGTTAAAAACCTGTGGGGCGCATTCAGCGCCCCACAGGTTTTTATTCTCTCGATCCGGCGCGCGCCGGGGCCGCGCGCCCGGCCCGGGTGAGCAGATGCTCCAGGCGGCCCAGGCAGGCCTCCACCTGCGCCAGCGTCTCGGGGGAGGTGCGGCGCAGCGCCTCGCGCTCAAAGATACCGAAGTCAATCACCGCCAGCCGGGGCCCCTGCTCGCCCTGCACCACCATCAGGTTATCGCGCCCGACGAAATCGAAGCAGCGCCCGCTCTCCCGGTAGACCTCCAGGGTGCGGCGGGCGAAGAACAGGAACCGGGCGCGGAACGCCTCCCCCTCCAGCAGCGCCAGCAGCTCGTCATCGGTGAAGTCCCGGAAAAAATCCTTCTTCTCCCCGGGGATATAGGCCTGCAGGGCGGCCACGGCGGGCCGCCCGAGCAGGGGACCCTGCAGGATCAGGTAGGCCGTGTCCGGGACCAGCGCGTGCGGGCCGCGGTACCAGCCCGCCACGCTCTCGTACTTGAGGCGGAAATGGCGCGCCAGCGCGCCCAACTGGGCCCCGTTCTTCCCCAGCGAGCGGCGGTAGACCTTCAGGATCAGGCGGCGCTCCCCGCCCTCCAGCAGGAAGACGGTGGAGCCGGAGCCGTAGCTGAACAGGCGCAGCCCCCGGGCGGCGAAGGGGAGCAGGTGCGGGCGGTAGAGGGCGGCGGAGAGGCGGCGCGCCAGCCCGGGCGCCAGCCCGTCCAGCAGGTTCGCCAGGGTGGACAGGCGCTCGTATTGGGAGAGGCGCGGCTGCAGGAGCCGCCGCAGGTTCCCCGAGAACGCCAGCCTGGGGCGCAGGGGGGCGGTCATCAGGGCGTCCAGGGCCTTATACAGGGGCCGGGCGGGCGCGTTGGCGCCGCTGGCCTCAGCTAAGGCTGGGCTCAAGCTCGGCCCGGCGGAAGAACTCCAGGATGGTATCACCTTCCTCCTCGCTCAGGTGCTTTTTCCACTTATTTGTGGGGTCGTAAAACTTCATGCGCGCCAGCTCCCGCTCGAACTGCGGGCTGAAGGGCAGATCGGCGAAGTCCAGCAGCGCGGCCAGGGTCTCCCGGGGCGAGGCGATCAGGTCCTCGTACTGGATCTGCAGGCAGCGCCCGGGGAAGAGGGCCATGTTGGCGTGGATGTCGTCCAGGTCCATGCGGATCTTGACCGCGGCGGATAAGATCGGGGAACCGCCCAGCTCTTTCCACAACTGGTAGTAGCGCTCGGGCACCGGCCCCCACTGCCAGTTGGGGCTGTCCGGGGCGCTGGTGACGTCCAGCCAGCCCGCCTGCACCCAGGAGCTGACCACCGAGCGGTGCTCCCGGTTGAGGAAGATGAAGACGGTATCCGGGAAGAGGCGGTTGAAGTAGGCCATGCGCGCCCAGCCCGTGACCTTCACCAGGAACCTGGGCCGGCCCTGGTAGCGCAGCACGCGCTCCACCGCCCGGCGCACCGGCTGGACGGCCCCCTCCGGCACGTCTGCGGCGGTCTGGGGCTGGTCGCGCCGGCTGAAACCGGGCAGGTAGTGCTCCCAGAACTTGTACGCCTCGAAGGGCTTGGGGAAGTAGGGTTTGTGCTTCAAACCCTGGCCCAGCCAGGGCAGGCGGTACAGGTTCGAGAAAACTGAGAGCCAGGCCTGGGTCGGGAGGACCTCGTTATAGGTCGAGAGCCAGCCCAGGCTCTCGTGGCGGGCCAGCAGGCGGTGCAGCATGGTGGACCCGCAGCGGCCCGTACCGACGATGAGGATGGGTTTTTGAACGGTCATACAGTACTCCTACAGAAACGGGCGGCGCCGGAGCGCCCCTCCCCGGCGCCTGGGTGCGAGGCACTTTCCTGCCCGGCCCGGGCGGCTGCGGGCGAAGGCTCTTGCCCGCGGCGCTTCTTCGCCGGCGAGGCGAGTGCCTGGCACCTGCAGTCCGGCGCCGGACACCTTTGAACCAGGTGCAAGGCGCTCCCTGGCCCGCAGCGATTGAGTTCGGTCAGGCGCTCCTGGCCTGCGCGCTCGCTTTCAGGGCCGGCAAAGCGCCTCGCACCGGAAGGACCCCCTCCCCGGCGCCTGGGTGCGAGGCACTTTCCTGCCCGCCCCGGGCGGCTGCGGGCGAAGGCTCTTGCCCGCAGCGCTTCTTCGCCGGCGAGGCGAGTGCCTGGCACCTGGAGTCCGGCGCGGGACACCTTTGAACCAGGTGCAAGAACCCCCTCCCCGCCCGCTAAGGCTTTGCGGCGCCCTCCACCAGGCCGCAAAGCCGGGCTAGGGGAGGGTGCCCCACTTCGTTTAGGGTGCCCCGCTTGCGCTTAGGGTGCCCCACTTCGTTTAGGGTGCCCCACTTCGTTTAGGGTGACCCGCCCGCACGCTCCCCTCTCCACGGCGGTTTTTTTGTGCTTACGGGCTTCCCGTAAGCGCAAACCGCCGTGGGGAGGGGTTGGGGGAGGGGTTGGCTAGCGCGGCTACTGAATCGGGCTTCTCCGAAGAACCCCCTCCCTGCCCGCTAAGGCTTTGCGGCGCCCTCCCCCAGCCCGCAAAGCCGGGCCAGGGGAGGGTGACCCACTTCGTTTAGGGTGCCCCACTTCGTTTAGGGCGCCCCGCTTGCGCTCAGGGCGCCCCGCCTCTCTCAGTTATACAACCCCGGCAGGAAGAGGTTGTGCGGGATGAGGCGGAAGGTCCAGTCGTGGGGCGAGTCCAGGAGGGGCTGCCCCGTCTGGTCCAGCAGGCCGTCGGTCACCGTGACCGTGTAGCGGGTGTCAATCAGCAGCGGGCTGTTGGGGGTGAAGGTGGCCGTGCGGTTGGCGGGGTTGTAGGCCACCACCCCCGCCACCTGCCCCTGGCTGCTGCTCACCCGCAGGGTGCCGGTATTCACCGTAGCCGGGTTCATCTGCCGGTCGAAGGTGATGCGCACGGTCATGTTCTCCTGCGAGAACAGGTTCTGCCCCACCGGGAAGCGGCTGGTCATGATGGGGGGCGGGTTGATCACCGCGGCGTGCACGTAGCTCTCATCGCCCTGGTCGCCTGCCAGAATGACGATATCGGTGTTGTTGTTCAGCACCTGCTTGGTCGAGGTGGCGTTGTCAATCTTCGTATAGATCTGGGTATCCGACAGGACCTGGTCGGCGCCCGCCAGCCCGGGATCGCCGCAGGAGCTGCCCGGGAAGGTGATGTCCGCCAGGACCGGGGTGATGGCCGCCGTGTGGTAACAGATAGCGCCGCCGGTGGCGTTGCTGGTGGCGAAGACGAACAGGCGCTCGTCCCCCGCAGCCGGGGCGCCCTCATGCACCACAAGCATGGCCCGCGTGTCGCCAGAGCTGACAGGCGAGACCGGGTGGAAGGTGAAGTTCCCGTCCAGGTCGCGGACCAGGACGGCGATCAGCGGCGCGGTGAGCATATTGGGGAGCAGGTCGGCGTGGGTCTTGATGACGGCGAAGAGCCGGCCCTGCGAGTCTTTCTTCAGGTTGATCTGGTCGTTGGAGGGCAGAGCGTTCAGCGCCGCCGGCAGGGTCTCCATTACCCAGCCATCCCCCTCGACGCCTGCCCCGGCAGGCCGGGAGGCGAAGAAGAACCGGTTCACGCCACTCGCCTCGTTGGACCACATCACCCCTACTTTGGGGCCGGTGTTATCGGTGAACGTGATGATGCTGGAGATATCCTGCTGGGCAAGATTGGTCGCCTCGGGGAAGGGGAGCACAAAGGGCAGTTTCCAGTCGCTATCGTCGCTCGTTGTTTCCGTACGGTTGACGTACACCTGGTACGGCTTGGGTTCCTCGGGGGTGCCGCCGTTCTCCTGAGAGACATAAGTCAACCAGAGATAGTCGTCGGCGTCCATATCGATGACGAGGGTTTTGGTCTTATCCTCGCCGATCACGGTTCCTTCACCGAAACCTGCATCCAGAATGTAGGTCTTGGTAGCGGAGTCGTAGCTGAAGCGGTACAACCAGGGCCGGTTTGCGGAATTATTCGTCCAACCAGGGTTATCCTGCTTGACGTGCGAGGCGACGTAGAGTTTAGCGTTAGCTCCATCCCAGAGCACGTCGGCGCGGGTATCATTCCGCTCGTCCACCTTGATGCCGGTGTCCTTCCAGGTCTGGGTCTTCCACTCCAGCCAGTAAATATGGAAGGCCTCGGTGGTAGGGTTGAACATAACCGCCCACCAGCGCCCGTCGTTATACCAGAGCTTGCTCTCCGGGCGCCCGTCGGTGGGCTCCTCCAGGACTTTTCCCCCGTAGATATGGTCGAAATATCCGGCGATGCTGAGCTGGACCGCGGCCGTGGCCTGCGGTACGAACAGGGCCGCAACCAGCAGGACCATGACCAGGCGCCCGAGGACGTTGAACCCGTGCTTCCGGCGCTTTTGAATTTGTACAGTATTGGTTTGCATAGCGTAACCCTCCCAAAAATGATTGATGTGGACTTCTCTGAATTTTCAGGAACGATCCCCCTCATTCCCACAGGCGCCGCTCAGGGCGCCTCGGAAGCGGAAGCGTCTCCGGCGGGCAGACCCGGCTTTCGCGCCGGCTGCTCGCTCGGGCCGCGCTTTCCGGACCTGCCGAAGGCCAGGCCGGCGCTGCGAAAAAGGTCGGCCAGGAAAGGCAGGGGGTCGGAGAGCGAGAAGATGGCAAACCCCTTCCGGCCTCTCCAGGAATCCCACCAGCCTTTGAGCGTGAGCTCGCCCCTGCGCCAGTAGTACAGGGCGGATTGGAAGTCTCGCCGCAGGTAGATCCACTTGACGCCCGTGTACTGCTGCACCCGGTCCGCGGGCAGGGGCAGCCCCGCCAGCTCGCAGTATTGGGTGTAGACCAGCTCGACGCCTCCGGCCTCGGCGATGGCGGAGCGCCCCGTGGGCCGCCCGATGTTCGGCTCGATGATGTAGTGCTGCCCGCTGCGCGGGTCGCGTTTCATCTCCAGGTAGCCCAGGCCGCGGTAGCCTGCGCCTCCGAACAGGCGCAGGGTGGTCTGCAGGACCACCTCGTTCCGCACCTCCTCGCCCAGGCAGCTGGTCCCCGCCCGGGGGGGCCACTGCCTCAGCTTGCGGGCCACAAAGGTGACCAGCGGCTGCCCGTCTGCGCCGTAGTAGCAGTTGCAGGAGTACAGCTCGCTGTCCGGCCCCGGGATCCACTCCTGGGCCATGAGCAGGTCGGCCCAGGCGGAGACCCGGTCGTAGCAGTCGAGCAGCTCCGCGGCGCTGTCCAGCCGGTAGACCTTGGTGCGGTTGTTTTTCTCCCAGGCGGCGGTCTTCACCGGCGGCTTGAGGATGCAGGGGTAGGCCAGCTCCCGGGCGGCCCGCTCGGCGTCGGCCCGGCTGTGCAGGAAGAAGGCGTTGGGGATGGGCAGGCCCTCCCGGCGGGCATAGGCGTAGAAGCTCTGCTTGTCCACCAGCAGCTCCACCGTCTCTGCGGGCGGCAGGGCGAAGCGGAACCAGGGCTCCAGACGTTCGCGGCTGCGGGAGATGAGCAGCACGCTGATGTCGGTGCAGGGGAAGAGCACGGCCTGCCCGCCCAGCCCGGGGCCGAGGGCCTCCAGGGTCTCGAGCAGCTCCGGCCCGCGGATATCGCAGATCAGGATGCGCTCGCAGACCCGCGTGCGGCAGCCGAAGTGGTCCGGGTCGCGGGCCAGGCCGATGACCGGTACGCCGCGCCGGGCGAGCAGGCGGGCGGTCTGCAGGCCGGTCATCGAGTCCAGCCCGATCACCAGCGCAGGGGGCAGGGCGGCGTCGTTTTGAGCCGGCATAGGCGTCTCCACCGGGCCTCAATCCCCTGCCGGGATGCCGGCGGTCAGGCCGCCCTGCAGCGCGCCGGGCGCCAGCCCCGGCGCAGGCGGCAGGTAGCGTTTTTCTGCCGCCTTCAGCTCGGCGGCGTCCTGTAAACGGAACACTTCTTTTACGGGTACGATCACCTCCTCGATATTCTCCAGCGAGCGCTCCGCGTGCAGCAGGGCGGCGGTGCGCTGCATGGCCGTGATACTGGTGCGCAGCAGGTGGTTGGCAAAGATGACCAGGCTCACCCCGGCCTGCTCGAAGACCTGCATGGGCGTCTTGTAGTACATGGTCGGGACGATCACCACCGGGCAGGTATCGCCCCAGGCGGCCATAAAGTCCAAAATCTGGTCGGGGGTGGGGCGCTTGCTGTGGATCAGCAGGGCGTCCGCGCCGGCGTTGTGATAGGCCTCGGCCCGGCGCAGGGCCTCCTCCTGGCCCCACCCGGCGATCAGCGCCTCGATGCGCGCCACCACGCAGAAGTCGGGGTCCTGCTGGGTGTCTTTGGCGGCCTTGATCTTGCCCACAAATTCCTCCACCGAGGCCAGGGGCTGCTGCTCCCCGTCAATAAAGGAGTTGGTCTTGGGAAAAAGCTTGTCCTCCAGGCAGACGGCCGCCACGCCGCGCTGCTCCAGCTTGCGCACCAGGCGGCGCACGTTGTTGAAGTTGCCGTACCCCGTATCCGCATCCAGCAGGATGGGGATGGAGGCGGCGTCGCTCATAAACTCGACCACCTCCAGCACCTGGGTCCAGCTGGCCTCGTTGTTATCCCGCACCCCCAGGGAGGCGGAGATGGACAGCCCGCTGCCCCAGATGCCCTTGAACCCGGCCTCTTCCACAATGCGGGCGCTCAGGCCGTTGTGGGCCTCCATGATGAGCTCCACCTGCTTCGAGTGCAGCAGGTTCTTGAACTGAGTGGTTTTCTTCATCCTGTATCCCTCCTGTGGGGCGGCCTCCGGCCGCCCGCTAACCAACTTTGCCTCTGAAACCCTCCCGAAAGCGCCTGCCGGCCCCCCTCCCCGGCCCTAACTGACCGGCAGCACCACGTGCCGGGGCAAGAGGCCCGGGGTGGAGCGGTGCTGCACGAAAAGCTCGACCTGCTCGAGAATGATGACCCCGATCTCGCGCTGCGAATCGAAGGTGCTCGCCCCGATATGGGGAGTGAGGATGACGTTGGGCAGGTCGGCCAGGGGCGAGATTTTGCCGTCGCCCTCCTGGCGGTGCACGTCCAGGGCGGCGCCCGCCAGGCGGCCCTCCAGCAGGGCCTGGCGCAGGGCCTCCTCATCCACCACACCCCCCCGGGCCAGGTTGATCAGGTAGGCCCCCGGCTTCATGCGCGCCAGGGCGCGGGCGCCGATCAGGCCGCGGGTGCTGTCCTTGAGCGGCACGTGCAGGCTGACGAAGTCGGATTGGGCCAGGAGCTGGTCCAGGTCCACCAGGGTGATACCCTTCATCATCAGGCGGGCGGCGGCCTCGGGCGTGGGATGCTCCACGCAGCCGAGCACCTGCATCCCCCAGCGCGCCCCCAGCTCGCCGGTGCGGGCGCCGATATTGCCCGCGCCCACGATGCCCAGCACCTTGCCGCTGATCTGGCTCCCGGTCATCTCGCGCTTGGCCCATTTCCCCTGCCGCAGCAGGCTGTCGGCCTGCAGCACGTTGCGCGCCAGGCCCAGCATCAGCGCAAAGCTCATCTCCGCCACGGCTTTCGCCCCCGGTCCCGGGATGCGCACCAGCCGGATGCCGCGCCGCTCCACGTAGTCGAGGTCAATGTTGTCCACCCCCGAGCCGCCGCGCAGGATCAGCTCCAGCTTGGGGGCGCAGGCCAGCACCTGCGCGGTGATCTGCACGCCGCTGCGGAAGATCAGCACTTCGCGGTCAGCGATGAGGGCTTTGAGCTGTTCTTCGGGGGCGTTGAAGGCGCAGATCACGTCGTGGTTCTGCTTCAATGTCTCCAGCGCATCCGCATCGATCGAGCTTGCTACCAGTATGTTCATATGCCGTTTCTCCCTTGTAAGGTTTGCGCCGCACCGGTGAAAACCGGTGCAGGCAGCCATAAAACCAACTGCTCTTTATCGGCGTCCAGCTGTGTTCATCTGTGGTTTTTTAACCACCGATAAACACCGATAAACACGGATAGAAAACCAACTGCTCTTTATCGGCGTCCAGCTGTGTTCAGCTGTGTTTTTTTTAACCGCCGATAAACACCGGTGAACACGGATGAAAACCTGCTGCTCATGATCTGCGCCGTCTCAATGCACATCCGCCAGCAGCGCCTTACGGGCCGCGCTGCGCTCCAGGGGCCGGAAGCGGTTCAGGAGGGGCGAGGCGTGCAGCAGCCGGGCGCGCAGCTCGGGCAGGCCGGAGCGGCGCCCCAGGTTGACGCGCCGCAGGCGCAGCGGGTCGGCCTGGGGCAGGATATTGGTGCCCCGGATGGTGGTGAAAGCCAGGGCAAACCCGGCCCGGCGCAGCCCCTCCACCACCGCCGGGCTGAAGCGCCCCCCCGGGTACGCAAATATGGGGAGCGCAGCGCCGAGCTCGCGGCGCAGGTCCTGCAGCGAGCCGGCGGCCTCCGCTTCGGCCTCCTCGGGCGACACCTGGCTCATCAGCGGATGGGTGCGGGTGTGGGCCCCCAGCGTCACCCCCTCGGCGGCCAGGCGCCGCAGCTCGTCCCAGCCGAGCACCGCGCCCTGGGGGTCGGGGTCCGCGGCGGGCGCCCCGGCCAGCAGGGCCGCGCACAGGCGCTCGACCAGGGCCTGGGTCTCCGCCGGGGGCAGGCCGCTGAGGTAACGCTTCAGGCTGCGCCCGGCGGCGTGGCGGCGGGCGGGGCTGTCCAGTGGCAGCCGCCCGGCAGGGGTGTCCAGCGGCTCGCGGCGGGGGGTGCGCTCCAGGGCCTGCTCCAGGCGGTCCCACCAGAACACCCGCTCGGGATGGTCGGGGAAGGCGGTGGGCACGAAAAGCGTGGCCGGCAGGCCGTGGCGCTTCAGGATGGGCCAGGCCGCCTGGGCGAAATTGCGGTAGGCGTCGTCGAAGGTGATCAGGAGCGCGCCCGGGGGCAGCGCGGCCCGCCCCTCGAAAGCCTCCAGCGCCTGCGCGGCGCTCACCACCGGGAAGCGGCGCTTCAGGTAAGCGGCCTGCGCGGCGAACCCCTGCGGGTCGTCCACGCGGTGGTAGGTGAGCACGCGCAGGTGGTTCGGGCGCGGGCGGTCCAGCTTCTCGAGGGCGCCCAGCACCCGCCCGAAAGCCGGGCTGCGCGCCAGGGAGGCGAGCCGTTTCTCGATCAATGCGCCCTCCTCAACCGGTCTCGCCCCGGGCGGCCTGGCGGCTCCTGCCGGGCCGGAAAGTCTCGATAATGCGCAGCACGTCCTGCAGCACGGCCTCCTCGGGCTGCGCGGCGTCCACCACCCAGAAATTGCGGAACTCGCCCTGGAAGCGGGCGTATTCCTCCCGCCGGCGCTCCAGGTAAGACAGGGTGGTCTCCGGCTTGCGGGCGTAGAGCAGGCCGGCGGGCGCGTCCAGGAAGATCACCAGGTCGGGCTTGGGGAAGACGCGCTTCAGCATCCAGCCGTGGAAGCGGCGCGGCAGCGGGCGGCCCGCCCCGTTGTTCTGAATATCGGAGGCGTAATAATCGAAGAAAAAATGGCGGTCGAAGATCACGATCGAGCCGCGCAGGGTGTAAGACCAGACCACGCACTGCCGGAACCACTCCTCCGCCAGGTGATGCGCCAGCCATAGATAAGGTTTGAAGACCCCAAGCAAGCGCCTCAGCCCGCGCCGGGGCGGGGCGGGCGGGGCCTCCGCCCCGCGCAGGGCGGCCTGCGGCGGCTGCAGGTACCCCAGGCGCCGCAAGCGCTGCGCCAGGCGGGTGGTGGGCAGGACGATATTGCTCGACTCGGGGTTGGAACCCATGTAGACGTAGCGGATATTGAGTCCCTTCTGCTGCAGGACCCGCTTGGCGATGGTGGTTTTCCCGGCGCCGTCTGCGCCGACCAGGGCTACCGTGAACAATGCATCCCTCCTTGAAGCTCAACACCGATCCAATAAGACTTTTTTTCGTTTTTACGCTGCGCGGCCGCACCGCGTCGCTCCCCAAAACCTGTCCCGGGCGAGGGAGCTGTCAGGAACAGTAAGGCCGCATGGCCTCGTAGAGCGCGGGCAGCGAGACCGGGTAAGGGTGGTAGACGGCGTAGGCGGGTTTCCCGGCCAGAGCCTTCAGCAGGGCCTCGCGCTGCAGGCTCTCGAAGCCCTCCAGCAGCTCGTTCTTCCGCTCCGGAAAAGCGAAGCGGAATTTTTGATAATAAGAAAGGAGATCGCGCCGCTCCTCCACCAGCGAGTGAGCCATGCGCCTCGCCACCTCCAGGGGGTCGATGGGGCGCACCTCCACGCCGGGTGCGGGCCGGCTGGCGACGAAGAACAGGCGGTCGAAGCCGCCCTCCAGGGGGCAGTTCCCGGCGCCGAAGGTCTGGTGCGGGGGCAGGTGAGCGTACCCCTGGCGCAGCAGGGCCGGGGCCAGGCTGCGCCCCAGGCGCCCGAGCGGGGTGCGGCGCAGCAGGCGCGCCTTTCCGGCGCCCGCCAGCGCGCCCGCTAGGAGCGAGACCGAGCGCAGGCGCAGCCGGTCGCGGGGCGGGAGCGCTTGCCGGTAGCGGGGCATCTGCGCCAGGTGCCAGTCCCACACGCGGATCGGCTCGGGGATGCCGTACAGGCGCGCCCCGCCCGCGCCGATGTACACCCACTCGTCCCCGATATAGCGCGCCCCCTGCGCCATGAACGCCAGCAGGGTCTCGGTCTTACCGCCCTTCGACCAACCGGTGATCAGGTTGCCGCCGTTGTACTCGAAGGCGGTGGCGTGCAGGGGGAGCAGCCCCTTGCACAGGGCGGTCAGGTTCACCAGGGCGATCAGCAGCGGCACCGCCGGCAGGCCGCGCTCGCAGAGGAGCTCCACCGGCCCGCCGAGCTGCTCGAAGGGCAGGCGCACCTTCACGCTGCTCTT
>JAEWYL010000081.1 GCA_023395675.1 Chloroflexota bacterium | reverse complement strand
CCAGGAACCATTCCCCCGGGCGGTGGCCCGGCGGCCCCCGCTTCAACTCCGCCGGAATACGCAGGACGTAGCGGGCGACCTCGAGGTCAAGAAAGGGCACGAGTGGGACCAGGCCGTGCGCGGCCGCGCTGCGGTCGACGCGCTGTAAAGCTGTGTTATGCAGGCGTTTGACGATATCCAGCAGCTCATCCGGCAGCTCCTCGTCCGGAATCCCCTCCAGGTAAGCATAGCCCGCGAAAAGCTCGTCCGCGCCTTCGCCCGAGAACACCGCATCCACCCAGTTTGCGGCCTGTTTGGCGACCAGGTAATTGACGATGGTAGAGCGGACCAGCAGGGCGTCGAAGGACTCCAGGAAATAAATCACCTCGGGTAGAGCCTCGAGCAGGTCCTTCTCCTCCAGCAGAATCTCGCGATGCTCGCAGTCCAGCGCCTCGGCCGCCTGGCGGGCATAGTCGAGGTCTGGCGCGCCGGGCAGACCGCCGGCAAAGGTACGCAGGGTGCGCACGTGAGGCCGCACCAGGCTGACGATCACGCTCGAATCCAGACCTCCGGACAGCCAGCTCCCCATTTCATCGCCGTGGATGCGTTGAGCTACGGCAGCTTCCAGCTTCTGGAGCAGCTGGGCGGCAACCTGCCCGGCCGGGTCCTCGACCGGCTCTCCAGGTTCGAGCTCCCCAAAACTATGGAAGCCGCTCGTTTCGTCGTACCAGGTGCCGGGAGGAAATTCGTGCACATCACGGGTGGCCTCCAACAGGGCCTTGACCTCGGAGGCGAAACACAGGTCGCCGTCCTCTGAATAGCCGTAGTAGAGCGGGCGCACACCGAACCAGTCTCGCGAGAGAAGCACTCCGTCCTTTCGGTCCACCGCCAGCGCAAAGGGCTTTGGCTGGGCAGGCAGGGAGCGGGCATCCGGAGCCGGGCTGTACTGCGCATCCCAGACAGCCGGCTGAGATGAATTCTGCCCGCTTTCTGCCGCAGCCTGGGCCCAGACCACCCCCAGCGTGGAGCCCCGGCCCGAAAGCATATCAACCCCGGCTGTACCGCGGTGAGCGATCTTATCCAACATATTTTCCACGAGACTTTGCCTGTCCGAGCAGGCTATTCCGGCGATTCCCGCCATGACTTTCCTCCTTTTCGATAGATGGGATTGGTGCAGGAAAACTGCAGCCGCCTGCGGCTGGCGCGCCCTGCAAGGGCGAAAAAAAGAGCCTACCAAAACGTTTTGGAGGCCGCACGTATTGTATTCTGCCTTTCCGGAACTGTCAAATTCACTCCCCTGGTTATCGAGGCCTTCAGATAGTCGAAAGCCAGTCTCGGCAGCACACAAATCCAAATAAAGCAGGGGATGGATGTGTGGCTCCGCCATACATCCATCCCCTGATAAAACATTTGGTACACCACAGGCGTGAATAAAACAAAAATTGGGTGCAGGTGTGGTATAAACGGTTCTTATGAACCTGCCTCTACCCCTCCTCCTCCTCGCCGCAGCCGCAGCGCTGCTCCTGCTGGGCTGGATCGGCCTCAAGATTCCGCCCCGGCCTTTTCCCCCCTTCCCCACCGGCGCCCCACCCATGGAAACCCTGCCCCTGCCCAGCAGTCTTCCCGCACCGGTAGAGCGGTTCTATCGCGCGCTGTACGGAGAACAGGCGCCGCGCATCACCTCGGCTGTGATCAGCGGGAGAGGCCGCCTGAGGTTGGGCGGTCTCACCTTTCAGGCCCGCTTCCGCTTCACCCATGTTGCAGGCCAGGCTTACCGCCATTATATTGAAGCCACCTTCTTCGGCCTGCCGCTGATGCGAGTCAACGAGCACTACCTGGAGGGCAAAGCCAGGCTGGAACTGCCGGTCGGGGTGAGCGAAGGCTCCAAGATTGACCAGGGCGCGAACCTGGCGCTGTGGGCCGAATCCATCTGGCTGCCGACAGTCTGGATCACCGACCCGCGCCTGCGCTGGGAGCCGGTTAACGAGGACACCGCCCTGCTGGCGGCGCCGTTTGGTAGCCAGGAAGAGACCTTCGTGATCCGCTTCGACCCGCAGACCGGCCTGCTGCATATTCTCGAATCCATGCGATACAAAGACGAGGCGAGCCAGGCCAAAATCCTGTGGATCAACGAAGTCCGGCAGTGGTCCAGGGTGAGCGGCGGCCTGCAGCCCGCCGAGAGCGCGGTCACCTGGCAGGACGATGGGAAGCCCTGGGCGGTCTTTTTCACCGAGGAGGTGGTTTACAACGCCCCGGTGGAAACCTATGTCCGGGCCCGCGGGGCCTGACCCCCCAATCCTGAGAACAACCGGTACCCATTTCCGTGTGCCGCCGGCGCGCTGGGCCTGGGGCCCACGGCATTTACCCTCCCCAGGCTGTCTGACGACCTGACCCTCGGGGTGGACAGTTCCCTTTGCGAAACCCCAAATGCCGACTTGAAAAAACAGGATTATAATCAGAAGATAACTCTGCTTCGCAGTAACACCTCACCATCCCGGCCTGATGCGAGCGGAACGAAACGGGGAGAATACGCCAACCAACCCCAGATTCTACGTATTTGTTTGAGGCAGATGAGGAGGAAAGAGTATGTCCAAAAACAAATGGTTCAGACTGTTGAGCACGCTGGTGCTCGCGGCCATGATCCTCTCGGCCTGCGCGCCGGCCGCGACGTCCGTAGCGCCCGTCGCCACAGAGGGCCCGGCTGAGACCGAGCCCCCTGCGGCGACCGAGGCGATGACGGAAGCGCCGGCCCCCACTGAGGCGATGACCGAGGAGCCCGCGGCGACGGAGGCCATGACGGAAGAACCGGCCGCCACCGAGGCGATGACCGAAGCGCCAACCGAAGCCGGGGGCGCAGCCGGCGGAGACTCTGAGGTGGAGATTTTCTCCTGGTGGGTAGGCCCGGGTGAAGCCGACGGGCTGGACGCCATGGTGGAGGTCTTCAACCAGCAGTACTCCAATATCGAATTCGTGAACGCCGCCGTGGCAGGCGGCGCGGGGACCAATGCCCGCGCAGTCCTGGCAACCCGGCTCTCCGCCAACGACCCGCCCGACTCCTGGCAGGCCCATGCCGGGCAGGAGATCATCGGGACCTACGTGGCCGCCAACCAGGTGGCGCCGCTGGGTGATTTCTTTGAGGCGCAGGGTCTGTACGACGTCCTGCCCGAGAATCTGATCCCGCTCATCTCGCAGGACGACCAGCCCTACTCCGTGCCGGTCAATATCCACCGCTCGAACGTAATGTGGTACAACCCCAACGTGCTCGAACAGGCCGGGGTCGCCTCGGTACCCACCACGTATGAAGAATTCTTCGCCGCCTGCGACCAGATTGTAGCCGCCGGCCTGACCTGCCTGGCTCTGGGCCCCCAGTGGACCGCCATGCACCTGTTCGAGAATGTGCTGCTCGGCACGATGGGCGCGGATGCCTACAACGGCCTGTGGACCGGTGAGACCGATTGGGCCGGCCCCGAGGTTACTGAGGGTATCGAGAACTTCGCCCGGGCCCTGTCGTACGCCAACAGCGACCACGCTTCCCTGTCCGATTGGCAGCCGGCAGCCCAGCTGATGACCTCCGGCGACGCCGCCTTCAACATCATGGGCGATTGGGCGTACGGCTACTTTGCCAACCCGGACCCCAACGGCCTGTCCCTGACGCCCGGCGAAGATTTCGATTGGGCGCCGCCTCCCGGCACCGATGGGGTCTTCATGTTCCTGGCGGACAGCTTCGTGATGCCCACCACCGCAGCCAACCCCGAGGCAACCGAAGCCTGGCTGACGGTGGCCGCCTCCAAAGAAGGACAGGAAGCTTTCAATCCCCTGAAGGGCTCCATTTGCGCCCGCACCGACTGCGACCCGTCCCTGTTCAGCGAATACTCCCAGGAAGCGGCCTCGGACTGGAGCAGCGACACGGTGGTCGGCAGCCTGACGCACGGCGTGACCGCCAGCGACGCCTGGAAGGCCCAGATTGATACCGCCCTGGCCCTCTTCGTGGCCGACCCCTCCGGCGTGGAAGATTTCCAGGCCGCCCTGGCGGATGCCTGCGTTTCGGATGGGCCCTGCCAGTAGCGTTGTGGACGCCAGTCCTATGATCTGAGCGATAGAAGAATGGGCGGTTCATCCTGAACCGCCCATTCGTTTTGTTGGAAGCACTTAAAAGATGTAAAAAAGGGTATGATAAGATGCTGTCTTAGTACTGTGTGATTGGAGCGAAAGGATGTTCGGTTCCCAATCTCACACGAACAGGAGAGCCTATCTCATAATGAAAGCGCCTGCACCATGGATACACAAGAACCAAAAATACTTACCCAGGGAGTGAAACCGCCCACCCGGCGCAGCCTCGCTCTGCTCCTGCCGAGAATTCTGCTGGCCCTGGTCCTGATTATCGCCGGAATTGCCGCCCTGGCTTTTCTTTCCTCGTCAGAGCTGGAGATTGGGGGCAGAAATTTCACCTCCATCGGGCTGCTGCTCAGCGCGCTGGTCTTTTATTCGGGGATCATCGTTATCGTCTACCTGTTCGAGAATGAGACCCTGCTTTCGATCATGCTGCTCCTGCCCTCGATGGTGGCTGTGGCCGTGTTTGTTTACGGCTTCATCGGCTGGTCTATCCGGGTCTCTTTAAGCCGGTGGAAGGGGCTGCTGCCGGATTACACCTTTGTGGGACTGCAGCAGTATCTCAATCTTTTCGATGACCGGCGGTTTATGATTGACATTCGCAATACCGCGGTGTTTACGGTCGGCTTCCTGGCGGGCTGCATCCTCATCGGGCTGGCGCTGGCCGTTCTCCTGGACCAGAAGCTGAAGGGCGAGAACCTGTTCCGGGGCATCTTCCTCTTCCCGATGTCAATCTCCTTTATCGCCTCCGGCGTGGTTTGGGGCTGGCTGATGAACCCCGCCACCGGCAGCCGCCTCACCGGGCTCAACCTCATCTTCCAGAGCCTGGGCCTCGATTTCCTGATCAGCCGCTGGCATACCACCCCGCCGCCCTGGGGCATGGCTTTCACCGTGATTCCCGCCATCTGGCAGCTCTCCGGGTTCACCATGGCCCTTTACCTGGGCGGTATTCGCAGCATCCCTGAGGAGGTGCGCGAAGCGGCCCGGGTGGACGGCGCCAGCGAGTTTCAAATTTACCGCTATATCATCCTGCCCCTGCTCCAGCCGGTGACGCTGAGCGCGGTGATCATCCTGGGACACATGTCCCTGAAGATATTCGACCTGATCGTCGCCATCGGCAACAAGGATATCCGCCTGGATGTGCCGGGCATTTATATGTGGACGACCACCTTCGACGGCACGAATTACGCCCAGGGCGCGGCGATCGGCATCCTGATGCTGATCAGCGTGGCCGTGCTGGTGATCCCATACCTGATCTACAGTATGCGCACCGAGGCCGAGCTGTGAATACGAAACGCATCCCCCTGCACACCCTGCTCTATCTCATTTTGATCGGGCTGGCGGTCTTTTACCTCCTGCCCATTTACCTGATGGTGCTGACCGGGCTGAAGCCATTCAGCGAAGTGGACCTGAGGACCATGTGGAACCTGCCGGTAGACGGCATTCGATTCGAGAATTTCCTGGCAGGCTACCGCCAGCTGGCCCCCAACCTGAGGAACAGCCTGGCAATGGTGATCCCGGCTGCGCT
Source organism: Chloroflexota bacterium (assembly GCA_023395675.1). Classification (GTDB taxonomy): domain Bacteria; phylum Chloroflexota; class Anaerolineae; order Anaerolineales; family UBA4823; genus JAEWYL01. Next base: position 586 of record JAEWYL010000081.1, on the reverse strand, counting down.
GCTCTCCTCCATCCTGGGCTCGTTCAACGGCTACCTGCTTTCGAAGTGGAAGTTCCGCGGCTCGAACCTGATCTTTGCGCTCATCCTCTTCGGGATGTTCATCCCCTACCAGAGCATCCTCATCCCGCTGGTCAAGTTCATGCAGTTCCTGAACCTGTACGGGGACCTGCCCGGCCTGGTGCTGGTGCACGTCATCTACGGTATCCCGATTACCACCCTGATCTTCAGGAATTATTATGCCAGCATCTCCACTGAGATCATCGAGGCCGGAAGGATCGACGGCGCGGGTCTGATGGGCATCTACCGCAATATCATCCTGCCCCTCTCCGCCCCCAGCTTTGCGGTGGTGATCATCTGGCAGTTCACCCAGGCGTGGAACGAGTTTCTCTTCGCCGTGGTGCTGACCAACCAGTCACACTGGCCCGTCACCGTGGCGCTGAACAACCTGGCAGGCAGCCAGCTGGTGCAGTGGAACGTGCTTATGGCGGCCACCTTCCTGGCCGCGCTGCCCACCCTGCTGGTGTACGTGTTCCTGGGGCGCTATTTCCTGCGCGGCCTGATGGCAGGGGCGCTCAAAGGCTGAGCG
>JAEWYL010000079.1 GCA_023395675.1 Chloroflexota bacterium | reverse complement strand
CGGTTAAAATACTGCCTTCCGGGTCTTTTCGACAAGGAAAAATCAACGCATGGAGTATGAATTGAAACCCCTGGCATGGTACGAAGTCGGTAATTATTTGTCGCTGCGCATCATCCGCGCAGCCCAGGAGGTCTTCAACTGTCTCGGGCCGGGATACCCGGAAGAAGACTACCGCAGGGGGGTGATTAACCGCCTCGAGCTGGACCGGTTGGACGTCCAGCGCAGGTTTCCCGTGGATGTCTGGCAGTCCGGCGAGTTGGCAGAGCTCTTCTTCCTGGATCTTTATGTGGAGATGCAGGTCGTCGTGCAGGTGCTGGCCTCCGGAGACCCGATTGACGCCCTTTCCCGGCGCACGGCCCTGCTCCAGCTCGAAGCATCCGGAGCTCCGCTTGGGATCCTGCTCAACTTCGGCCGCTCCCGCATGGAGTACGAGCGAATTTTCCCTTCATAGAATTAGCGTAGCTTTTTCATTCTTCCGGGGTTAATGAATTAGAATACACAGGTTCCAGATACGAATACCGGCGCCTGCCCCGGGATACTCGGCGAATGACATCCTGCCGCTCGCGCTGTTGCTATGAAAGGAAAATATATGGACACGACCGATCAGAAATCAGAAAAACCCACGGCTTTTTTCGAGCGGCCTCAGGTGCAGGTCTCGAAAGTTCCGGTGGGGAACGGGATACCGCTCGGGATTGAGCAGGTGACCAACACCCGCGTCGGCGTCGGAGGAGCCTACGGCTCCTGGGGAGAGAGCTACGACAACAACACCCTCCCCGAGCTGATCCAGGAGCGTTTGGGCGAGACTCTGGAAGAGAACGAGCGCATGAACCTCTCCGACCTGGGTTTCGATTACCGCCATCACATCTCGGAGCTCAGTGAGAAAGAACACCTCGAGGTCGAGCTGCAGGTGGGCGCAAAGTTCTTACAGGCGGCGGCGGAAGCCTGCGGCTGGAAGCCCTCGGAAGTGGAAGGGGTTCTGGTCGGGGTCAGCGGCCCAGCTTCTGCGAATTACCTGGAAGCGATTGCCGAGCGCGCCGGGATCCCGGCGCAGGCCATGAAAGTCAGCGTCCACAAGGCCTGCGATGGGTCTGTGGGCGGGCTGAACCTGGCCCTCAACACGAATATCACCCTGCCGGTGGGCGGGGGGAAGAACATCGCCGAGGAGCTGCGCGGCAAAAAAGTGCTGGTCGGCGGCATCGAAGGCCTGAGCCGCTTTATGCGCTTCACCCGGGATATCAACGCCCTGCAGCTGTTCGGCAACGGCGCCGGGGTTATCGGCATCGTCCCCGGCGAGAGCTTGAAGTTCCTGGTGGGCGGGACCCGCGAGGTCTTTGACGAAGAAGGGCTGCTGAAGGTCCGCATGTGCTACCCGCACTCCGGCGACCGGGCCGATAAGCACACCCTGCTCGAGGTCAGCTCTGTCAGCCAGAGCCACCTGCGCGTGGCGGGCCTGATGCACGAGCCTGTGGGCGAAAGCCCGGTGGAGATGGCCGGCCTGATGGGCATGGTGAAGCTCTTCGTGCGCTCAGGTGTGGATATGGTGCGCGACGTGTACGGCGCTTATCAGGCGATGATGTCCAAATTGGGCACCCCGGATAGATCTCTGGCGGTCGCCATTGTGCACCATGCGAACTTGAAGATCAATAAGCTGAAAGACAAGCAGCTGCAGAAAGAAGGCATCCGCCTGAATATGCCCTGGCTGCTGACCGAATTTGGGAATGTCAGCGCCGCCTCGAACATGATTGCCTTCCTGCGCGAGCTCCCCAACTTGAAACCCGGCGATCATATTCTTATGGATGGTTTCGGAGCCGGCACCTACTACGACGCCCTGGCGATCGAGATGGGCGGGTAGGCGGGTCTCCGTCGCCCTGTAACCGGCTGGCAAGCGGCTGTCCCTGAGCAGCCGCAGACAGTGAATCTGGCACAACCTGCGGGGTCGAGTTTTGCTCGACCCCGCAGGTTGTGTCTTTTCCAGCGAAACTGCTTTTTGAGCGATTGTGGGAGGGTTTTCCCCAATGATGGGGTGGGGCAATTCCTGCGCGCCGATGGGGGTATCCCTGATTGCCCGCGCCTCCAGTTGCAGGTATATTAATATTAGAAATCAGCCCAAAAATGGCTTTTTCGGGGCATGCGGCGGCAGCGCCGCTGCACACCCTCAAGTTCGCTTTACGGCGGGTTTTTGGGAATGAAATGATCCCGGCTCCAGGGCTGCAGTTGAACCCGAGCGGGTTTGTTGTTGGAAAGAATGCGGGTGCGGGGAGAGAGGTTGGTGCAGGATGGTGACGAAAATCGCGGCGCTCTATCGGGATTGGATCTGTGCAGATGCGGTGGTGGAGAGGCTGGTTGAGGCGGGGTTTGACCACAGCGCCCTGCAGTTAAAATCCGGCCATTTTTGGCCCGAGCTGCTGGACGAAACGGGCGATTCGGATTATTTCAGCCTGGAAGGTGGGGAGGTGGTGCTGGAATTTCAGAGCAGCGCTGAAGCCTGGCGGGAAACCGCCCGGGAAGTGGTGTTCGCCTCCGGTCCCCTGGGCGTGCAGATCGACTCCTCCGGTCACCGTGAGGTCTGGACGTCCATCCCGGTCACGGCGGCTTACTTCCGTTCGGAGACCGCTTTTCTGTTGAAAACCTGACCTGGGGGCTTTTACGGTTTCTTCCGGATGACGACAATGGCAATATCATCCTGCCGCGGGGTGTCCGCCACAAAGCTGTGCACCGCGGACAGGACCGCTTCCTGAATTTCCTCCGCCGGCCGGCTGCTGTTTGCCCGGATAATCTCCATTAACCGCCCCTCGCCAAAAAATTCTCCCCCCGGGTTTTGCGCTTCCGAAATCCCGTCGGTGTAGAGCACGAGCACATCGCCAGGGCCCAGGCGGCAAATCTTCTGCTGCCAGTGGCTGTTCTCGATCAGGCCCAGCGCCCTCCCGGTCGGCCCCAGCCGGTCCACCGGCTTGCTGCGGTGGGTGCTCACCAGGCAGGCTGGCGGATGCCCGGCATTGACATAGCGCAGCCGCCCGGTGTGCGGCTCCAGTACTCCGTAAAACGCGGTGACGAACATACTGCCGCGCGTATCCGAGAGGATGCGGTCGTTCACCACGTCCATCGCCAGCGCCGGCAGGGTGGGATAGCGCACGGAATAGGTGCGCAGCAGGGTGCTGGTCATGGCCATGAACAGAGCTGCGCCCATACCCTTGTCCGTCACATCGGCTGCCACCACGCCCCAGTTCCCATTTGCCAGCGGGATAAAGTCATAGAAATCCCCGGAGGTCTCCCGGGCCGATTCCAGGCGGGCGGAAATGTCCCACCCGGGCAGGACCGGGGGCTTTTCTGGCAGGATATCCGCCTGGATTTTCCCTGCCATCAACAGCTCCCGGGTCAGGAGCTCATCGCTCTTGGGGCGGGCTGATTCTGGACGTGCCGGGCCGGCTGCCGGGCCGGCTGCCGCTCTCCGCAGCGCGGGCTCGCGGCTCGCCCGTTTCTCCTTGGGGCCCCTTTCGGCGTGGATGCTCTGCGCTAGATGGGAGACGGCTTCGGCAAACTCCTCTTCGGTGATATCCCTGAGGAAAGTGCACACCCTGCCGCAGTCCACATTGCTCTCGAGCAGGATTTCCTGCTGCAGTTCCACCAGCAGCACAATGCGCGTCTCGGGCCAGCGCTGGTGAATATCCCGCGCCAGGGCCTGCCCGCTTTCCAGCGGGCGTTTGAAGTCCAGCAGGATTAAATCGGGCTGCACCAGTTCGCATAGCTGGAGCACTTCCCCTTCGCTGCCGGCCTCCCCCACCAGCTGGACGCCCGGGATGGACATGAGCAGGGAGGTCAGGCCGCGCCGGAAAATGGCCTGGTCTGAAGCGGCTGCCGCCCGGATGGGCTTTGCAGGCGTCATGGGATACCTTTCATGAAGAATTGGATCTGGGACATGCCTGCCCTCAAATTAATCTTACCATTCTTTTGTGAAAATCTGGCGCTTCTCCCCGCTGCGTCTGCCTCCCCCGGCTTCGCCCGCGCCTCTCCCGGCAGGCCTTCAGTCACCCCCGTAAACTCAGTGTTCTGCTCCCACCCCCTCAGTTCCCTGGCTCCATCGCCTATTTCGCCGGCCAATCACAGGTGGATGGCAGGGCGCAGCCGCGCCTCTCCAGCGGGTCTGCAGGAGCAGCCGGGGCGGAGGGTTTTGGCATCGAGAGCAGGTGCCCTCGCAGGGCTTGAATATTTTGATCCAGGGCCCGCTCGATCTCCGCCAGGTAGACCGCGCTTTCGGGCTGGTCCTCGGGCAGCGCGGCTTTCACCTGCCCCAGCAGGATGCTGGCTGCGAACAGGGTCTGCAGCGCGTCGTCGCTCAGGCGCCGACTCTGCCTGGCGTGTTCCTGTGTCTCGGCCAGCACCTGGGATTGGAGCTCGCTGGTCTGCCTTTCCTCCAGCCAGCGGCTGATAAAGTCCAGCAGGAAAAACGCCAGCAGCGGGCCGAGCGTGCCGTAAACCAGGAATTTCAGGGCAAAATGAGACTGCGGGCCCAGGGCCTGCTCCAGCCAGCGCGCCGGACCGAGCTCATACACCGCCACCAGAAGGGCGATGAGCGGCGGCAGGATCCAGCGCAGGCTGCGAATGCGGGTGAAAAAAGATGCTGCGGACATGGCGGACGGTCTCCAAAGTACTGGTAATGCGCCCTATTTTAAGGCCGTCCGTCCTTATGAAAAAGTGTGATTGGTCACTTTGGGGGTAGGAGGTTTTGCCCTTTCATCTATTACATTGGGCCGCTGCCCGGTCAGGCGCTCAGCGCGCGCCGTTCGCGCAAGCGCAGCACCGCCACCCCGGCGATAATCAGGCTGCTCCCCAGCAGCTGGGGCCCGGTCAGCACCTCTCCCAGCAGCAGGTAAGCCCAAAAGGCGGTGATGGCGGGCTCCATGGTGGCGATCAGGTTGGCGACGCTGGCGGGCAGGTACCCCAGGCTGACCATATACAGGCCGTACCCGCCGATGGTGGGCCCGACCGCCAGCAGAGCCAGCACCGCCCAACCCGCCCAGGCCTGCCCCAGCCAGAAGAGGTTGGGGGCGGCCAAGGTCTGCGGGAGATTGAGCGGGAGCAGGTTGTAAACCAGCAAAAATGGGGTGGCCAGGGCGAAGGTGTACAGCAGCGCGCTCCAGGCCGGGATACCGCGCTCGGAGGCCGATTTTCCCATCAGGCTGTAGCCGGCGAAGGCCAGCCCTGAGAGCAGCCCGGTGAAGATGCCCATCGAGTTCGCTCCCCAGGCCTGTGCATCGTAGGCGCCGGAGACGAGCACGCAGCCCGCCAGGCTGAGGCTGACCGCCGTGATTTTCAGCCCGTCCAGCCTTTCCTGAAACAGGCGCCAGGCCAGCACAGCCGTGAATGCCGACGAGCTGTAAGCCAGCACCGTGGAAACGGCCGCCCCATTCAGCGCCACCGAGACCGACCAGAGAGAGTTGAACAGCGAGAGCAGCAGCCCGTAAGCGATCAAAAACGGGAGATGCCGGCGCTCCACCCGCAGCAAACGGGGCGCCAGGAGCGCGAACACCAGGATCAGGGCCGCAGCTACGATCAGGTCGCGCCACAGGGCCAGGACCAGGGCCGGCATATTGTAGGCTTCGTTCAAATAGCGGATGAAAATGGCCGTCGTGGACCAGATGACGGTTCCAACGATCGCGATCAGGTAGCCTCGCGTTGAGTGTTGGCGTGTGATTGGTTTCGCGGCGGAAATGCCCAAGACAGGCTCCATATTTTCATCAAATCAGGCTGGTCGGTTCGAGAATTATACCGGATGGGGGTTTAGCCGTCAAAAGCCGCACAGAATCTGGCATGCAGTTCTCAATCTGCCCTCCTCCCTGTCGTTAATGAAAATGATGATTTCAAGAATAATTTAAAATATTGTGTTAAAACAGCATGCCCTACCAATTCTACTTGACGAAATCGCAAGAATCATATACTATCGGTTTATAGGATGCGATACCAAACTAAGGGAGGTGCTCTATGGAGTGATGGTTTTCGCAGGCATTTCACCAAACTGCCCCAGGCAGCAGGCTGCTGTAGCCTGAATTCTTCCAGACTCACAATCAATAAAACTACAGCCTGACCACGATCCAAGAAAGCTTTCGACTCCGTTAACGATTGGCGACGGAGCCGTAAATGGTTCTGTAAAAAAGACACCATAAAGATGAGAAAGGATTTTTGGATGAACAGGTTCCGTTCAATTGCAATTCGCTTACTCTGCTTGCTCACCCTTCTGAGCCTGTTGTCGGTTCAGGGGGTTGCGACCGCCCGCACACCCGCGCAGGCGGAACGACCGGAGAGGCCATTCCAGCCTCGCCCGATTCCTGCTGAACTCCAGGCTCTGATTGACCGGGGCCTGTCAATTGAAGAATTCCTGGCCATGAACGGGGGCCGTGTGCCCTACGCGCTCCAGAATCTGCAAGGCGTAGAGGTCACGGTCGTGATCCAGCTGCAGGATGAACCCCTGGCTGCGCTGTATGCCCGGCAGACCCAGGCTGGAGCCCAGCTCTCCGCCGCCGACCAGCAGGCGTATGTCGCAAACCTGACAAACGCACAGGCGCCCGTGCGCGCTTCGGTCGAGGCGCTGGGCGGCAGGGTGATCTCCCAATACACAAAAGCCTACAACGGCATCATGGCCCGGGTTCCGATCAGCCAGATCGAGAATATCCGCAGCCTTCCGGGCGTCAGGGATGTGCGCCGGGCGCCGAAGCACTACCCGGCCCTGGCGGAAAGCGTTCCTCACATCCGGGCGGATGCGGCGGCCGCGGTCCCAGGTGTGAACGGCGGGGATGGAGTCACCATCGCCATCATTGACACCGGTGTGGATTACAACCACGCAGCGCTGGGCGGCTCGGGCGATCCGAATGACTATGAAAATAACGATCCGGATGATCCTTCGGATGGGGACTTCCCCAACCTCAAGGTGATTGGCGGTTACGACTTTGCCGGCACGAATTATGACGCCGACAGCGATATTCCCGCCAATACCATCCCCGTCCCCGACGGTGATCCCCTGGATGAGAACGGGCACGGGACCCATGTGGCCTCCACCGCCGCCGGCGAGGGTTCTTCCGACATCGGGGAAGGCGTAGCGCCGAACGCAGATATCTACGCGCTGAAAGTCTTCGGCGTTTCGGGCAGCACCAACCTGGTGGTGGACGCCATCGAATGGGCGCTCGACCCGAACGGCGACGGCGACCTCGAAGACCGGGTGGACGTCATCAATATGTCCCTGGGCTCGGCCTTTGGGTTCACGGACCTGCTGGACCCCGAGTTCTTCGCGGTGGAATATGCCACCGATGTCGGTGTGGTGGTCGTGGCCGCCTCCGGTAACGCGGGCGACGTGCACTACATCACCGACGCCCCGGCAGCCGCCGACTCGGCGATCTCGGTCGCAGCCAGCACCACCGCCGTGTGGTCCGGGCCTACCGTCACCATCAATGACGCCCCTGTAACCTACACTCGCACGGAGATCATCTATGCCGTCGCGAACTTTGATGCGGGCGGCAGTTTTGACGTCCCCGTCACCGCTCCGCTCTACCACGTGAGCGACCTGCCCGGAGCCACCGACGATCTGCTGTGCGATATCCCGCCCGGCGCCACCAATGAGCTGACCGGGCAGATCGCCCTGATCCAGCGCGGAGCCTGCGACTTCTTCTTGAAGGTCAACAATGCTGCAGACCTGGGCGCTGTAGCCGCCATTATCTACAATCATGAAGATGGCGGCAACCTGCTCATCACCATGGGCGGCGATCCGGTAGACATTCCGGCCGGGTTTGTGCCCCACGATGACGGCCTCATCCTGGTCGACGCGGCTGCGGATGGGCTGGAAGTGACCGTCTCCGCCGGAGACGATATCAGCACTCAGACCAATCCCTTCACCCCGGCGGATACCATCGCAGACTTCTCATCCCGGGGCCCGCGCTCGCTGGACGCCTACTCGAAACCCGATGTCACCGCCCCCGGCGTCTCGATTGTGGCCGCCGCGATGGGCAGTGGGGAAGGCGGGGTAGCCTTCAACGGCACCTCGATGGCTACGCCTCATGTAGCCGGTGTGGCTGCGCTGGTGCGCGCGCTGCATCCTGAATGGTCTCCGGAGCAGATCAAAGCCGCCATCATGAATACGGCTGTGGATCTGGCGGAGGGCAGCCAGGCGGTACCGCTCCAGGGCGCGGGACGGGTGGATGCCCTGAACGCGGTTTCCTCCGACGCGTTTGCCATCGGCGATGAGGACCAGATCTCCCTCAGCTGGGGTGTGATCGAGATTGACCAGGACACCTACCAGGACGCCAAGAATATCACCCTCCATGACCTGTCCAACACCAACCGGACCTACACGGTAACGGTCGAGATGGGAGAAGGCTCGCTTACAGACGGCGCCACCGTATCGGTGATTACGGATACGATCGCCTTCGAAGCCGATGGGACCTCCTTCGCCTCGCTCCTGGTTGACCTGAGTATCGATCCCACCGTGATCCAGGATAACTTCTTCGAGCTGGAGGAGTATTACGGCTACGTCGTGTTTACGCCGGATGATATGGGAAACCGCCTGCGTGTCCCGTTCTACTTCGTCCCGGATCCTCAGAGCGACGTCCTGGTCACCGATATCTCGGGCAGGCCGGGCGGTGCCGACATCCAGATCGCTCACACCGGACCGATCTCCGCTTCGCTCTGGGCTTACCCGCTGTATGACCAGGATCCGAACGAGCCGACCCAGCATGACAGCGCCGACCTGCGCATGATCGGCATCGACACCTTCAGCGACCCGTCCTTCGGGGACTTCGTGGCCGTCGCCATCAACACCTACGACGGCTGGCTGACTCCACAGCCCTACTTCTCCGAGTTCGATTGGTACGTGGATGTGGATGAGGACGATATTCCCGACTACGTCTTCTTCAACTGGAACTTCGGCGCCGCCAGTGGCAGCGACGATGACGATGACTGGGTGGTTGTCCGGGTGAACCTGGCCGCCGGGATTATCGACTCAGCCTTCAGCCTGGCAACCGACTTCAACAGCGGTTTGATGGAGTACTTCATTCCCCAGAATGCACTTGGGCTGCCTGCCGGGGATACCAGCTTCAACTGGCAGATGATCGCCTTTGACGCCGGCGGGGACGTGGATGAGTCTGCGCTGCACTCCTTCGATGTGACCTGGGCGCCGTTCACCTTCGGCGTATCGAACGATCCCGGGCCCGGCAACAGCACCGCTACTCTGAGCGTATCCGGCAATTTGGGGCATATCCAGGCCAGCGAGACCCAGGGTGTGATGCTCCTGGATTACAATGGCGAGCCCGGCACGGGCCAGGCGATCGCTCTCACTGAAGATGTCTTCGCCAACCTGGCCCAGCTCTTCAACACGGGCGTGGTGTACCTGCCTTTGACTTTCACCGAGCCGGACGATAGCGAACCGTCTCCTACACCCACCGTCCAACCCACCCCAACCGTGGAAGAATAATCCACGGGTGCGGGAATAACCAACAGGGCAGCCGCAAGGCTGCCCTGTTTTTTTTATTCAAATATGGGTGTTGATGGGGCCGGTGGGAATCGAACCCACAAGGTCCTCCCGGACCGGAGGATTTTAAGTCCCCTGCGTCTGCCAGTTCCGCCACAGCCCCGGTTTTGCTGTGGCTAAGTTTACCCGAAAGCAGGCTCAGAGTCAATCTGCCCGCCGCGTGTTATCATTCCGCCGTAGATTTCAACCCAACCTGTTACAGGGTACACGAGGAGCATTGATGGACCCCAAAATCGCGGCGCGCTTCAACGATGACCTTCTCCAGCGCGCTATGCAGCGCTATGAGATCAATCCGGATCGGCTCGAACCGCTGGACGGCTTCGAGAGTTTCATCTACCGCTTCCGGCGGCCCGATGGGCGCTTTATTCTGCGCATCGGGCACAGCGAGCGCCGTTCCCCGGATATGATCCGCGGCGAGGTGGATTGGATTGACTATCTGGCTGACGGCGGCGCACCGGTGGCTCGGGCGGTGCTCTCTGCGAACGGCAACCTGGTGGAAATCCTGGACGACGGTCAGGGTGGGGCCTTCCTCTGCACCGCCTTCGAGCACGCCCCGGGCGAAAGCCCGCGCCGCGAGCAGTTCGATGAGCGCCTGGTCCGCCGCTACGGCCGCCTGCTGGGGCGCATGCACGCCCTGGCGAAAACCTACCGGCCGCCGGACCCTGCCTGGGCCCGTTATGCCTGGGATTCCCCCGAGAACAACACCGCCGAATGGCAGATGCCCGCCGCAGAAACCGTAGCTCTGGAAAAGTACCGCCGGGTGCTGGCGCGCCTGCGCAGCCTGCCCCGCGACCCCGAGGGCTACGGGTTGATCCACCAGGATGCGCATCCCGGCAACTTTTTCGTGGACGGCGAGGGCTGTATTACCCTGTTCGACTTCGACGACTGCGTCTACGGGCATTTTATCTACGACCTCGCCATGGTCCTGTTCTACAATGCCAACGGCGAGCCCGATCCGGCGGCATTCACGCGGCGTTTCATGCCCGTTTTCCTCTCCGGCTACCGGGAAGAGAACCGCCTGGAGCCGAAATGGCTGGTCGAGCTGCCGCACTTTATGAAGCTGCGCGAGATCGACCTGTTCGCCGCCATCCTGTTCAGCTACGAGGCCGGAGATAACCCGGACAACCCCTGGAGCCGGCGTTACATGCAGGGCCGGCGGGAGCGTATCGAGGGGGATCTACCTTTTATCGAGTACGATTGGGAGAGCCTGGCGCAGTACCTGTGAGGCCGGAACCCCGCTTCTTCCGCCAGACCGCGTAGCGAGAGTAGAAATGCACCCAGGGCCCGGACAGCCGCAGCCGGGGCTGCGCCAGGGGCAGCACGGCTCGCAGGCTCCCGGCGTCGGAAAATTCCGGCAGCAGCAGGGTGGCCTGTCCCAGTTCGCTGGGGGCGTGGGCGTCCGACCCGACCGTCCCGGGCAGGTTGTGCTCCCGGGCGAAAGCCTGCGCCCGGCGGTTGAAGGCGGGCGACAGGCAGCGGGCGTTGAAGGTCTCGATGGCGTCCACGTGGGGGGCGATCTCCAGCAGGGCCTCCGGCTTCCAGGAGCCCGAGCGCAGGTGATCGAAGGGGTGGGAGACGCTGATGAAGGCCCCCTGCTCGCGCAGCAGGCGGATGGCCTCCAGCGGCGGCAGGCCGGCTGGCAGCTCCTCCTGCACGAAGGCTGCCAGCAGCTCGCCGGCGCGGGTCATGATCTCCTCGCCGATGATCACGCGCTGCGGGTCCAGCTCCTTCGCCCGTCTGGCTCCGGCGGTGCTGTTGTGATCGGTGACGATCACCCGGTCAATCCCTTTTCGCCGGCAGGCTTCCAGGAGCCGCTCGGGGCTCGTCAGGCTGTCTTTGGAATAGACGGTGTGGCAGTGGAATTCAACCCTCAGCATAGGCGCGCAGATTGGGGCAGTGGATTACGGCAGCAGGAGCTGGCGGCGGTAGAGCGCCCAGGCCCCCAGACCCAGGACCACGCTGAACCACAGGGTGGCGAAACGAATCAGCAGGGTGGCCGCGGCGGCCTCCCCGGCCTCCATCCCCGTCAGCAGGATCAGCATACCCGCGATCGAGGCCTCGGCTGCGCCCAGCCCGCCCGGCAGGGCGGAGGCCGCCCCCACTACGATGGAGAAGGAGAGCACGAATACCGCAATTCCCAGCAGTTCCAGGCTGGGCGCAAGACCCAGACCCAGCAGGATCAGGTAGAAGCCGACCCCTTCCCCCAGCCAGGAGACCGTCCCCAGGCTGACCGCCAGCAGGGTGGACTTCGGACGAAAGAGGGCGAAGCTGCCCTCGTAGAACTCGCGCAGCGGGTGAGCCAGGCGCCGGGTCAGGGGCAGGCGCTCGCCGAAATCCAGCAAAGCCAGGGCCAGGGGGCGGATCTGGGAGACGACGATCACCGCCAGCAGCGCCGCCAGGAAGAAGGCGAAGGCGGGCCAGTAGCGCGGGTAGGCGATCACCCCCAGGGTGGAGAGGGCCAGGACAGCCAGCCCGTCGCTGATGCGCTCCGCCACCACCACGGCGATCCCGCGCGCCACCGGGACGCCGGTCGCCCGGTTCACCCACACCCCTTTCAGCGCCTCACCCACCTTTCCGGGCGTCACAGCCAGCGGGAAACCGGCGACGAAGAGTTTGGCGCTCTCCGCCAGGGGTAAATCACGCACCCCGACCTGTCCCAGGTAATAATGCCATTTAAAGAAGCGCAGGATATAGTTGAACAGCGTCAGGCCGAGCACCAGGGGGAAAAGGGCCCAGTTGAAGCTCAACAGCCGCCCGCTCACCTGCCGCAGGTCGCCGATCAGGGCCAGCACCAGCAGCACCAGGAAGCCGAACAGCAGGCCCAGGGCCAGGGGTCGGGCGATGGATCTGGTGCGAGTGGTGGTGGAAGGCAGGTTCATAGCGCTGGTAGACCACTGGACCGGGGAGCGGGGATCTGTCCCGGCCTCCCCGGTCCGGCGGTGGAAGTCCTTAATAATCAGGCGGTCGGAACCCCTACGCCGCGCGGCGGCGGTTGAGGAGGAAGGCCAGTCCGGCCAGCCCGGCGCCCAGGGCAGCCAGGCCTACCCCGGCCTGCACCACCGTCTTGGGCTCCATCCCGGGCATGACCACCTGCCCGTCGCCGTAGGATTTGAACACCTGGCCCCATTTCGTGTCCAGGGCCGCCTCTACCCGCTTGCGTCCTACGAACGGGTACCAGTAGACGTTGTGGTAAAAATTGCTGGCGAAGAACGACCACGGTACCAGCGGGCTCTGCAGCAGCACCTTCTCCAGCGGCTTCAGGGGCCCGTGGTAGATCAGCTTCTGCCCGCGGCTGGCAAAGGTGTCCTCCTGGACGAACCCCCACGGCTCTTCCTGTTCGATATCGTAGCCCACGATCTCGATCTGGCGCGGGTCGCCGACCCCCAGCCCGGCCTCGTGCGAGCGCCGGATGAAGCGGATGCTCATTGGGTCGAACCCCTGCAGCCTGGCCGAGACCGCGTCGATGGCGACCTGGTCGGCGGAGGCGATGAGGATATCCTTCTCGTGCCAGCGCATGGCCCTGGGGCCCGGCCCATCCCCGGCGAAGGTGCCGTCCATCAGGGCGAAGATGCCCGGGTGAATGTCCTGCTGGATGGTCAGCAGGTCTACCAGCGTATCGTGAATATAGGCATGTGTCCAGTGGCGGTCGCGGTGCAGCAGCCCGCCGAAGGCGTTTTTCATCGCCCCGGTGATGGTGGTGAAGACGTGCGTCTTCACCGTCGGCAGGTGGACAATGTTCATCCCCATCAGGTCTTTGGGGATGAAGACGCCCTGCGGGTAGACTTTGTCCAGCACCAGGAACGGCTTTTTGGGTTTGTACTCCACCCATTCGAAATCCTGGTTGTAGAGATAGAGGCAGGGGACGCCGTACTGGTCGGTCACAAAACGGTGCTTGTTGTTGCGCTCTCCATCGGCGGTGTCCACCACGACCGTGTCGTTGTGTACCCCCACCAGGTCCTCGTAGCCGGCATGCTGCAGCGCCCGGATGGCGCCTTCCAGCTGCCAGGGGGTGGAGGAGCAGGCCGGGTACCAGGTCTGCCAGGAGATATTAATCTTCAAGCCGGTGCGGATCCCCTTGGGCAGGGCATCTTCCAGGCAGGCCATGCGCATCAATTTTTCAATATCTTCTAACACCGTCTCTGGCGAGGTTTTCAGGACGGCGACTTTTCCTTTGCCGGGAAATTCAGGCATGAATAGTTCCTCCAAATTAGAACTGAATTGGTGATATTGTAACAAGACTCCGGGCTGAAATCCAGACGTATTTGCGCCCCCGGCGCTCGACAGGTTTGTGAGTATACCCGCGCCAGTTTCCTTATTCCGGCATTCCCCGGCGGCAAGGAGGGCAGCGGTAGGGCTTTCTCAAGTATGTACGTTGGGGGATGGGCAGGCGGCGGTCTGACACAGGCTCTGCCGCCTGGGGCAAGTTCAGCCTCCATATGAGGTGCTGTACAGCCTGAGAAGACGCCAGCCCTTATCTTAAAAAATATAGAATCATTGTAATATATTGAAAAAATCATGACAAACTCACTTGACAAATTTGCCAGATATTGGATATAGTAAGAAAGTACTATTCCCGATCCAATTATTGTTAGTCTGTGAAAGCAGGGTTAAGCGCAAAAGCGCCCGCATTGCCCCGGCAGGGCAAAGCGAGCGCTGGCGGCGCCGGGCAGTCCGGATTCTGGACCCCGGGCCTGCACACGCAGGGGAGAAGATTATCTTGGAGCGTAGGTACGCACCCAGATGTCCTCCACCGGGCTCTTTGCCTCCATCTCCGCAGCCAGGTGTTTCCCCATGGCTTCGTAGGAGGCCCACTCGACCCGCGTGACAGGATCTACCGGGATGGCGGTAATCTGCGGCTCCAGGACCAGGTCAATCACCTGCGTGCCGTTCACGAAATTTGAGATCCAGTTGAAGCTTAACCCTGCCATTCAAAATCCTCCTCTCTCTGAACCATACTTAGTGGTGAATTGAAGTTCATCTCGCAAGATGATTTGCCGGTAGCGCAAAAACCATGCTGTTTGTGCTCTGCGCGGCGGAGCTGCGCGCACACCAGAACCATGTTTAGCCGGCTTCCGGGCAGACTGGTTCCAGAACGTTTGTTCTAGATCGCTGCCTTTAGTTTATTGCAGATTTTGGCGGAAAAATCAATACCCAATTTCCCGGCTGAGGAAAAATCCCCCCGGTGGGGGAGCCTGCCGGGCCTTCCCTGACCGGTTAACTCAGCCGGGAGCGGGTGGAATCTGACCGCAGCGGAGAGGCATCCAGACCCAGGTAATAGCGCCTATGAAAGAGAACGGGAAGCGAAAACAGCCCCTGCTGTTGACCCTCATCCTCCTATCGGCTACTCTGGTGGTTTATGTGTGGCTGGCCCGTCCCATCGAAAGGGCCTACCGCCTCCAGGTGGTGGAGAACACCGTTTACCTCACCACCCGGGCCGACGGTTTCCGCATTGTGGATATCAGCGATCCGGCGCACCCGCAGGAGGCCGGCTTCTTCAACACCCCCGGCACGGCCCTGGGGTTCAGCCTGGTCAAGGAGAAGGCCTACATCGCCTTGGGAGGAGCGGGAGTCATCATCCTGGACCTGTCCGACCCGGCCCGGCCCGAGGAGCTTGGGCGCATTGATATCGAGGGCAGGGCGGAGGATGTCGCCGTCCAGGAACAGTTCGCCTACGTTGCCGCAGACCGCCGGGGCCTCCAGATCTACAACATCCAGAACCCCAAAAAACCCAACCGCGTCGCCAGCCTGGAGATTGACGGCCGCGCCTCCCGGCTGGTCTATCACGAGGAGCATCTCTACCTGGCCGACAGAAGCCGCGCCCTGCATATCATTGACGTTTCGAAACCGCGCAATCCGGTCGAAGTGGCCTCGTACTCCTGTGAAGAGAACGTGCAGGATATCCTTTTCCAGGGGAAACGGGCTTACCTGGCCTGTGGAGAGCGGGGCCTCGTCCTGCTGGATCTGACTGACCCGAAATCCCCCAAAGAGCTGTCGGAATACGACACGCCGGGGGAGGCCTCTGCCGTCTTCATCCGCAGCGGGTACGCCTATATCGCCGATGGGCGTGAAGGCGTGCGCGTGGTGGACCTGTCCTTTCCCGATGACCTGCGCGCGGTGGACGATTACGATACCCCCGGCTTTGCCTCCAGCCTGGCTGTGGTGGAGGACCTGATCTTTGTCGCCGATGGGCTGGAAGGGATGGCGGTGGTGGAGAGCCGGGTCATGCTCGAAGCCGTCGAGCGCGGGGCGACCCGCTCGCTTGCGAATGTGGAGGACCTGGACCTGGGGGAGGGCTACCTGTTCCTGGCGGCCGGGCCGGATGGGCTCCAGGCGCTCGATCTGTCCGACCCGGCTTTTCCGGTCAACCGCAACGCCCTGGCGACCGCGGGCTTCGCCGCCTCGGTGGACGTGGACGGCGATCTGGCTTACGTGGCCGACCGCAACGGCGGGTTGCATATTATCAACGTCACCAATCCAACGGAGAAGCTGGAAGAGCTCAGCTACCTCAGCCAGCCCGGTGAAATTAACGACGTGCAGGTGGCGGAGAGCCCGGCTGCCTCCAGCCTGGCCTACCTCGCTGCGGGCCGCGCCGGCCTGCGCATCATTGACATCACCAAACCCGGGCAGCCGCTGGAGGTCGGGTCGCTGCCGGTGCAGGGCACCGCCCTGGGGGTGGCGCTCCAGGGTGATTACCTCTATCTGGCTGCCGGGGATTCCGGGCTGCACGTGATCCAGGTCACCGACCCCAGGAACCCGATCCCGCTTGGCGTCTACGATACCCCGGGGGAGGCCCGCGCGGTGGATGTCGAGATGCGCGTGCAGGAGCGGGGGCGCGGGCGCAGCGCCGAGACTTACATCGCTGTGTACGCCTACGTGGCCGACGGCCCGGGCGGGCTGCGCGTGATTGATGTAACCGACCCTCACCACCCGCAGGAGACCGGCGCGACCCAGGAAAAGCTGGAATACGCCTGGGATGTGCGCCTGTCCGGCGAGGTCTGCCTGGTCGCCGCCCGGCTGGACGGCCTGCGAGTCTTCTCGATCGAAGATCCTGCCCGGCCGCGCTCGTTGGGGACCTATGATTCGCCCGGTCTGGCAGCCGCCCTGGCGCTCGACGGGCAGCGGGCCTTCGTGGCCGACCACGAATGGGGCGTCCGGGTGGTGGACTACTCGGATCCCCGTAAACCGCAGCCGGTTGGTTTTTCCGATTCCCCGACCGCCGTGACGGACGTAGAGCTGCGTGAAGGCCTCGCCTATGCCGCAGACGGGCATCTGGGTCTCTGGGTGCTGGAGCTTTCCGACCCGGACCGGCCCCGGGAGGCCGGTTTCGTGCCTCTGCCCGGAGCTGGGAGCCGCCTGGCCCTGCATGATAAGTTCGCGCTGGTCGCCGGCCGGGGGGAGGGCCTGCAGATTGTGGACATCTCCAGCGCGAAGCGCCCGGTCAGGCTCGGCGCTGTGGATACCCCGGGCGTGGCCCAGGATGTGGACGCCCGAGAGACCTTCGCCTTTATCGCCTCCGGGGAAGCCGGGCTGCAGATTGTGGATTTCAGCAATCCCGAGAAGGGCCAGCTCATCGGGGGTCACGATACCCCGGGGGACGCCCAGGCGCTGGCGCTGGCGGGGGATTACGCCTATATCGCCGACGGGCCGGGCGGCCTGCAGATCATTAAAGTGAAGGATCCGCGCGCCCCGAAGCGCACCAGCGTATTTGATGCGGGGAAGGATATCCGCGGCGTGGCTGTATCCGGCTCGTACGCTTACCTGGCGGGCGGGGTGGACGGCCTGTTGGTGCTGGATGTCTCCAGGCCCCTGCTGCCGGAGGAGGTGTACCGGCTGGAGACGCCCGGCGCAGCGCTCGGCGTCTACCTCCTCGACGGCTACGCCTTCATCTCGGATGGCGCGGGGGGCGTTTTCCTGGTGGATATTTCGAACCCGAAACACCCCGTTGGCGTGGGGGAGTATCAGCTTCCCGGCAGCGCGCTCGGACTGGCGGCAGCGGCGCCGCCCCCCGAGAAGGAGAAAGGGCAGGAGAACGAAAACCCCGGCCCCTTCCGCCTCTACATCGCCGCCGGTGAGGCCGGCCTGCGGGTGGTGGACGCCGGCAAAAGCCTGCAGCCCGAGAAGCTGGCTGCCTATGATCTGCCCGGCCCGGCCTCCTTCCCCCGCCTGCGGCGAGAGCTCCCCACGGTGAAGGAAAATAGAAATCTGGAGGCCCTGTCCGAACCGGCCCGCAGCACCCTGCTCCAGGGGCTGTGGGAGGTGCTCGTTATCGGCCTGGCGGCCGGACTGTTCTGGCTGTTTTTCTTCTCCCACTTCACGCTGCCGGTTTTCAACCGGAGGGACCAGCTGGCCTCGATGCGCTGCCTGTTTGCCTACCTGCGCGGGCGGCACGGACCGCTGGGCCAGGTGCGCGAGGGTAAGCTTCTCCCTGCGCCGGTGGAGGAACACCAGCAGGGCCCGGGCGCTTTCACGGTGGATTTGAGCAGCGCTATCGCCCTGGACCGGCACGAAGCGCAAGCCTCCTTCCCCTATAAACTCATCTACGCCCTGCCTCACCTGATCAGCCTCGGCCTCCGGAGCCTGTTCTCTCGCCCGCCCCAGACGCCTATCCAGACCTGCCGGGTGCAGGGGCCGGGGCTGGTATTCACCCGCTTTTCGGACTGGCCGCGCTGGCAGCGTTTTGGGGAAAAGGCGCGCACGGCCGTGGACCTGCGTTCCCAGGTGCGGCTGAAACTGAATGTGAGCGCCCATACCCGCGATGGGGTGGAGCTGCAGTCTCATATCATCGCCGTCTTCGCCCTCGGGCAGCCTCCGGAGGTGGTGAAGGTGGCGTTCGAGGGGGAGCACAGGCCCGAGAATCTGCGGGTAATCTACACGGAGGAGCGAGAGCTGCCGGTCTTGAACGGGAGGCGCCCGCCCCGCAAGGCGCAGGTGATCACAGCGCTGGTGGACGAGCTGGATCCGGAGGACAAACATTTTATCTTCCAGTCCATCCAGGCTCAAATGACCGGTCCGCAGCCGCCTGCCCCCGCGCGCCCGCCCCGCAAGAAGGCGCCCTACCTGTACGACGAAAAACGCGTCTTCGCCGCCGTCTACAGCGAAGCTCAGGAGGCGGAGAGCGAGACTCCCATCCCCTGGGCCGACCTCCCGGCCCTGGTGATCACCAGGCTTCTCCGCGACCGGCTGCTCCAGTTTACCTACGACCAGCTTTACCAGCGCACCGACCCCGACCCG
>JAEWYL010000071.1 GCA_023395675.1 Chloroflexota bacterium | reverse complement strand
GGCCCTGTGGCTGCCCTCGCTGCACGAGGGCCGGCCCGACTGGCAGCAGGTCTTGCAGAGCCTGGCTGAGTTCTACACCGCCGGGGGCGAGCTGGACTGGGCCGGTTTCGACCGGGACACCCCGCGCCGCCGCCTGCCGCTGCCCACCTCCGAGTTCCAGCGCCAGCGCTGCTGGCTGCCGGAGGCCGGGCGGCCCGCCTCGGGAGGGCGGAGCCCGGCACTGCGCCAAAACGCGGCCCCGGGCCGCCGCCCGACTCTGGGCCGCAGCCCGACTCTGGGCCGCAGCCCGACCCTGGGCCGCAGCCCATTGCTCGGGCGGCGGCTGCGCTCGCCGGCCCTGGAGAGCTTCGTATTTGAGCTGGAGCTGGACGCCTCCTGGCCCGCTTTTCTCGACCACCACCGCATCTTCGGCGAGGTGATCCTGCCCTCCCCGGCCTTCCTCGAGATCGTCCTGAGCGCCGCCCGGGAGGTCTTCGGCCCGGCCCGCTTCAGCGTGGAGAATTTCAGCCTCCAGGCCGCCCTGGCGCTCTCGGACGAAGCGCCTACCACCATCCAGCTCATCCTGGACCCGGCTGAGGCGGGGCGTTCGGCCTTTCGCGTGCTGAGCCTGGACCCGCACACCGGGACCTGGAAGCTGCACGCCGCCGGCGCGCTGCAAATCCCGGCCTCCGCAGCGGCGGAAGCGACCGGCGCGCCGGTTTTCGACCCGGCGCCCGTCGCCGCCCGCTGCGCCGAACGCATCTCCGGCGAGGCGTATTACACCCGGGTGCGCGAGCTCGGGCTGGAGTTCGGCGAGAGCTTCCAGGGGCTGCGTGAGATCTGGCGTCGCGACGGCGAGGCCCTGGGGAAGGTGGTCCTGCCGGCGGAGCTGGCCCAGGAGGCCGCCGCGTTCGCCTTTCACCCGGCCTTCCTGGACGCCTGCTTCCACCTGGTGGGCGCGCCCCTCCCCGGCGGCGCGGCCGCCCAGGCCTACCTGCTGATCGGGATCGAGCGCTTCACCCTGCACCGGCCGCCGGGGCCGCAGCTCTGGAACCACACCCTGCTGACCGGCGGCCTGGAGACCGGTTCGGAGACCGTCACCGCCTCCGTGCGCCTGTACGGCGAGGAGGGGGAACTGGCGGCGGAGGTCGAGGGGCTGCAGTTGAAGCTGGCCAGCCGGGAGGCCCTGCAGCGCTCCCTGGCGCAGCGCCCGAAGGACTGGTGCTATGCGGTGGAGTGGCGGCCGGTAGAGCCCGCTCCAGAGACCGGCGCCGATCTGCCGGACGCGGCGCAGCTGGAACCCGCCCTGTCCGCCTACCTGCAGAATTCCGGGGCGCGCGCCGCCCTGGAGAGCTACCCCCGGTTCGAGGCCGAGAGCGGGGCCCTGGCGGCCGAATTCTCGGCCCTGGCCCTGGAGAAGCTCGGGCTGCCCTTCGAGCCCCAGGGGGAGCCCTTCGCCGGGGCAGAGGGTCTTTCCCGGCGCCTGGGGATCCTGCCCCGCTACCGGCGCCTGCTGGCCCGCCTGCTGGAGATCCTCGAGGCCGGGGGCTGGCTGGAGCGGGACGGGGAAGGCTGGCGCGCCCGGCGCGGCCTGGACGGGGTGGACCCGCAGGCGCGCCTGCAGGCCGCCGCGGTGCGTTTCCCCGAATATGCCGCCGAGCTTGAACTGCTCGGCCGCTGCGGGCCGCGCCTGCCGGAAACCCTGACCGGCGCCTGCGACCCGCTGGACTTGCTCTTCCCCGGAGGCTCGATGGAGCTGACCGGGCGCATCTACCGCTCCTCACCCGTCACCGCCTGCCTGAACGAGCTGGCCCGGGAGGCGGTTCTGGCCTGCCTGCCCCCCGCACGCCCCCTGCGCATCCTCGAAGTGGGGGCGGGCACGGGCGCCACCACGGCCTCCATCCTGCAGGCCCTGCCCGCCGGGCGGGCCAGCTACAGCTTCACCGATCTCTCGCCCCTGTTCCTGGAGAGCGCCCGGCAGGAGTTCGCCGCCTGTCCCTTCATCCGCTTCCAAAAGCTGGATATCGAGGCGGACCCCCTGGCCCAGGGCTTCGCGCCCGCCTCCTACGACCTCATCCTGGCTGCGAACGTCCTGCACGCGGCCGGGGAGCTCCGCCCCGCGCTCGCCCGCCTGCGGGAGCTGCTGGCACCGGGGGGCAGGCTCCTCCTGGTCGAGGGAGCGCGAAAAACCGCCTGGGTAGACCTGACGTTTGGGCTCACGGAGGGCTGGTGGAAGTTCTCCGACCGCGAGCTGCGCCCGGACTATCCCCTGCTGGGGCGGGAGGCCTGGCTGGAAGTGCTGCGCGAGGCCGGGTTCGAGGACGCGTTCGCCCTGTCGGGGGCTGAAGGCCCGCTGAGCCGGGCGGGCAGCGCCCTGTTCTCCGCCCGGCGCCCGGCGCAGGAGGCCAACCCCGGCGCCTGGCTGATATTTGAGGACGGCCGCGGCGCGGGCAGCCGCCTGGCTGAGCGCCTGGCCCGCCGGGGCGGCCGCGCCCTGCTGGCCGCCGCCGGCCCGGAATTTCGCCGCATGGGGGAGCACGCCTGGCAGCTCGACCCGCTCTGCCCCGAGGATTTCACGCGCCTGCTGGGGCAGCTCGATACCGGCTCGCTCGCCAGGATCGTCTACCTGTGGGGCCTGGATGCGCCGCAGTTCGATGCCCCCCTGCCGGGCGGGGCGCTTTCCGCCGCCGGGCTGGAGGCCGCTCTGCAGCGCAGCTCGGCGGGCCTGCTGCACCTGGTGCAGGCCCTTGCCCGCCGCGTCCCCGCCCATGGGGGGGAGAACGCCCCTGCCCTGTGGGTGGTCACCGCGGGCGCGCAGCCCGTCCAGACGGGGGAGAACCCGCAGGGCGGCGCGCTTTCCCCTGCTCAGGCCGCCCTCTGGGGCCTGGGGCGGGTGATCGTCCTTGAGCATCCCGGGCTGTGGGGAGGCCTGGTGGACCTGGAACCCGGGGCCGGTGCGGAGCTTTCCGCCGGGGAGCTGCTCGAGCTCTGCCTGCACCCGGGCGGGGAGGACCAGCTCGCCCTGCGCGGCGGGAAACGCTTCGCGGCGCGCCTGGCGCGCCGCCCCGCTCCCGCCCCCCGGACGGCCGCCTTCGACCCCTCCGCCGCCTACCTGATCACCGGCGGCATGGGCGGGCTGGGCCTGAAGACCGCCCGCTGGATGGCGGAACGCGGCGCCCGCTGCCTGGCGCTGGTGGGCCGCCGCCCGCTCCCGCCCCGGGAGCAGTGGGATGACCCTGCCCTGGACCCGGAGCTGCGGGACAGGGCCGCCGCCCTGCGCGCTATCGAGGCCCTGGGGGCCGCGGTCCACCCGATTGCCTGCGATACCGGCGACCAGGAGGCCCTGGCAGAGGTTATCGGGCGCTTCGGCAGGGACCTGCCGCCCCTGCGGGGGGTGGTGCATGCTGCCGCCGACCTGAGCAGCCATCCCCTGGAGAGCCTGCCGGCCGGGGCCCTGCAGTCCATGCTCCACCCGAAGGCGGGGGGCGCCTGGGCCCTGCACACCCTCACCCGAAATCTGCCCCTGGATTTCTTCGTCTCCTTCTCCTCCACCACCGCGCTCTGGGGCTCTCACAACCTGGGCCACTACGCGGCCGCTAACGCCTTCCTGGACGCTTTCGCCCACTACCGGCGGAGCTTGGGCCTGCCCGCCCTGTCGGTCAACTGGGGCACCTGGGACGCCATGCGCGCCGCCTCCACCGAGGAGCAGGAACGGGCGGCGCAGTTCGGTCTCAACCGCATGCCCTCGGGCCAGGCGCTCTCCCTGCTGGGCGATTTTCTGGCGGGAGAGGCCCCGCCGCAGGTGGTCGCGGCGGATATCAACTGGGAGCTGCTCCGCCCGGCTTACGAGGCGCGCCGCCCGCTGCCTTTCCTTTCGCAGGTGGGTAACATTGCCCCGGCTGCCGGCGTTAATAAGGTTAAGTCTCAAGCGGAACCTGTCTGGATAGAGCAACTGCAGAACCTGCGCCCGGAGGAACGCGGCCCGGCCCTGGTGAAACTGGTACAGGGGGCCGCGGCGCGCGTGATCGGCTCCTCCGCCCCGCAGGAGATTGACCCGCGCCAGGGGTTGTTCGAGATGGGGATGGACTCGCTCATGTCGGTCGAGCTGAAGAGCCTGCTCGAGAAGGGCTCCGGCCGCAGCCTGCCCTCCACCCTCACGTTCAACTACCCCACCGTGGCCGAGCTGGCCGCGTATCTGGAGGAACTGCTCTTTCCCCCGCCGCAGGCGAGTGAGACCGGCGCGACGGGCGGGGAGGCCGAAATCGCCTCGCCGGCCGAGGAGGAGCTGGATGACCTGTCGGAGGCAGAGCTGGAGCGTCTGCTGGAAGAAAAATTGAGGAAGATGGCATAAGCGCTTATGGATAACCCGCAAAACAGCGAACGCAAATCTCTGCTGAAGAACGCCCTCCAGGCCCTGGACGAGATGCAGGCCCGGCTGGAGGCGGCCGAACGCCGCCGTCACGAGCCGGTGGCTGTGATCGGGATGGGCTGCCGCTTCCCCGGCGCGCCCGCGGGACCGGAGGACTACTGGCGTCTGCTGCGCTCCGGGGGGGACGCCGTGCGCAAGGCTCCTCCCGGGCGCTGGGACCTGGAGGCTTACAACCGCCTGGTCCCCGACCTGCAGGTCGCCTGGTACGGCGGGTTTCTGGATGAGATTGACGGGTTCGACCCCACCTTTTTCGGTATTTCGCCCCGCGAGGCCTCCAGCCTGGACCCCCAGCAGCGCCTGGTGCTGGAGGTGGGCTGGGAGGCGCTGGAGAGCGCCGGCCTGCCGCCCGAAAAGCTGGCAGGCAGCTCCACCGGGGTCTTTATCGGCGTGACCACCAACGATTACGCCCAGCTCCTGCGCGCCGGGGGCCCGGCCCAGATGGACGCCTACGCCGCCACGGGCGGGGCCCTGAACGCCGCCGCCGGGCGCCTGGCCTACCTGCTGGACCTGCGCGGCCCCTCCCTGACCCTGGACACCGCCTGCTCCTCCTCCCTGGTCGCCATCCACCTGGCCATCCGCAGCCTGCGCGCCGGCGAGAGCCGCCTGGCGCTGGCGGGCGGGGTCAACGCGGCCCTCACCCCCGAGCCCTTCATCGCCTTCGCCCGCTGGGGGATGATGGCCCCGGACGGGCGCTGCAAGGCTTTCGACGCCCGCGCCGACGGCTTCGTGCGCGGCGAGGGCTGCGGGATGCTGGTGCTCAAGCTGCTGTCCGAGGCCCTCCGGGACGGCGACCCGGTGCTGGCGGTCTTGCGCGGCTCGGCGGTCAACCAGGACGGGCGCAGCAGCGGGCTG
This sequence comes from Chloroflexota bacterium, assembly GCA_023395675.1. GTDB lineage: Bacteria > Chloroflexota > Anaerolineae > Anaerolineales > UBA4823 > JAEWYL01. The sequence continues at coordinate 19,995 of JAEWYL010000071.1, read as the reverse complement.
ACCGTCCCGAACGGGCGCGCCCAGCAGGCGGTGATCCGCCGCGCCCTGCAGGACGCGCAGGTCTCCCCGGCCCAGGTGGGCTACATTGAGGCGCACGGCACCGGCACCGCTTTGGGCGACCCGATCGAGATCGAGGCCCTCGGGGCCGTCTACGGAGAAGGGCGGGAGGCTGCCGGCCCGCTGGTGGTGGGCTCGGTCAAGACCAATATCGGGCACCTGGAGTCGGCTTCCGGCATCGCCGGCCTGATCAAGGTCATCCTCTCCCTGCAGAACGAGGCCCTGCCCCCGCACCTGCACCTGGAGGAGCGCAGCCCGCGCATCCCCTGGCCGGATTTCCCCATCGAGATCCCCACCGCCCTGGCGCCCTGGCGGCGCGGCGAGCGCCCGCGCCTGGCCGGGGTCAGCTCTTTCGGCTTCAGCGGGACCAACGCCCACCTGATCGTGGAAGAGGCGCCGCTGCTCGAGGCGGAAGCGCCCCTGCCCGATCGCCCGGTGCAGATCCTCTGCCTCTCCGCCCGCACGGAGCCGGCCCTGCGCCAGCTCGCCGGGCGCTACGCGGAGGCGCTTTCCGCCCCCGCTGCGCCTTCCCTGGCGGATGCGGCCTTCACCGCCCGCGCCGGGCGCGCCCACTTTTCGCACCGCCTGGCGGTGACCGCCGCGGAGAACGACCGGGCTGCCGCAGCCCTGGCGGCTTTCGCCCGCGGAGAGAGCGCCGCCTCTCTGCGCGCCGGGACGGCCCTCAAGGGGGACGGCCCGCGCCTGGCTTTCCTGTTCACCGGGCAGGGCGCCCAGTATGCGGGCATGGGCCGGCGCCTCTACCACACGGAGAGCGTCTTTCGCGCCGCGCTCGACCGCTGCGCGGAGCTGCTGGACCCCTATCTGGAGCGCCCGCTGCTGGAGGTGCTCTTCGGGCAGGACGGCCCGGATTCTCTGCTGCACCAGACCGCTTACACCCAGCCGGCTCTCTTCGCCCTGGAATGGTCCCTGGCCTCGCTCTGGGCCTCTTGGGGCGTGCGCCCCTACGCCGTGCTCGGGCACAGCGTGGGCGAGTACGCCGCCGCCTGCCTGGCGGGTGTGTTCAGTGTAGAGGAGGGTTTGCGCCTGATCGCGGCCCGCGCTCGCCTGATGGGCGCGCTGCCCTCGGGCGGCGGGATGGCCGCCCTGCTGGCCGGGGAGGCGCAGGCTGCAGAATACCTGGCCCCCTACGCCGGAAGGCTGTCCGTCGCCGCCCTGAACGGGCCGGAGAATACGGTGGTCTCGGGGGACCTGGATGCGCTGGACGAACTGCTGGCGGAGCTGGCCGCGCGCGGGGTGCAGGCCCGCCGCCTGGCGGTCTCCGGCGCGTTCCACTCGCACCGCATGGACCCCATGCTGGAGCCCTTCCTGGAGGAGGCGCGCCGGGTGCGCTTCTCCGCCCCCTCCCTGGCCCTGATCTCCAACCTGAGCGGCGAGCCGGCCGGAGAGGAGGCGCGCTCGCCCGAGTACTGGGTGGAGCATATCCGCCGGCCCGTGCAGTTTGCGCGCGGCATGGCCTCTCTGGAGAAGTTGGGCTGCAGCGTATTCCTGGAGATCGGCCCGGACCCGACGCTGGTGCGCATGGGCCGCCGCTGCCTGGAGGGCCGGGAACAGTCCCATACCTGGCTCGCTTCCCTGCGCAAAGACGGTGAAGATTGGGAGGCCCTGGGCGAGGCGCTGTCCGGCCTGTATATTTCCGGCGCGCCGGTTGACTGGCAGGCCTTCGACCGGGCCGGCGGACGCCGCAAAGTCTCCCTGCCCACCTATCCCTTCCAGCACGTGCGCTGCTGGCTGGAGGACAGCCCTGCACCGGCTGCCCCGCCCGCCGGGGAAGGCCCCTTCGAACTGGAGCGCCTGGAGGTGGCCGGGGAGCCGGAGCTGCAGCTCTGGCAGGGGAAAGTGTCGTTGGAGCGGCTGCCCTACCTGGGAGACCACCGCATCCAGGAGACGGCGGTGCTGCCCGCCACCGCCTATATCGAGCTGGCTGTCAGCACGGCGGCGCAGGTCTTCGGCGCCGGGCGGTTGAAGCTCAGCGCATTCGAGAACCGCGCCATGCTGGTCCTCAGACCGGGGGAGAGCCACCGCCTGCAGGTTTCACTGCAGCCGGAGGGCGGCCTGACGCGTTTCCGCATTTTCAGCCGGCCCGAGGGGCAGGGCACCGGGTCCTGGAAGCTGCACGTCACCGGGACGGTGCAGCCCCTGGGCGAGGCGGACCTGGACGGCAGGCCGGACCTGGCCTCTTACGAGGCGATTCGCGGCCGGGCCGGGCTCGAAACCGGGGGCGGCGAGTTTTACCGGGGCCAGGCGCAGAAAGGCAACCAGTGGGGGCCGGCCTTCCAGGGGTTGCGGCGCGCCTGGCAGGGGCCGGGGGAGGCGGCTGCCGAGGTACAGCCTGCCGCGGCGGTCCGGGACGAGCTGGAGCGCTACACGCTCCACCCGGCGCTCTCCGACGCCTGCGGCCACGTGCTGTTGGCAGCCCTGCCCGCCGGGGAAGCCCGGGGCAGCAAATCCGGGGCCTTCGTCGGCGGCGGGGTGGAGGAGATCCGGGTGTACCGCAAGCTGCGCGGCGAGAAGTTCTTCGCCTGCGCCCGCCTGCGCCAGGACGGCGAGCGGGCGGAGAACATCCTCTACGGCGACGTGGCCCTGTTCGACGAGGGCGGCGCGCTGGTCTCCGAGACCCTGGGGACGAAGCTCTGGTATCTGGAGCCCGGCGCAGAGCTGCTGCAGCCGGAAGGCCCGGAGGACTGGTTCTACCAGGTGAGCTGGCAGCCCCTGGAGCCCCCCGCCGCCTCGGACGAGGCGCGCCCCGCCGGGAACTGGCTGGTCCTCAGCGACCGCCAGGGGGTGGGGGAGGCCCTGGCGGAACGGCTGCGCGCCGCCGGCGGCCAGGCGCTCGCCGCCGCCTGGGATGAAACCTGCGGGCAGGCGGGTGAGACCGCTTACCGGGTCCGCCCCGCGGCGCGCGAAGACTTCGAGTGGCTGCTGGAGGAGGCGGGACGCCGCTTCCAGGGCCGCCTAGACGGGGTCGTCTCGCTCTGGAGCCTGGACGCCCCTTCAATGCAGGCGGCAGACCTGCCCGGGCTCGAACAGGCCCAGGCATTGACCGTCGCAGCCCTGCTCCACCTGGCCCAGGCTCTGGGGGCAAGCCGGCTGCAGGGCGCGTGCAGGCTGGTGCTGGTCACGCGCGGCGCCCAGGCCCTGCCCGGCAGCTCAGCCGCGCTCGAGCCGCTGCAGGCCCCGGTCTGGGGCTTCGGGCGCTCGCTGGCGGCCGAATTCCCAGAGTTCTGGGGCGCGCTGATTGACCTGGACCCCGGCGAGGGCGGCGAGCAGGCAGCCGGGAGGCTGTTCCGCGAGCTGCAGGACCCCTGCCGCGAGGACCAGCTCGCCTACCGGGAGGGCAGGCGCTACGCCGCGCGTCTGGACCGGCTCCCCCTGCCCGCCGCGGGTCCCGGGGTGCAGTGCCGCCCGGAGGCCGCCTACCTGGTCACCGGCGGCCTGGGCGGGCTGGGGCTGGCCGCGGCCAGCTGGCTGGCGGAGCGCGGCGCGCGCAGCCTGGTGCTGCTCGGCCGCACCCCCCTGCCGCCCCGCGAGACCTGGGAGGCGCTGCCCGAGGGCAGCCCCCAGGCCCGCCGCGCGGCCGCCGTGCAGGAGCTGGAGCAGCGCGGGGTGTCCGTCCTGACCGCCGCGGTGGACGTCTCGGACGGGGCCGCGCTCGAGCGTTTCTTCGCCCAGTACGAGGGCAGCGGGAACCCGCCGCTGCGCGGGGTGATCCACGCCGCGGGCATCCCGCAGTACAGCCCGCTGAGCGAGCACAGCCTGGAGCAGATGCGGGCCATCCTGCAGCCCAAGCTCTTCGGGGGCTGGCTGCTGCACCATATTTTCCAGGACAAGCCCCTGGATTTCTTCATCCTGTACTCCTCCGCCTCCGCCCTGCTCAGCTCCCCGCTGATCGCCAGCTACGCGGCCGGGAACGCCTTCCTGGACGCCCTGGCCCACTACCGGCGCGGCGAGGGCCTGCCGGGGCTGAGCCTCAACTGGGGTTTCTGGTCCGAGGTGGGCATGGCGGCCGAGTTTGCGGGCCGGGAGGCCGGGGCGGAGGATTCCCCGGTCGGGCGCAGCCTTTCCCCGCGCCTGGGCCTGCGCGCCCTGGAGCTGTCCCTGCAGGCCGGTTTCACCCAGGCGGCTGTCCTCCCCACCGACTGGGGGCAGTGGAGCGAGCGCTACGGCAGCTATGCCGCCGCGCCGTTCCTGGAGCGCCTCGTGCAGGCGAGGCGGCCGGGCGCGGGCCTCGCTGCCGCCGGGGACGGGGCGGAGGAGACCCGCGAGCCGCAGGCGGGGGCTGCGGAGGGTGGCGGGGTTTCGACTTTTGAGGAGATCGCCGCGGTGCTGCGCATGGCTCCCGGGGCGCTGCCCCTGGACGAGCCCCTTAACCAGCTTGGTTTCGACTCTCTGATGGCGCTGGAGCTGAAATCCCGCCTGGAGCGCCGCTGGAACGTCAGCCTGCCCCTGATCAAGATCCTGGAGGGCCCCTCCGCCGCGGGCCTGCACGCCTACCTGCTCGCCCAGTCCGGTGCGGAGAATGAGGAGAGCGGCCCGCCCTCTGCGCCCGCACGGGCGGATAATGGCGAGGCGGCTGCGGGCGAATACCGGGCTGCCGGGGAGGAGAGCGCCTTCCCCCTCTCCTACAACCAGCGCTCCATGTGGTTCATGAACCGCCTGGCGCCGGACAGCGCCGCCTACACCGTGGCTTTCGCCGCCCGCATCCGCTCCCGGGTGGACGTGGAGGCGATGAAACGGGCGCTGGGACGCCTGATCGAGCGCCACCCCGCCCTGCGCACCACCTTCCTCAGCCGGGACGAAGAGCCGGCCCAGAGGGTGAGCGCGCAGATCGAAGTTCCCTTTGAGACCGTTCAGGTGGAAGGCCTGGATGAAGCCGGCCTCTACGCCCTGGCGCTGGAGGCCCACCGCGCCCCGCTGGACCTGGAGCGCGGCCCTGTCCTGCGCGCCCGCCTGTTCACCCGCGCGCCGGCGGACCACGTCTTCCTGCTCGACGTGCACCACATCGCCGCCGACGGCTGGTCTATCGGCCTCCTGCTGCGCGATTTCCAGGCTTTTTACCGGGCCGAGACGGCGGGCGAGACCCCGGACCTGCCCGCGCTGAGCCACTCCTATCTCGATTACGTGCGCTGGCAGGCCGCCCTGCTCGCCGGGCCGCAGGGTGAAAGCCTGCGCCGTTACTGGATGGAGGCCTTATCCGGGGAAATTCCCCCGCTCGACCTGCCCGTGGATCACCCCCACCCGCCCATCCAGTCCCTGCGCGGCGCTTCGCTGGAGTTCGAGCTGGATGGGGCGCTCTCAGAGAAGCTGCAGGCCTTCTGCCTGGCGGAGGGGGTCACGCCTTATATGCTGCTGCTTTCCGCCTACATTTCCCTGCTGCACGCCTGGAGCGGGCAGGAGGAGATCGTAGTCGGCACCCCCGCCGCCGGGCGCGGCCGGCCCGAATTCGAAAACGTGGTGGGGAACTTCATCAATATGCTGCCCATCCGGGCGCGCTGTGCGGAGAGCCTCACCTTCCGGGGCCTGCTGCAGCAGGTGCGCGCCCTGGCGCTGGGGGCGCTCGAATACCAGGACTATCCCTTCTCTCGCCTGGTTGAGGACCTGCCCCGGCAGAGACTTCCCGGGCGCTCGCCGGTCTTCCAGGTCACCTTTGATTTCCAGCGCCTGGAGCGCTACGGCGATATCGCCCCGCTGTTCCTGCCCGCCTCCGGCGAGCGCGCCGTCGAATTCGCCGGGCTGGCCCTGGAACCCTACCCCTTCCCGCAGCAGGAGGGCCAGTTCGAGCTGGGCCTCCAGGTGGTGGAGGGGAAGGATCGCCTGTACGGCGTCATTAAATACAATTCGGATCTGTTCGAGGAAGAGACGATTTCACGACTGGGGGCGGGTTTTATCAAGCTGCTGGAGGCGACTGTGGTCCATCCTGATGAGAAGCTCACAAATTTGTCTATACAGGTTCAAAACCTGGATCTGGAGCATTTCCTCACCCACCTGCGCAAGCTGGACGTGCGCCTGTGGGTGGAGCAGGGCCGCCTGCGGGCCAGCGCTCCCGCGGGACAGCTCACACCGGACCTGCGGGCCGAGATCGGGCGGCGCAAGGAGGAGATTATCGCCTACCTGGAGGCCAGCGCCGCCGGCGGCGCCCTGCCGCTGCCGCCGCTGCAGCCCGTCTCCCGCCAGGGGGCCCTGCCGCTCTCCTTTTCCCAGCAGCGCCTGTGGTTCCTCTATCACCTGGAGCCGCACAACACGGCCTACAACATCCCCGCCGCCATCCGCCTGCAGGGGCGCCTGGATATCGCCGCCCTCGAGCGCAGCTTTGCGGAGATCGTGCGCCGCCACGAGGTCCTGCGCACCTCGTTCTGCATGGAGGGCGGGCAGCCGGGCCAGGTGGTCTCGCCCCCGGTCCCGCTGCCGCTGAGACAGGTGGACCTCTCCGCTGTGCCCGCCAGTCTGCGGGAAGAGCGCGCCTTTGAAGTCCTGCGGGAGGAGTTCCAGAGACCCTTCGATCTCTCCTGCGATGTGCTCATCCGCCCGCTGCTTGTGCGCCTGAGCGCGGAAGAGTATATTGTCTCCGTCGTCACCCACCACATCGCCTCCGACGCCTGGTCCCTGGGGGTCATGACCCGCGAGCTGGGCGAGCTGTACGCGGCCTTCTCCACCGGCAGGCCCTCCCCCTACCCCGAGCTGGCGGTCCAGTACGCCGACTACGCAGCCTGGCAGCGGCTGCCCCAGCAGGCCCGCCGCCTGGAGGCGCAGTTGGGCTACTGGAAAGAGAAGCTGTCCGGCCCCCTGCCCGTGATCGACCTGCCCGCCGACCGCCCCCGCCCCCCCTTCCAGACCTTCAGAGGGGCCCGGGAGCGCTTCAATATGCCGCCGGACCTGCTGGCCTCCCTCAAGGCTTTCAGCAACCGGGAGGGCGTTTCCCTGTTTATGACCCTGATGGCCGCCTTCAAGGTGCTCCTGCACCGCTTCACCGGGCAGGACGATATCCTGGTCGGCTCGCCGGTGGCCGGGCGCACCCTGGTGGAGCTGGAGCCGCTGATCGGCTTCTTCACCAACAACCTGGTCCTGCGCACCGACCTGTCGGGTGAGCCCACCTTCCGCGAGCTGCTGCGGCGCGTGCGCGCCACCACCCTGGAGGCCTACGCCAACCAGGAAGTGCCCTTCCAGAAGCTGGTGGACGCCCTGCAGCCCGAGCGCGATATGAGCCGCATGCCTTTCTTCCAGATCCTGTTCAGTATGCAGAACGTCCCCCTGGAGGAGACCGAGATGGAAGGCATCTGCTGGTCGCCGGTCGAGGTGGACGCCGGGGTAGCCCGCTTTGACCTGACCCTGGAGGTGTGGGAGCTGCCGAGTGAGGGCATGCGCTTCTACGCCGAATACAGCACCGACCTGTTCGAATCCGCCACCATCCACCGCCTGATGGCTCACTATCTGCGCATCCTGGCGCAGGTGGTCGAGCAGCCCGAGGCGCCCATCACCGATTTGGACCTGATGCCCGCCGCCGAACGGGACCTGGTCCTGGAGGCCTGGAACGCCACCGGGACCACCTGGCCCCCCGGCGAGACGCTGCAGGAGCTGTTTGCCGCCCAGGTTGCGCGCACTCCGCAGGCGACGGCGCTGGTTTACGAAGGCAAGGCGCTGACTTATGCCGAGCTGGACCGCCGCGCCGGGCTGCTGGCGGGGTATCTGCAGTCCATGGGGTTCGGCACGGAAAACCTGGCGGCGGTCTTCATGGAGCGCTCGGCCGGGCTGCTGGTGGCCCTCCTGGGCGTGCTCAAGGCGGGCGGCGCTTATCTGCCGCTGGACCCGAGCTTCCCCAGGGACCGGCTGGAGTTCATGCTGCAGGATTCGGGGGCCCGGGTGCTCGTCACTCAGGAGCGGCTGAGGGAGAGCCTGCCCCCCTTCGCCGGCAGCCTGGTGGTCCTGGACGCGGAATGGGAAACCATCGCCGCCGCCCCGCCCCTCGCCGCCTCCCGCCCGGGGCAGGCGGAAGACCTGGCCTATGTGATCTACACCTCCGGCTCCACCGGCCGCCCGAAGGGCGTCCAGGTGCTGCAGCGCGGCCTGGTGAACTTCCTGCGCTCCATGCAGCGCGAGCCGGGCATCCTGCCGCAGGACGTGCTGCTCTCCGTCACCACGCCCTCCTTCGATATCTCCGGGCTGGAGTTTTACCTGCCCCTGATCAGCGGGGCGCGGGTGGTGATCGCGCCGAAAGAGGCGCTGTCCGACGGGCAGAAGTTGATGCGCCTGATCGAGAGCGCGGGGACCACCCTCATGCAGGCCACCCCCGCCACCTGGCGCCTGCTCTTAAACGCCGGCTGGCAGGGGAACCCTCGCCTGAAGGTCCTGTGCGGCGGCGAGGCCCTGACGCCCGAGCTTGCCGCCCAGCTCTTCACGCGCTGCGCCTCGCTCTGGAATCTGTACGGCCCCACCGAGACCACCATCTGGTCCACCCTCAGCCGGGTGGGCGGCCCGCAGGAGCCCATCACCATCGGGACGCCGATCGCGAATACGCAGGTCTACATCCTCGACCCGCAGCTGCGGCCGGTTCCGGTGGGCGTGCCCGGCGAGCTGCTGATCGGCGGCGACGGGCTGGCGCGCGGCTATCTGAACCGCCCGGAGCTCACCGCTGAGAAGTTCATCGCGCACCCATTCCGGCCCGGCGAGCGCCTCTACCGCACCGGCGACCTGGCCCGCTTCCGGCCCGACGGCTGCCTGGAATACCTGGGCCGCCTGGACCACCAGGTGAAGGTGCGCGGCTTCCGCATCGAGCTGGGCGAGATCGAGGCCTGCCTGGAGGCCCTGCCCGAGGTGCGCCAGGGGGTCGTGGTTGTCCGCGAGGATGCCCCCGGCGATCAACGCCTGGTGGCTTACGTGATCCCGGAGGGGCAGGCGCCCCCGCTCCCCGGCGAGCTGCGCGCCGCTTTGAGGGAGACTCTGCCCGAATATATGCTCCCCTCCGCCTTCGTTTTTCTGAAGGAATTCCCGCTCACCCCGAACGGCAAGGTGGACCGCCGCCGCCTGCCGGCGCCCGAGGGCCAGCGCCCCGAACTGGAGACCACCTACGTTCCCCCGCGCAGCCCGGTCGAGCGCCGCCTGGCGGAGATCTGGCAGGAGATCCTGAACCTCAAGCAGGTCGGGGTGAACGACACTTTCTTCGACCTGGGCGGGCATTCCATCCTGCTGGTCCAGGCGCACCACCGCATCTGCCAGGCCTTTGAGACCGACCTGACCGTGGCCCAGATGTTCCAGTACCCGACCATCGCCTCCATCGCCCGCTATCTCAGCCAGCCGAAGGAAAGCCAGGTATCGCTGGGGGGCATCCAGGAGCGCATCTTGAAGCAGCAGAAAATGCTCGATCGCCAGCGAGAACGGCTGGAACCGGGCGGCAGCCCGGCGCCTCAGGACGGGGCGGATAACACCGAAAAGAAGGAGAGTCTATGAACCATCCAGCCAGCAACGCTTCATCTGAAGCCGTCCCCTTTGAGGCCGTCGCCATCGTAGGGATGGCGGGCCGCTTCCCCAAAGCCAGATCGGTGGAGGAATTGTGGCAGCGCCTGCAGGCAGGAGAGGAGCTGGTCTCCTTCTTCACCGACGAGGAGCTGCTGGAAAGCGGGATCCCGCCCGAGGTGTTCAACCGCCCGGACTACGTGCGCGCGCGAGCCATCCTGGAGGAGGCCGAAGCGTTCGACGCCGCCTTTTTTGGCTTCAACCCGCGCGAGGCGGAAGTGATGGACCCCCAGCAGCGCGTTTTCCTGGAGGTCGCCTGGGAGGCGCTGGAGAACGCCGGCTGCGACCCGGACCGTTTCGACGGCCCCATCGGGGTGTACGCCGGCCTGAGCATGAACTCCTACCTGCTCAACAACCTGATGGGCAGCCCGGAGGTCATGGAGGCCGCCGGCGGCTATCAGGTGATGATCTCCAACGATAAGGACTTCCTTGCCACCCGGGTCTCCTACAAGCTGAACCTGAGAGGCCCGAGCGTGGATGTGCAGACGGCCTGCTCGACCTCCCTGGTGGCCGTGCAGATGGCCTGCCAGGCACTGTTGAGCGGGGCCGCAGACCTGGCTCTCGCCGGGGGCGTGTCCATCAGCTCGCCGCGCAAATGCGGCTATCTGTATGTTCCCGGGATGATCATGTCGCCCGACGGGCACTGCCGCGCCTTCGACGCCTCCTCTCAGGGCATCGTGGCGGGGGAGGGCGCCGGGGTGGTGGTGCTTAAACGCCTGTCCGAGGCCCTGCGCGACGGGGACACGATCCACGCCGTCATCCGCGGCTCGGCCATTAACAACGACGGCGCGCTGAAGGTGGGCTACACCGCCCCCAGCGTGAACGGGCAGGCCGAGGTGATCGCCCTGGCCCAGGCCGCAGCCGGGGTCAACCCCGAGACGATCACCTACGTGGAGGCGCACGGAACCGGGACCGAGCTGGGCGACCCGATCGAGATCAGCGCCCTGACCCAGGCCTTCCGGCTGGGCACCGAGAAGCGCGGCTACTGCGCCATCGGCTCGGTGAAGACCAACCTGGGCCACCTGGACGCGGCCGCGGGCGTAACCGGTTTGATCAAAACTGTGCTGGCCCTGAAGAACCGGCGCATCCCGCCCAGCCTGCATTTCACCCGCCCGAACCCCAATATCGATTTCGAGTCCACCCCGTTCTACGTCAACACCCGCCTGGCGGAATGGGAGAACGGCGGCGGCCCCCTGCGGGCCGGGGTGAGTTCGTTCGGCATCGGCGGCACAAACGTCCACGTGGTGCTGGAAGAGGCCCCGCCGCCCGCCCCCTCCACCCCCTCCCGCTCCCGGCAACTCGTCCTGCTATCGGCCAAAAGCGCCGCCGCGCTGGAGGCTGCCACCGGCCGCCTGGCGGCCAGCCTGAGCGAGCATCCCGAATACGAGCTGGCTGACGTGGCCTTCACCCTGCAGCAGGGCCGCCGCGCCTTCGGCCACCGGCGGGCGCTGGTCTGCGCCTCGCGGGAGGAGGCCCTCTCCATCCTGCAGAGCCGGGACCCCCGGCGGCTGCTCTCCGCCTCCGGCGCCTCCGAGGGCCGCCCGGTCGCCTTCCTGTTCACCGGGCAGGGCGCTCAGTACCTGCACATGGGCGCGGAGCTGTACCGGGACGAGCCCGTTTTCAGACAGGCCCTGGACACCTGCGCGGAGATCCTGCGCCCTCACCTGGGGTTTGACCTGCTGGAAGCGCTTTACCCGCAGGCGGGCGGAACCGAAGAGGCCGCCGCCCGCCTGACCCGGACCTCCCTGGCCCAGCCGGCCCTGTTCGCGGTCGAGTACGCCCTGGCCCGCCTGTGGCTGTCCTGGGGGCTGCAGCCGCAGGCCATGCTCGGACACAGCCTGGGCGAGTACGTGGCCGCCTGCCTGGCGGGGGTGTTCAGCCTGGAGGACGCCCTGGCGCTGGTCGCCGCCCGCGGCCGGCTGATGCAGTCCATGCCGGCGGGGGCCATGCTCAGCCTGCCCCTCCCCGAGCGGGAGGTGCTGCCTTTGCTGGGGCCGCAGCTCTCCCTGGCCGCGGTCAACGGCCCGGCCCTGTGCGTGGTCTCCGGGCCGGAAGAGGCCGTAGCCGCCCTGCAGGAGCAGCTCGCCGCCCGCGGCGTGGAAGGCCGGCGCCTGCACACCTCGCACGCCTTCCATTCCCCCATGATGGACCCGGTCTTGGAGCCGTTCAAGGCCCTGTTCGCTGGCCTGCGCCTGAACGCCCCCTCCCTGCCCTTCGTCTCCAACCTCACAGGGGAATGGATCACCCCCGAGCAGGCAGTGGACCCGGCCTACTGGGCCGCCCACCTGCGTTCGACCGTGCGCTTCTCCCAGGGATTGGAGACTCTCTTCCGGGAGCCGGGCCTGGCCCTGCTCGAGACCGGCCCGGGGCGCACCCTCGCCACCCTGGCCCGCAGCCACCCGGCGCGCCCCCAGGAGCAGCCCGTCTTCACCTCCCTGCGCCATCCCCTTGACCAGGTCTCCGACCTCACCTTCCTGCTGCAGACCCTGGGGCAGCTCTGGCTGAGCGGGGTGCAGGTGGACTGGGACGGGTTCTATGCCGGCGAGAAGCGCCGCCGGCTGCCCCTGCCGGCCTATCCCTTCGAGCGCAAGCGCTACTGGGTAGAGCCGAAAAAGCAGCCCCTCGCTGCGGAGACCCGCCCATCAGGCCGGCTGGAGAGAAACCCCGACCTGACGCGCTGGTTTTTCACCCCCTCCTGGAAGCGGCAGGTTCTCGGGCCTGCGAACGGGCGGGCGGAGGCCGCTTCCGGCTGGCTGGTCTTTTGCGACGCGAGCGGCGTGGGCGAAAAGCTGGCCCGGTCCCTCGAAGCGCGGGGTCAGAGCGTGGTGCGGGTGCAGCGCGGGGCGGCCTTCGCCAGCCCCGCCGCAGGCGTTTTCACCCTCGACCCCGCCCGCGAGGAGGACTACCGCGCCCTGGTCGCTGCCCTGCAGGAACAGGGACGCCTGCCCGGGCGGGTGCTGCACTGCTGGACTCTGGACCGGCCGGAGGCCTCCACAGACCCTCTCGACTACATCGAACGGGCCCAGGAGCTGGGCTACTACAGCCTGGTAGCCCTGACCGCCGCGTTGAATGAGAAGCTGGGAGACGCCCCCTACCGTTTGGACGTGCTCTCCAGCGGGACCCAGGACGTAATCGGCCTGGAAGAGCTGGATCCCTCCCGGGCCACGGTGCTGGGGTTCTGCCGCGCCATCCCCCTGATCCACTCGCCCCTGGATTGCCGGCATATCGACCTGCACCTGCCCGACCTGCACGGCCTGCCGGAAACGGTCTGGCTGCAGAACCTGCTGGCCGAGCTGGAGGCGAGCTCGCCAGAGGAATTCGTCGCTTACCGGGGCGATTACCGCTGGGTGCAGGCCTTCGAGCCTGCGAAATTCGATCCGGAGACGCCCCTGGAGCTGCGCGAGGGCGGGGTCTACCTGATCACTGGCGGCCTGGGCGGCCTGGGCCTGCTGCTGGCGGACTTCCTCGCCCGCCAGACCCGCTGCAGCCTGGCGCTGCTCTCCCGCTCGCCCCTGCCGGAGCGAGATCGCTGGGAGGAGTGGCTCGCCGCCCACGACGACGCGGACCGCACCAGCCGGCGCATCCGCCAGCTCATGGAACTGGAGCAGCAGGGCGCGCGCGTCCTGCCCCTCGCGGCGGATGTGACGGATTATGGGCAGATGAAAGCGGCGGTCACGCAAATCCGGGCGGAGCTCGGGCCCATTACAGGCGTAATCCACGCCGCGGGCCTCACGGAAGCGGACCCGGCGGCCGATAAAACAGCCGCCTCCATCGTCCCGATCCTGCGGCCGAAGACCCTGGGGACGGCCATCCTCGACAGCCTGCTGGAGGGGGAGGCGCTGGACTTCTTCGTGCTCTTCTCCTCCATCAGCACCGTGGTGGGTGGGTCGGGCCACGCCTACGTGGCCGCCAACGCCTACCTGGACGCCTTTGCCCAGTACACGCGGCGCTCCGGCCGGCGGGTGATCGCCATCAACTGGGACCTGTGGCAGGAGGTGGGCATGTACCGCGACACCGAAGTCGCCGAGCACCTCCGGAGCTGGAAGGAGCAGACCCTGGCGAAGGGGATCGCCTCCCGGGAAGGGCTGGAGGCTTTTCGCATGATCCTGGCCCGGCCGCTGAACCAGGTGATCGTCTCCACCCATGACCTGGTCCGCATGCGGGAATGGATTCAGTTCCTGCACGGCGGGGAGGCCCTGCCGGACCAGAACAGGCCGCCGGCGGCGGAAGATCCCGGCCTGCAGGTTCACGGGCTGCACGAGCGGCCCAACCTGGGAAATGCCTACGTGGCCCCGGAGAGCGAGACGGAGAAGCGCCTGGCCGGCATCTGGCAGCAGATCCTGGGGATGGAGAGCATCGGCCTGCACGACAATTTCTTCGAGCTGGGCGGCCACTCCCTGATGGCCACCCAGATCATCTCCCGCGTGCAGGTCGCTTACGAGGTCGAGATCCCCGTGCGCGCCATCTTCGAGGCCCCCACCCTGGTGGAGCTGGCGGAACGGGTGGACACCCTGCTGTGGGCGAAGGGCGGCGGGCGGTCCGCGGGGGAGGATGCGCTGGAGGAGCGTGAGGAGCTTGAATTTTGAGCGCCTATGAATTTCTTTCGAGACTGCGCGCCCTGAACATCAGCCTCCGGGTGGAGGGCGAGCAGCTTCGCGTCAGCGCCCCCAGGGGCGTGATCACGCCTGAAATCCAGCGAGAGATCGCGGAGCGCAAGGCGGAGATCCTGGCTTTCCTGAAGGAGGCCGGGCAGGGAAAGACCGGGCCTGCGCCCGGCCTGCCCCGCGCCCCGGGCGCGCAGTTCCCCCTTTCGTCCGCCCAGCAGCGCCTCTGGTTCATCCACCACCTGGACCCCGAGAGCCCGGCCTACAATATCATCCTCACCCGGCGCATCTGGATGGAGGTGGACGAGGGAATCCTGCGGCGGACCCTGGTGGAGCTGGCGCGGCGGCATGAAATCCTGCGCACCACCTTCTGCATGGGGGAGGAAGAGCCGGTGCAGGTCGTGCAGGAAGCGGCCGGGGTCGTGCTGGTCACCCAGGACCTGTGCCACCTGCCGCCCGGGGAGCGGGCGGAGGCCGCTTACGCCAGGATCCGCGAGCAGGCGAAGCTGCCCTTCGACCTGGAGCAGGGGCCGCTGTTCCGCTGCGTGCTCTACCGCCTGGACCAGGCGGAGCATATCCTGCTCCTGGTGATCCACCACATCATTTTCGACGGCTGGTCTAAGGGCGTGCTGGACCGGGAACTCTCCGCCATTTACCAGGCGCTGCAGGAGGGCAGGCCGCCCGCCCTGCCGGAGCTGCCCTTCCAGTACGCCGACTACGCGGCCTGGCAGCGGCAGCGCATGGCCGCGCTGGAGCCGCAGTTGAATTACTGGAAGCAGAAGCTCGCCGCTCCCCTCGCCCGGTTGGAGCTGCCCTACGACCAGCCTCAGCGAGCCGAGGAAGAGGCGCGCGCCAGCAGCCAGTTCCTCCTGCTGCCGGACGAGCTTTCACAGGCCGTGCTCTCGCTGGCGAAGGAGGAGGGCGCCACCCCCTTCGCCGTGCTGCTGGCCGCTTTCGAGCTTCTGCTGTACCGGCTGAGCGGGCAGGAGGACGTCGTGCTCGGCGTGCCGGTCGCCGGGCGCCAGCATCCCGAGCTCGAAAACCTGATCGGGCTGTTTTTGAACACTCTGGTCCTGCGCGCCGATCTCTCGGGTAACCCGCCCTTCACGGAACTGCTGGCGCGCACCTCCCGCACCCTGCTCGAGGCCTACGAGAACCAGGAGTTCCCCTTCGAGCGCCTGGTGGAAGAGCTGCACCCGGAACGCAGCCTGCACCGCAACCCGCTTTTCGACGTGCTGGTCAATTACATCCCGCCGGACCAGTCCTATCACCTGGGCGATCTGCCCGCCCTGGGGAACGACCTGGACCTGGGGGAGGACGAGGCGCGCTTTCCGCTCACCCTGTATATCGAGCACTGGCAGAACCAGATCCGCCTGCGCCTAATGGCGCAGAAGAACCTGATCTCTGAAGAGCGGGCGGCTGCCCTCCTGGACCAGTACCGCTACCTGCTGGAGCAGGTCGCCGCCGGCCGGCGCGCGCCGGTCCGGTCTTACTCGCTGGTCACGCCCGCCTCCCGCCGCCTGCTGCCGGACCCCCGGTCCCAACTGGAAGCCCCCCGCCAGGAGCTGTTCTACCGTTGGATTCAGGACTGGGCCCGGCGCTGCCCCGAGGCCACGGCGCTGGAGCAGGACGGGCGCCGCCTAACCTATGCCGGGCTGGTGGAGCAGGCGGAGCGCATCGCCCGCAGCCTGGTGGAGCTCGGCTGCCGGCCGGGAGAGGTGGCGGCCGTCACCGGGGAGAAGAGCTTTGGCCTGGTGGCCTCGCTGCTGGGGGTTTTCATGGCGGGCGGGGTGGCCCTCAGCCTGGATCCCCTGCTGCCGGAGCGCCGCGCCCGGGATATGCTGAAAATCGCCGGGGCGCGCTGGCTGCTGGCCGCCGGCGGGTGGGAGGACCCGGCCGCGCTGCTGGCGGAGCTGCCCGAGGCCCGCCTGGTGCGCATCCATCCCGAGAGCGGGGCGCTCGCAGGCGGCGCCAGCCCCGAGCCCACAGCCTCCCTCCCGCAGGTCAGCCCGGATGACCCGGCCTACATCTTCTTCACCTCCGGCACCACCCGGTTCCCGAAGGCGGTCCTGGGCGTGCACCGGGGCCTGAGCCATTTCCTGGCCTGGCAGCGGGAGACCTTCGCCGTCACCCCCAACGACCGGGCGGCCCAGTTCACCGGCCTCTCCTTCGACGTCGTGCTGCGCGATCTCTTCCTGCCCCTGGTCTCTGGCGCGGCCCTGGCGCTGCCGCCGGCGGGGGTGCTGCCCGGCTCCGAGAGCGGGCTGCGCTGGATGGAGCGGGAGCGCATCACCCTGCTGCATACGGTCCCTTCCATCGCCCAGGCCTGGCTCGCCGAGAACCCCGGCGCGCGTCTGGAGAGCCTGCGCTGGGTGTTCTTCGCCGGTGAGCCGCTGCCCGAGGCCCTGGTGCAGAGCTGGCGCGCGCATTTCGGCCCTCAAACGGGGATCGCCAACCTGTACGGGCCCACCGAGACCACCCTGGCAAAATTTTACGCGGTGATTGATGAGCGGCCCCTGCCCGGGATCCAGCCGGTGGGCCGCCCCCTGCCGCACACCCAGGGCCTGGTGCTCTCCCCCGAGGGGCGACTGTGCGGCGTGGGCGAGGCGGGTGAGATTGTTATCCGCACCCCGTTTCGCTCCCTGGGCTACCTGAACGAACCGGCGGAGACCGCCGCCCGCTTCTTCCCGAATCCCTTCCGCAGCGACCCCGAAGACCTGCTCTACCGCACCGGGGACCTGGGCCGCTACCGCCCGGACGGCTCGCTGGAGATCCTGGGAAGGCTGGACGAGCAGGTGAAGATCAACGGCGTGCGCGTGGACCCGGGGGAGATCGCCTCGGTGCTGCTCGAGGAGCCGCAGGTGAGATCGGCCGTGGTGGTCGCCCATAAAGAGCAGGGCCAGGCCCCAGCCCTGGTCGCCTATATCGCCGCCGGGCCGGGCGGCCGCCTGGACTCCGCCGCGCTGCGCCGCCACTGCGCCGAACGGCTGCCCGGGGCGCTGGTGCCCTCCGCCTTCGTCTTTCTGGAGCGGCTGCCCCTCAGCCCGAACGGCAAGGTGGACCGCAGGGCCCTGCCGCCCCCGGAGACGGTCCCGGAGCAGGCGCCCGGCGCCTCCGCCGCCCCCCGGGACGAGATCGAAACCCGCCTGGTCGAGATCTGGAAGAAGCTGCTGCGGGTGGAGTGCGCCGGCGTGCAGGACGATTTCTTCGCCCTGGGCGGGCATTCTCTGCTGGCGGTGCGCCTCTTCGTCCAGATCCAGGAGGCGTTCGGGGTCAACCTGCCTCTCAACAGCCTGTTCCGGGAGGCCACCATCGAGAACCTGGCGCGGCAGATCCGCGCCCAGGCCCAGATGCAGGCCTGGTCCTCCCTGGTCCCGATCCAGCCGGAGGGCAGCCGCCCGCCCTTCTTCTGCGTCCACGGCATCACCGGCGACGCGGTCTGGTTCGAATACCTGGTCCCGTACCTGGACCCCGACCAGCCCATCTGGGGGCTGCAGTCGCGCGGCATTGACGGCGTCCAGGAACCCTGTACCAGCATCGAGGAGATGGCGGCGCATTATATCTCCGAGATCCGCGCCATGCAGCCGGCGGGACCTTACTATATCGGCGGCTATTCCTACGGCGGGAGCATCGCCTACGAGATGGCGCGCCAGCTGCAGTTGGAGAACCAGGAGGTGGGCCTGCTGGTGATCATTGACCACGCCACCCCGAAGTCGGGCTACTACGACGTCCGCCCCTCCCCCGCCCTGCTGTGGGGGATGCTGCGCAATCTCCCCTACCACCTGGCGGACTTCCTGCGCCTGCGCCCCGACCAGATCCTCCGCCGCCTGGCGCGCAAGGCGCGCGTCCTGCTGAAGCGCCTGCCGGCCTCAGCCCCCCGGCCTGCCGGACAGGGCCGCGGGGTGGACGCAAAAGACCTGATTGACGAGGCCCCTCACCTCCCGGCCCACATCCAGCAGCTCATCGAGACCAACTTCAACGCCATCCTGCGCTACGCTCCCCAGCCCTACCCGGGCCTGCTCACCCTGCTGCGGGCGAAAGGGGAGCGCCTGGTCTGCTCGCACGATTTTTATATGGGCTGGAACCGCTTCGCCGCCGGCGGGGTGGACGTGCGCCTGATCCCCGGCTCGCATCTCAGCCTGTTCAAAGAACCGCATATTCGCCGCCTGGCGGCCCAGCTTCAGACCTGCCTGGACGAAACCCGGCCCGGTGAGCGCCTCGGCGAGGCCCCGGGAGAGGTCGGGAGAGAGATATGCATCGCAGATTGAAAATCTTCTCTTTCATTGTTCTGGTCAGCATTGCCATGGCAAACTGCGCAGCGCAAGAACCCCAATCCACCGCCGGCTGGCCGCCGGCCGCTCAGCCCCGTTCCACGGGGCAGCAGACGCCCGCCCTGCTCCAGCAGCAAGAGCCTTCCATCCTCACCGGGATCGGCGTGCTGGGCGATTCCTTCTACGATGAATACCGGGCGGACGATAACCGCGGGGGCGAGTACGCCTCCGCAACCTTCAGCGTGGTCGAGCTGCTCGCCAGGCTGCGCGGCATGAATTTCGGCCCCTGGGGCACGTGGAATGACGTGCGCCGCACCGGCTACGAGTACAACTGGGCCCGCAGCGGCGCGACCAGCAGCACCATGATCCACGAGGGCCGCCAGCACCTGGGCCTGGCAGAGCAGATCCGGCAGGGCAAAGTCACCTTCGTGTGGATCGGGATCGGCGCCAACGATTTCAGCCCTCGCTATATTTTCGACTTCCAAAGAATCTACGAGGGCGAGCTTTCCGGGCGGCGGCTGGAGAACAAGATTAACCGCGCCATCGAGGACGTCACCCTGGCGGTGGATACGGTGAAAGAGGCCGGGGCCGAGGGCATCGTCGTGACCCTCTTCACGCGCTGGGACCTGGACCCCAACGTGCGCCGGGACTTCCCCGACGAGGAGAAGCTGCAGCGCGTGACGGACGCAATCGAAGCCGTCAACGATGGCATCCGGCGCCTGGAGGAGCCCGGCCGGGTGATTGTGTTCGATCAGAACCGCTTCGGGCAGGAGGAGTTTCTGCCCCGCGTGAGAGACGGTTTTCTGCGCGTCGGCTGGGCGAAGATTGACTTCACCCAATGCGGCGACGAGCCTCACCACTACCTGCTCTCCGACTGCAGCCACACCGGCACGGTGGTGAACGGCCTGGTGGCGAACTATTACTTCGTCCGGGTCCTGAACGAGCACTTCGACGCCGGGATTGCCCCCCTGAGCGAGGAGGAAATCCTGCTGGCTGCCGGCATCCAGAAACCCCTGTTCTACTTCCTCCCCTCGCTGAGGGCCCGCTACCCGATGTAGCCCGCGGCAGGCTAAAACCAGCATAAAAGGTGGGGACAGGTCTTCGTCCTGTCCCCACCTTTTATGCTGTCTGCATTTCTTGTGGCTGTTTGGCCATTTCCATTCACTGCCTGCGGAGCACCACCAGCCGGTCCACCCCCGATTCGGCCCCCCAGACCTCGCCGGGCCTGCCCAGGATCTGGCGCACGTTGGCGGGTGTGCCGGGGAGCGGGAACACCTCGAAACTCTCCTGCACAGGGTCGAAGCGCACCAGGGCGTTGGCCCCAAAATCGCTCAACCACACCTGGTCCCGTTCGTCCACGTAGACCGCGTAGGGCTGCGGGTTATCGCCCGGCAGGCGCCATTCGCGCCATTCCCCGCTCTGCGGGTCGTAGACCGCCACCTGCCCGGCGTTCCATTCGCTGACCCACAGCCTGCCCTGCGAATCGGACCATACCCGGCGGGCGCCCTGTCCGGGGGTGGGCGGGTCCAGCCGGGTGG
>JAEWYL010000219.1 GCA_023395675.1 Chloroflexota bacterium | reverse complement strand
ATTCACCAAAACCCGCTACTACGACTACGGAGCCAGCTCGTCCTTTTCAAAATTCACATAGACCCGCCCGGTCTGCCATTCCTCGTCGATTTCCATGAGAACGGCGCTGGCCAGGCGCAAACAAGCGGCATCATTGGGGAAGATGCTGACCACCTGGGTGCGGCGATGCACTTCCCGGTTGACCCGCTCCAGGCCGTTGGTCGTCCGGATCTTGCGCTGGTGGGCTTTCGGGAAAGCGAACACCGTCAGCCCTTCCGGAATGCTCTTTTCCAACCACACCGCCAACTTTGAAGCGGTTTTCTCATACTTGGCGATCGTTTTACGCAGTTGCGCCTCGGCAGCCGGGCGATCAGGCATGTTGAAAATGGTGCGAATGTCAGCGGCGACTTCCGCCCGCAGTTCCTTGCGAGGCACATATGCGCCGGCATTCTGCTGGAGGTGAAACTGGCAGCGCTGCCAGGGGATACCGCCGAAAACCGTCTGGCGGGTGTCAATATACACACGTAAATGTACCACCCATATTCACCCACACTGCGCCAAGGATTTTCGGCAACAACGCGCCACTTTCCGGTTGGGCTTGAGTGCAAAACGGGTAATTTGTTAAGGTTGTTTCAGCTCGGGTGACACCTCCTCAATCAGGCGGTTCCGGCCCTGCGCCCGGTAACTGCTCCCCCGGATGATGACTACTCCCGCCCGATCCAGCAGACGATCCAAACCGGCAGAAGCCAGCAAGGGATCCAGGAACAGGTCAGGCCATTCGTTCGGGGCGCGGTTGCTGTTCAACAAGATACTTCCCGTCTCATAGCGCTCGTTTATGACGTCATACAGGTCTTCCGGCCCCGGTGTCGGGATCGGCTTGAGGCCAAAGTCATCCAGGATCAACAGGTCGGGACGCAGATAGGCAGCCCGCCGGGACAGAGAGACCGCCCGTTTTACCGGCCGGGGGGGAGGCTGGCTCTCATCCATAAAGCCGGCGATGAACGCCTCCAGTTCCCCTTCTTCTACGGCTTCTTGCTCCGAGGCCTCCCCCTGGTCCGGGCCTGGTTCTGCAGGAGGGCCCTGGCGGGCCTCGCTCCCATTGCCGCTCCCATTCTCCGCAGGCCAGTCATCGGATGAGGCGCCGGGTAGCGCGTAAGCCTCCCCGTCCCATTCGAGGTCGTCAAACTCAAAATCGCTTGCTTCAGGGTCAGCCATTTCGCCCTCGCCTTGGAACCCGGATCAATAGACGCAGTAGCGAGGCCGTATGATTCTCCGCCCGCCGCGCATCCCCGGTTGGTAGCGGCGCCCGTAACCGCGCCTGGCGTTTGAGCGAGAGTAATAGCCCATCTCCTGGGTGGCGCGCACCGCGTTCTGGACCGCCGGCTTCGTAGCCAGCGTGCTGGCGGTCTCTTTCGCCACCGCAGCAGCCACCTGCTTGGGGGTGACGGGTTTTCCGGCCTGGGCCTGCTTGGCGACGGTGGCGGCCGATTTGGCTGCGATCACCGGCAGGGCCTCCATAAAAGCTTCCCGCGTCCGGCGCTGGCGGCTGAAAAGTTTGCCCAGCGCCCCGATCCCCTTGCTAATTAAAGGCGCCGCCATGCTCGCGACCGGGAGCAGCGCCGGCAGGAACTCGTCCCCCTCTTCCTCATAGTCTTCGAATTCGTACTCCTCTTCGCCCAGGGCGTTTAACACGCCGGGAAGCAGTTTTCCGGCCATCCCGGCCAGCGCCCCAATAAAGCGGTCGGCCTGCTGCTTGCTGGGCGCCTGGGCCGCTTTGGACGCCACCTTGGCCATTTCCTGGAGAGTCTGGATATCGCCGCCCATGGCCTCGAATTCTCCCAGCGGGTCATCCTCCAGCTCGAATTCGGCGGATTCCCAGTTCAGGTTGCGCAGGACCGCGTCCGCCACCCCTCCGGCAATCCGGCCGCCCCTTTGCCCGCCGATGGCGTTTCCCGCGCAGACGGCGCCTTTGCGCGCCAGGCCTTTGAGCGCCCCGCGCACCGGTTTCGGAACGGCATTCAAGACATCGCCGATGAAGGGATCTTCCAGGTCTTCAAATTCATCGTCAAAGCCCATCGGTTCTTCGAATTCTTCCTCTCCGTAAGGCTCTTCGAGCTCATTCACGGCGTCGTCCAACAACGATTCGCTTTCGAAACTGTTATTCATGGTTCAATCTCCTTCTTAAGTAAGGACTGGTGTGATACAGCCCAGTTTATAAGAAGATACAGGTCTTTTAAAGTCCCATATACCGGCGAGGCACAAATGAGGTCCTCTATTCGTGTGTCACCCATTTGGGGGATTGCAGAATCATTGAAAAATATATAAAAATACGATAGAATTATCATGCCTTTTCTAGATGAATAATATCCGGATTACTTCATTGCAGGCTTGTCCCACCGAGAAGTTAAAACCAAAACAGTTCAAAAACGGCCCATGAGCGGCCGCTCATTGCGTGGGGAATGGTAAACAGCCGGTCAGGATTTCCGGCTGCTTAGAGAGCTTCCCTCGGGCGCCTGATTCTCACCGCCTCAGGAGCCAGTGAAAACCGGGGGATTCAGGCTTTGCCCGCATCCAGCTCACTTTTCCAAAACAGTATAGAGGGCTAAACAGGGATGGTTAGCGAAGTGTTTTCAGGAGAGTGGCTATGGTAATTCCAGCACCCGCCAGGGAGGTTTTTCGCCCATTAGCTGAACAGAATGGGATCAACCCGTTTCCGGTAAACTTGCTGGGAGAGCTGGTGAAACAGACCCGGCAGAACGTCCCACAAACCTACCTGCCAGTGGAAGATGGGAGCATCAAAGAGATCCTGTTCGGTGAAAACGTCGGCGGGGTCTGGTATCTCCTGGTGCGCTTACTACCGAAACCCGCCCCTCATGAAGAGGCCGTCAGCCTCAGCCCTCGAGAACAGGAGATCGCCCGGCTGATCTCACGAGGCCTGCCGAATAAAGTGATTGCCACTGTCCTCGAGATCAGCCTGTGGACGGTCAGCACTCATTTGAAACGGATCTTTCTCAAATTGAATGTCAACTCCCGCGCCGAAATGGTCGCCAACCTGATTAACAGGGGGCTGTTGGAGAAATAACCAGGAGTTTTTTTCGAAGCTTTTCTGAATCGGCGGTGGATGTTCTGGGGTCTGCCCCGCCGGCCGCGATTTCAGGTGGCGCAAAGAGCTTAATCGCAGATCTGCCGTGAAGAGGGGAGGAAGCCTAGAGCGCCTCCCGGATCCTGCTCGCGGTCTCGTCCAGCTCGGCGCGGGGCGGTTGGCTCGGGTAGTGCGGGCCGACCTTCAGTCCGAAGCCGTCCCCCGCGAAGCGCGGGAAGACGTGCAGGTGCACGTGGAAGACCTCCTGCCCTGCCGCCTCGCCATCGGCCAGGAAGAAATTGACCCCTTCGCAGCGCAGGCCGCTGCCGCGCAGCGCAGCCGCCAGCCGCTGCCCAGCCTCGAACAGCCGCCCGCCCTCGCCCTCCGGCAATTCCGCCAGCGAAACGGCGTGCCGGCGCGGGATCACCAGCAGGTGTCCCGGGGTGACGGGCTGGATGTCCAGGAAGGCGGCACAGAGCTCATCCTGGTAGACCAGGCTGGCCTCGGCCCTGCCGGCGAGGATCTCGCAAAAAATGCAGCCGTTCACCGCTTGCTGGCCCCTCTCTCCGCTCAATCCCAATCACAGGCTTCGAGAAAATAGGGCAGCATGCGCTGCCACCAGGGCCAGTCGTGATTGACGTCGTGGCCCCACAGGTCAATCCAGGCGGGCACCTGCAGGCCTTCCAGCACCCCCTTGAGCCGCAGGGTATCGTGCAGCATGGCGTCCTCCCAGGCCCCCTGCCCGCAGCAGACCACGATGCGGCTGCGGCGGTACTGGGAGAGATACCAGGGGTCGCTCAGGTTGGGCAGGTAGTGCAGGGGCGAGTTGAGATAGACCAGCTCGTCCATATAGTCGCCCACGAACATGCCGAGCTGGTATAGCCCGCTGAGGGCGATCACCGCGTCGAACAGGTTGGGGTGGCGGAAGAAGAAGTTGGCGGCATGGTAAGCGCCCATGCTGCAGCCGGTGACCAGGAATTTCTGCGCCGTCTCCCCGCAGTGGCGGCGCATGAAGGGGGCCACCTCGGTGGTGATATAGGCGTCGTAGGCCTCGTGGCGCAGGGCCCGGCCGGCCGGGTGCGAGCCCCAGGCGGACCAGGACTGGTTGTCCACGCTGTCCACCGCAAAGAGCTTCACCTTCCCGGCCTCGATCAGGCTCTCAATCGAGGCCACCATGCCGAAGTTCTCGAAATCGTAAAACCGCCCGCCCTGGGCCGGGAAGACCAGCACCGGCTTGCCGTACCAGCCGTAGACCTTCAGCTCCATTTGCTGCCCCAGGCTGGGGCTCCACCAGGAATGATACTCGACGTTCATCTTGTCCTGCCGTATTCTGCCGGGCCGGCTCAGGCCAGCGCGTGCACCCTCTGGGCTGTATCGTGGATAAAATCCAGGTCGGGGGAGCGCACCAGGAAGCCGTAATCGCCCAGGGCGCTGCTGAAGACCCCGCTGATGGGCTCGTGGTGCACCACGTGCCCGCCGAGGCGCTGCAGGACCTCGTCAATGGAGAGGGCGTAGGCGCGGTTCAGCTTGCGCCCGATATAGGCGCAGTGATACTTGCGCTCGTAATCGGCGGTGAAGCGGTTGTGCACCACCATGTGCGCCCACTGGTAGTAGATGTCAATGTCGTTGGCGAAGTTGAACATATCGGTGGTGAGCCCGCCGGGGGGACGCATATTCACCTCCAGGGCCACAATGCAGCCGTCCCGGCGGCGGCGGAAGAACTCGAAGTGGAAGAAGCGCTCGCGCACCGCGTAGGCGTTGAGCACCTTGCGCCCGGCCTCCTCCAGGTCGGTGGGGATCTCCCGCAGCGAGTAGTAGTACACGTTGCCGTCGCTGTTGACCGTCTCCATGATGCCCTGGCTGTACTCGTGGACGGTGTAGAACACCGGCTGGCCCTCGCGGTCGGTCAGCCCGTCGAAGGAGCAGATGGCGCCGTCCACGAACTCCTCCAGGATATAGTCCAGGGGCGGTTTCTGGGCGAAGAAGTTCTCCAGCTCCCGCGGGTTCTGGATTTTGAAGGTTTTGGCCGCACCCACGCCGACGTCCGGCTTGGCGATCAGCGGGTAGCCGACCTCGGCGGCGAAGTCGCGCCCTTCCTCCAGCCCCTGCGCCACCCGCCCGGCGGCCACCTCCACCCCGGCCTCCCGGAAGACCTCTTTCATCCGCGACTTGCGCTTGATGCGGGCGATGGTGTCCGTCTGGATGCCGAAGATATTGAAATCGGTGCGCAGGCGGGCCTCGGTCTCCAGCCAGTACTCATTGTGCGAGTCCAGGCGGTCCAGCTTGCCGTAGCGGTGGGTGAAATAACCGCAGGCGCGCAGCAGCTCGTCGTACGAGTGCATATTGTGCACCAGGTAATACTCGCGCAGGCTGTCGCGCAGGGCGGGCTGCAGGTTATCGTAAGGCTCGTCCGCCAGGCCCAGGACGTTGGCGCCCAGCCCGGCAAGGTTCAGGGCGAAGCGGTGGTAATTCGGGGGGAAATGAGGGGATAAGAAAACAAAATTCATCGCACACCTCCATCCCGGCAGCCGGGAGCGCCGGAATCGGGAATTTTCAGGAACCTGCCGGGAAACGGTCCGGGCTGTGAGCGGCTGCGGGCAGGGAGCCGGCCCCGGGCCGCCGCACAGCGAGAAGATGCTTTTGAAGCGGGCACAGCCTGCTGATATTCGGAGAATTTTAATCGGAAATAACGAAAAGCACAATGATTTGCGCTCATAGGGGTGCACAAATCCCCCCTTTTATTAAATCTTCTGCAGCCGTGCCCCCGGCGCGGGGTCCCGTCTGGATTATACTTACCGGGGGGATACCAACCAGGGAATCATTCCGCACAGGAGGGAAAACCCAATGGAACCTTTAGCCGTTGAGGAAAGCGTCTGGATCCAGGCGCCGCGCGAGCGGGTCTGGCGGGCGATCACCGAGTCGGAGCAGATCCGGCAGTGGTGGGGCGGCGACTACTGGGAGATCACCGGGCTGCAGCCCGGCGCGGAGGTGCTGTTCGGCGACGAGCAGAGCCCCATCCGCGCCCGGGTCTCGGCGGCGGAGGCGCCGCGCGAGTTCGGGCTGCGCTGGCCCCCGCTGCCCGAACTGGGGGACGCCGCCTTCCACACCACCTACAACCTGGATGAGGAGAACGGCGGCACGCGCGTGCGCGTGCGGGAGAGCGGCTTCGAGGCCCTGGCGCAGGACCTGCGCCAGGCGCGCTTCGACTCCACCCGCCAGGGCTACCAGACTGTGCTGCAGGATCTGAAGCGGTATATCGAAGGGGAGGCGGCTTGATCTCCGCTGCCCTTGAGCAGGTGAACCGCTACCTCTGGGAGCGCCAGGGGTTCGACCGGGGGCAGGCGTGGTCGGAGGCGGCCGCCCTCACCGCCCAGCTCGGGCTGTACGGCTTCGGGCCTTCGCTCTACCCGGCGCTGCTGGCGCGCCACCAGGATTTCGAGTTCGAGCGGGCCAGCCGGGAGCTGGACGAGGCGCGGGCGCTGGTGCGCATGGACGCCATGCGCATGAGCCTCTTCGCCGTGCCCCGGCCCCTCTTTCCCCTGGCGCACCGGGCCCTGCGGGAGAGCCACCTGGCGGCCTTCGACCGCCTGCTGGCGCCCTACGGCCTGGAGCCTGAAGACGAGGCGAAGACCCGCGCCAGGGTGCTGGACTGCCTGGGCGAGCGCAGCCTGCCCGCCGCCAGCCTGAAAAAGGAACTGCAGCCCCTCTCCCCGGCTGCAAGCGCCGCCCTGCCGCGCCTCCTGGCCCGCATGGCGGCCGAGGGCCTGCTGGTGCGCGCCCGCACCCGCGGGAGCTGGAAAAGCACCCAGTTCGAGTGGACCCGGCTCGAAAACTGGCTGCCGGGGGTGGACTTGCTGGCGCCCGACCCCGAACAGGCCCGGGTGGAGCTGGCGCGCCGCTACCTCGCCCATTACGGCCCGGCGAGCGCGGAGGATTTTCGCTGGTGGAGCGGGCTGCGCGCCGGGGAGGCCAACCGCACCCTGCAGGGCCTGGGGCCGGAGCTGGCCCGGCTGGAGATCCGCAGCCTGCCCGGCGAATACCTGCTCTTGCAGGAGGACCTGGAGGCGCTGCGCTCCACCCCGGAGCAGGCGCCCTGGTCGGGCGGCCCGCGCCTGAACCTGCTGCCAGTCTGGGACGCCTACCTGATGGCCTACCGCCTGCGGGAGCGCTACCTGCCGGCGGCCTGGTACGACCGGGTGTACGACCGCTCGGGAAACAGCGCTCCCGTCATGCTGCTGGACGGGCGCCTGGCCGGGGTGTGGGACCTGGAGGAAGACCGCCAGGAGCTGACCCTGAAAGCGGCCTTCTTCGAGAGCCCGCCGCCGG
>JAEWYL010000183.1 GCA_023395675.1 Chloroflexota bacterium | reverse complement strand
CCGGGCGGCCTGGGGGGCGGCCCCCCGCGCCGGGGGGGCAGCCACAGGGCCCCGGATTCGGGCAGGCAGCGGCGGCCCATCGAGATCAGGTTCGGCGCGGGCCCGATTTCGATATAGGTATCGCAGCCGGCCCCGGCCAGGGCCTCCAGCCCCTGCGAGAAGCGCACCGTGCGGCGCAGGTGGCGGCTCCAGTAAGAGGGCAGGGTCACCTCCCCTGCCCGGACCTGGCGCCCGAACAGGCAGGAGACCAGGGGCAGGCGCGGCTCGGCGAAGCGGATGCCGGCCGCGACGGCCTCGAACTCGCCCAAAAGCGGCTCCACCAGCGGGGAATGGGCGGCCTGGGGCACCGCCAGGCGGCGGGCGCGCGCTCCGAGCTCCCGGGCGCGTTCGATCACGGCCTCCACCGCCTCCTGCGCCCCTGAAATCACCACGTTCTGCGGCCCGTTCACCGCCGCGATGGACACCTGCCCGGCGTAAGGCGCCAGCAGGGGGGCCAGCTCCTCCTCCGAGGCGAAGATCGAAGCCATCTCGCCGCCCTGGGGGATGGAATCCATCAACCGGCCGCGGGCCGCCACCAGCCGGGCGGCCTCTTCCAGGCTGAACACCCCCGCCAGGCAGGCGGCGGCGTACTCGCCCAGGCTGTGGCCCAGCACGAAGTCCGGGCGCACGCCCCAGGATTCCCACATGCGGGCGAGGGCGTATTCCAGCGAGAAGAGGGCGGCCTGGGTGAAGGTCATGCCCTCCGGCAGCGCGCCGGTTTCCCCGGCGGGGTAGAGGGTCGCCAGCAGAGGCCGGTCCAGGTGCGGCGCGAAGGCCGCCTCGCAGCGCTCCAGGGCGGCGCGGAAGGCCGGCTGGGTCTCGTACAGCTCGCGCCCCATGCCGGGGTACTGCGCGCCGTGCCCGGTGAAGAGGAAGGCGGTCTTCCCCCGCTTCTCGACCGCCCCGCCGCTCAAGGAGAGCGCTTCGGGCTGTTCGCCGGCGAGATAGCGCTCGAGCATCCGGCGCGCCTCCTCCACGCTCCCCGCCGACAGCGCCAGGCGGTGCGGGAAATCCGGACGCCCGCTGTTGGCGGTGAAGGCGATATCGGCCAGGGGGGCGGAGGGCAGCTCCGCCAGGCGGCGCGCGTAGCGCCGCGCCTGGGAGAGCAGGGCCTCCTCGCTGCGGGCGGAGAGGCTCAGCAGGTGCAGCGGGCGCTCGCGGGCGGGCGGCTCGTTCTCCGCCACAGGCGCCGCCTCCGCCACAATGTGCACGTTGGTGCCGCTGAAACCGAAGGAGCTCACCCCGCCGATCCAGCGCCCGTCCAGGCCCTCCCAGGGGGTCAGGCGGGTGGGAATGGCGAGCGGCAGCTCGTCCCAGGGCAGGTAGGGGTTCAACTCCTGCAGGTGCAGGTGGGGCGGGAGCTGGCGCTGGTGCAGGGAGAGCACCAGCTTGATCAGCCCGGCTGCCCCGGCGGCCGATTCCAGGTGGCCCAGGTTGGTCTTCACCGAGCCGATCCAGAGCGGGCTCCCGGCCTCCCGCCCGGAGCCGAGGGCCTCGGCCAGGGCGCGCACCTCGATCGGGTCTCCCAGGGAGGTGCCCGTCCCGTGCGTCTCGACGTAGCCGACCTGCCCCGGCTCCACCCCCGCCTCCGCCAGGGCGCGCCGGATGACCGAAACCTGGGAGGGCCCGTTGGGGGCGGTCAGCCCGTTGCTGCGCCCGTCCTGGTTGATGGCGGAGCCGCGCAGGACGGCGTAAATATGGTCCCCGTCGGCCAGGGCGTCGGACAGGCGCTTGAGCACCAGCATGCCGCAGCCCTCCGAGCGCACGAAACCGTCGGCCCGGGCGTCGAAGGCCTTGCAGCGCCCGTCCGGGGCGAGCATGCGCGCCCGCGACAGGGCCACGGTGGTCTCCGGCGAGAGCAGGGCGTTCACCCCGCCCGCCAGCGCCATGCGGCATTCCCCGGCCTGCAGGCTGGCGTAGGCCAGGTGCACCGCCACCAGCGAGGAGGAGCAGGCCGTATCCACCGTCAGGCTGGGCCCCTGCAGCCCGAGCAGGTACGAGACCCGCCCGGAGATCACGCTGTGGGCGCTCCCGGTGGCGAAATACATATCCATGCTCTCGCGCCCGGCCCCGAGCAGGAGCTGGGCGTAATCGCTGTTGCAGGCCCCGGCGAAAACGCCCACCGACTCCCCCGCCAGGCGGGTGGGGGCGTAGCCGGCGTCCTCCAGGGCCTCCCAGGATACCTCCAGCATCAGGCGCTGCTGCGGGTCCATGGAGTTGGCCTCGCGGGGGGTGATCCCGAAGAACTGGGGGTCGAAGCGGTCAATCCCCTCGATAAAGCCGCCCCAGCGGGTGGCGATCTTCCCGGGCGCGTCCGGGTCGGGGTCGTAAGTGGCCTCCACATCCCAGCGGGAGGCGGGGATCTCCGTGATGGCGTCCCGGCCCTGCGCCAGGAGCTGCCAATAGGCGGCGGGGCTGTTCGCGCCGCCCGGGAAGCGGCAGCCCAGGCCGATCACCGCCACCGGCTCGCGCGCCGCGCCCCCGGCTGCTTCCAGCTTCGACTGCAGCTCGGCTGCCAGCAGCAGCAGGCGTTTCGGAGAATACTTACTGACCCGTTCGATAAAATCGCTCATCCCACCCTCACGTTCCCAGTTTCTTCTGCGCCAGCAGGCGCTCTACCTCTTCATCGGAAAGCTCTTCGATCTGGTCCAGCAGAGCCTCCCCCGCTTCCCCTTCGCCGTTCTCCCCGGCCGGGGGGCGCCCGGGTTTGGGCTCCGGCTCTCGCGCCGGCTCATCCAGGGCGAACACCTCCCGCGCCAGGTAGGCGCTGATCGCTTCCACGGAGGGATAGTCGAAGACCAGCATCGCCGGCAGCGGGCGCTCCAGGCCCAGGCGCTCGCTGAGCAGGTTGCGCAGCTCGACGGCCATGAGCGAGTCCAGCCCGAGCTCGTGCAGGGGCAGGTTCTCCCCGATGGCGGTCTCCGGGCCGAAGCCCAGCACCCGGCGCGCCGTCTCCTGCACCAGCCCGGAGAGCAGCCCCCGGCGCGCGGCGGGCGGCGTCTCGCGCAGGCGCGCCTGGAAATCGGGCGCCTGCGGGCGAGCGGGGCGGGCCTGGGCCGGGGCGGTGCGCGGTGCGGGGGCCACTTCGCGGAAAAACGGCGGCGTACCCCCGGCCTGGCTGCCCAGGAAGGCGCCCCAATGCATGGGCGAGACCACCACCTGCGCCGGTGCTCGGCCGAGCAGCCTCTCCAGGACCTGCAGCCCCTCCTGCGAGGAGAAACTGCCGATGCCGCGCCCGGCCTGGCGCTCCCCGACCTGCCTGCGGGCGGCGATGCCGGCGTCGTTCCACACGCCCCAGTTGAGGCTCAGCGCGGGCAGGCCCTGGCCGCGCCGCTCCCCGGCCAGGGCGTCCAGGAAGGCGCAGGCGGCGGCGTGGTTGCCCTGCCCCGGCGAGCCAAACACGGAGGCAATGGAGGAGAAGAGCACGAAAAAGTCCAGCTCCCGGCCTTGCGCCAGGCGGTGCAGGTTCCAGGCGCCCTGCACTTTGGGCGCCAGGACGCGCTCGAAGCGCTCCCAATCCTGCTGCAGCAGCACGCCGTCCTCCAGCACCCCCGCGGCGTGGAAAACGCCGCGCAGGGGCGGGAGCTCGCTCCCGAAGCGGGAGAACAGGGCCGCCATCTGCTGCGCGTCGGCCGCGTCGGCCTGGACGACCTCCACCTGCGCCCCGGCGTCCCGCAGGCTGCGGACCCGCTCCTGCGCCTCAGTAGAGGGCGCGCTGCGGCCTGCCAGGACCACCGTCCCCGCCCCCCGCCCGGCAAGCCAGCCCGCCAGCTCCAGCCCCAGGCCCCCCAGCCCGCCGGTCACCAGGTACGCGCCGTCGGGACGGACCCTGGGAGCATCGCCCTGCCCCTCCTGCGGCTCGACCGCCAGGATGATCTTGCCCGTGTGGCGGGCCTGGGCCATGAAGCGGAAGGCTTCCTGGGCCTGCTCCAGCGGGAAGACCCGGTACGGCAGCAGCTCCAGCTTCCCGGCTTCCAGCTCCTCCCGCAGGCGCAGGAAGAGGCGGCGGATGCAGCCGGGGTCCTCCCGGGCGGTCTCGCTCCAATCCAGGCTGAAATAAGCCCGCCCCCCGTCCAGGGCTGCGGCCTGCTGCGGGGAGAGCAGGCCCTTCTTGCCCAGCTCGAGGAAGCGCCCCCCCTCCGCCAGGACCTGCAGGCTCCTGGGGATGAACTCGCCCGCCAGCGAGTTGAGCACCACGTCCACCCCGCGCCCGCCGGTCAGGGCCGCGATCTCGTCCGCAAAACCGGTCGTGCGGGAGTCGAAGACGCGCTCCACCCCCAGCGAACGCAGGTAGGCGCGCTTCTCGGGGCTGCCGGCGGTGGCGTAAATCTCAGCCCCGCGGCGGCGGGCGATCTGCACCGCTGCCAGGCCCACCCCGCCGGCCGCGGCGTGGATCAGCACCTTCTCCCCGGGCGCCCGGCGGGCGATCACCTCCAGGGCATAGGCGGCGGTGATGAAAGCGATCGGGAAGCCCGCGGCCTGCTCGAATGAGAGCCCTTCCGGCAGCGGCAGCACGAAATCCGCCCGGGCGAGCACGTAGCTGCCGAAAGCCCCCGGCGCGACCGCCATCACCGGCTGGCCGGGCTGCAGCCCCTGCACCCCCGGCCCCACAGCCGAGACCAGACCGGCGCACTCGCCGCCGGGCAGGCCCGCCTCCCCCGGGTACATCCCCAGGGTGTTGAGCACGTCCTTGAAGTTCAGGCCGGCGGCCTGCACTCGGATCTCGACCTCGCCGGGGCCGGGCCGGCTGCGCGCCGCGGGGGCCAGCTCCAGGTTCTCCAGCGAGCCGCGGCGGGCGATCTGCAGGCGGCGGGGCTGCTCTTCCCCGGCTTTCTCACGCGCCTGCGTGTCAGCCAGCGCCAGCCGCCGCAGGCGGGGCGCGAACCAGGCGCCGCCGCGGCAGGCCAGTTCGGGCTCCGCG
>JAEWYL010000136.1 GCA_023395675.1 Chloroflexota bacterium | reverse complement strand
TGTGCTACAATTAGGGCATGACGAATATCAAGGTGATCGCCACCAATCGAAAAGCCAGCCACGAGTTCTTCTTGCTGGAGAGTTTCGAGGCCGGGATCGCCCTGCAGGGGAGTGAGATCAAATCCATCCGTGCGGGGCAGATCAGCCTGGCCGAATCCTACGTGCAGATCGACGGGCAGGAAGCCTGGTTGGTGGACGCCCATGTCGCACCCTACGAGCAGGCCGGGCGCTATAACCACGACCCTCGCCGGCCGCGCAAGCTGCTGCTGCACAAAGTGGAGATCCGGCGGCTGTGGGATGAAGTGCGCCGGAAGGGTGTGACGGTCGTTCCGACCCGGGTTTACCTCAAGGATGGGCGGGCGAAAGTCGAAATCGCGCTGGCCAAAGGGAAAAAACTCTACGACAAGCGCGAATCCATCGCCAGGCGAGACGCTGCGCGCGAATTGGAGCGCAATATCCGCAACCGGGAATGAACGGGCGTTTTTCTTCCATCTGCTCGATCAGCCGGCTGCCCGACCTTGAGAAGCGAGCGTTATTCGCCAGCCTGATTCCTCCCGAACTGTACAGCCGCTTCAACCTTCCGAAGACATTATTCGACTCAGAGGGGCGTGATTTACTCTGCCTGGTGTGCCCGAGCGGCTCTTCGAGCGTGGAGATGAGCCTGCATCACCGCTGTGATTTCCAGGATCCTCTCCTGTACGGCCATATCACGGATACTTTCACCGGCCAGGTCCACGTGCTGCTGTTCATGCTGAACGACCCCAGCTCGCCCCGCTTCGATGTAGACCGCCTGCCGGATGGCTCTCCCACCCAATTTGGCACTGCCAGGCGCAACCTGGAGGCCGAGCTGGCGGCCATGCGCTACGGGCTGGCGCCCGGGCAGGTGCGCCGGGGCCTGCGCCTGCTGAGAGGCTCGATTGACGCCTTCGAAGCCTTCATCGCCAGCCTGGGCCACGACCTGTACTTCGCCGAGCCCCTGCACTACCACAACGCCATCATCTTCGAACGCTACGGCTTTTCCTACGAAAAAGGGCGTAAACTGGTCGAGCGCATCCATGCCGGGTTTGCGCCGGGCGGGGACCTGCGCAAGAAGCTGGACGGCTCCACCCCCTTCCGCATGCCCGAGGCGGCGAACAGCGTCCGCCTGCGCTCCTGGGCCATCTACGACGGCATCCTGGGCGAGCCCTTCACCAGTGTGACCATGTACCGCCGGGTGGGCAAACCCGTCACCCAGCAAATCAGCGCTGGCTGCGCCTGGTAGCGGCCTTGGGAATCTCCAGCTTTTCTTAAGCAGAAATGTTGGGGGATGGGCAGGAGACAACCTTACCCGCCCATCCCCCAATTCCTCTCCTACCTGGGCTTTCAGCTTTGGGAAAGCGGGAACCTCCCACTTTTCTCCTTCATCTTTTCACCAGAAACGGTTAAACTTAGGGTATGCTATCCAGCAACCTGGCAGCCTTCGCCGCTACCCTTGCCCTCGCTCTGCTCTGGCTGCGCATCAACGATTTTGCCGCCCACAGGGGCTGGATAGAAAGCCACACCAGCCGGAAAATTATTCACATCGGCACCGGACCGCTGTTCGTGCTCTGCTGGTTCCTTTTTCCCCCCACGCCCGAATCCCGATTCGTCGCCGCCCTGGTCCCGCTGGCAATCACGCTCCAGTTCGCGCTGGTCGGCACCGGCCTGCTGAAGGACCCGGCTGCGGTGCAGGCGATGACGCGCACCGGCGACCGGCGGGAGATCCTGCGCGGCCCGCTCTTTTACGGGCTGGTGTTTATCGCCCTCACCCTGGTCTACTGGAAAGACCATCCGGCCGGGATGACTGCCCTGATGCTGATGTGCGGGGGCGACGGGCTGGCGGACCTGGTCGGGCGGAGGTACGGGAAGGCGCGCCTCCCCTGGAACCCGCGCAAATCCTGGGCGGGCTCGCTTGGGATGTTCGCGGGCGGCTGGCTGTGCGCCGCGGCGGTCCTGGCTGTGTACCTGCGCGCGGGCGTCTTCCCGGGGCCGGTTGGCGGCTATCTGGGGCCGCTCGCCCTGATCTCCCTGGCGGGGATGCTGGTCGAGACCCTGCCGCTGCAGGATGTGGACAATATCACCGTTACCGTCACGGCTGCCCTGCTGGGGCAGCTTCTTTTACCCGTGTAGCGCCGGAGCTGCCGGCTGCGGCCGGCGGCATTCGGACAAGGATGAACCCGGATGATCATGATTGATGGAAATACCCTCACGCTCGAACAGGTGGAGGCGGCTGCCGCGGGAAGCCCGGCCGCCCTGGATGCGGAAGCGCGCCAGCGCATGCTCCAATCGCGGGCGTGGGTGGAAGAGATTGTGGCCGGCGCCTCCCCGGTCTACGGCATCAACACCGGCTTCGGCATCTTCGCCGACCGCAGCATCCCGCCGGAGGCCACCGCCAAACTAAACCGGAACTTGATTGTGAGCCACGCGGTGGGCGCCGGGCCGGCGCTCCCGGCGGAAGTGGTGCGGGCGGCCATGCTGATCCGGGCCAACACCCTGGCCCTGGGGCACTCGGGCGCCCGCCCGGAGGTGGTGGAGACCCTGCTGGAGATGCTCAACCGCCGGGTGACCCCGGTGATCCCTTCGCAGGGCTCTCTGGGCTCCTCCGGCGACCTGGCCCCCCTCTCGCACCTGGCGCTGGTGTTCACGCGGGACGAGGCCGACCTGGAGGAGGAATCGGGCTGGGCCGACCTGGGGGAGGCGCAGCCCGAGCGCCTGAGCGGAAAAGAGGCCATGCGCCGGGCCGGGATCGAACGCCTGGTGCTGGGACCCAAAGAGGGGCTGGCGATCAGCAACGGGGCCACTTTCTCGGCTGCGCTGGGGGCCCTGGCGGTGCGCAGGGCCATGCACCTGCTGGAGGTGGCGGAGGTGTCTCTGGCGATGAGTCTGGAGGCCATGCTGGGGGCCTCGGCGGCCTACGATGCGCGTCTGCACAAGGCGCGCCGGCACCCGGGCCAGATCGCGGTGGCGCAGCGCGTGCGCGCCCTGACCGGGGGCAGCAGCCTGCTGGACGCCGCCGGGCGGGTGCAGGATGCCTATTCCCTGCGCTGCGGCCCGCAGGTCCAGGGGGCGGCGCGGGACACGCTGGCCTACGCCGCCCGCGTCGTTGAAAATGAGATCAACGCCGCCACCGACAACCCCCTGCTGTTCGGCCCCTGCCAGGCGCTTTCGGGCGGCAATTTCCACGGCGAGCCGGTGGGCATGGCCCTGGATTTCCTGGCAATCGCCATGGCGGAGGTGGCGGCCATTTCCGAGCGGCGCATCTTCCGCCTGACGGACGCCAAGTTGAACGCCGGCCTCCCGCCCATGCTGGTCGATTCCCCGCAGGCCGCGGGGCTCAATTCGGGGATGATGATGCCCCAGTACACCGCCGCCTCGCTGGTGCTGGAGAACGCCACCCTGGCGCACCCGGACTCGGTCCATTCGCTCCCCACCTCGGCCGAACAGGAGGACCACAACGCCAACTCGATGACCGCCGCCCGGCACGCCTGGCAGGTCCTGGAGAACACGGCCCACGTGCTGGCGATCGAGGTCTACTGCGCCGGGCGCGCCCTGGACCTGCGCCTGCGGCAGATGCCGGAGGCCAGACCCGGGCGGGGGGTGGCGGCGGCCCACGCCCGCCTGCGGGCCGAGGTCCCCTATCGCCCGGGCGATGCCTGGTGGGGCCCGGAGATCGAGCAGGCGCGCAGGCTGATCCTGCAGCCGGAGTTCCTGCAGGCCGCGGCTGAGAGCGCTTAAAAGTTATAAAAAAGAGAGATAGTTTGTGCGGGGCGGGGCCCCGCACAAAGCATTTCCCTTAGAATAACTTTTCGTACACCCCCCGCTGCCTGCCTGGATTGACTTCCAGGCCTTATTTTGATAAAATTCATCACAATAGGTAACAGGGAAGATCGGTATCTTCATCCCGGTTCAAATATCGAAAGGGAGCATCATGCTGGCAGACCAAGTACAAAATAATACGATCACAGTTACCCCGGCTGCGGCCCAGGCCGTGCGCGATCTGCTGGAGAAGCGCAACCTCACCGGTTATGCGCTGCGCGTCTTCATTTCCGGCGGCGGCTGCTCGGGTTTCCAATATGGGATGGCCCTGGAGGGCAACATCCGCGAACAGGACCTTTCTTACGAGGTGGATGGGGTTCAGGTAGTGGTAGACGAGGTTTCTATTGATTACCTGCGCGGCGCCACCATCGATTACGTCGAAGATGTGATGGGCTCCGGCTTCAAGATCGAAAACCCCAACGCGGTCTCCTCCTGCGGCTGCGGCAGCTCGTTCCGCACCAAGGACTCCGCGGGCGAGGCGGGCGCCGGCGGCGGCTGCGGCTGCCACTAAGCCCTGTGGAAAATTAAAGCGAGCCCGGGCGGGCCAGGAGGCCGGGCGGGGGGGCGGTATTTTTAGGG
>JAEWYL010000162.1 GCA_023395675.1 Chloroflexota bacterium | reverse complement strand
ATCCGGTGGTCAGGTAGGGGCACGGCGGTAAATCCAAGAGTGTTGCACCAAAATGAATGCAGCCGTGCCCTTTTTGCAAAAGACACGAGCCGCGGTCGGGAAACCTGTTCGCGGTGGACAGGGGCACGGCTGGAGACGCGTTGGGCGAAAGTCATTTCTTGCACCGCCGTGCCCCAACAACGGATGCGGGGTGAGCGGTACATCATTCATGTACTGCTCACCCCGCGATTTCTTTTCACGTTGAATTACCCCTGCCTCTACGGCGTCGGGCTGGGGGTGGCGGTGTCCGGGGGCCGGTCGGAGGTAGGGGTGAGGGTGGTCGAGACGATCAGGCTCTGCAGGATCCAGCCCTGCCGGCCGTCCGGGGCGAGCACCTGCACCCACAGCGCCCCATCCACCTCCTGAGTCTCCCCCAGCACCTGCAGCACCGTCCCGTTCAGGTAGCTGCCGAGCACGGCCCCGCCCGGCTCCTCACGCAGGAAGCCGCCCTGATTGTTCGCCACCTGCACCAGGGCGAACTGGGGCGTGGCGGTGGGGGTGGGCGTGATAGTGGGCGAGGGGGTCAGGCTCGGGGTGAGGGTGACGGTGGGGGTGCTGGTGGGGGGCACCGGGGTGAGGGTGACCGTGGGCGTGGCGGTGGGGGTGAAGGTGGCGGTGGGGATGGGGGTCGGCAGGGCAAAGTTGCCGCCAAATGCGGCCCCAGCCCCGCTCAGGCCGATGAGCAGGATCACCCCGACCAGGACGATCACCCCGCCGAAAGTGTAGCCGAAGAGGGTGAGCGGGCGGTAGCCGAGCACCGCCAGGGTGAGGGCGCCCAGCAGCGCCGCGCCCGAAAGATGCAGCGCGAAGACCACCAGCCCGTCGGGCCACAGGTGCGGCGCCCCACTGGTCAGCCCGTACCCGGCGATCACCAGGGGCAGGTAGAGCACGTAGGCCAGGGCGGCGCTGGGCAGGGCGGGGTGGTGGTCGGTGTGGAACATGGCGGCGGCGCCCAGGCAGGCGCCGGCAGCCAGCACCACCAGGTTGGGCCAGTTCAGGCGCGCGTGCAGGTAGGCCTGCGTCAGCTCGCTCTGCGGCAGGTACTGCGCCAGCATCCCGGCGCCGGCGCCCACCAGGAACACCAGCAGGCATCCCAGGGCCAGGCCCACCAGGCTGCGCAGGAAGAAGCGCACCGAGCCGATTACCGTGCCCAGCGAGAGGCCCACCGCCGGCGCCATCAGCGGCGCAGCCAGCGCGCCCAGCGCCAGCAGGCCCGGGGCGTCGAACAGGACCCCGGCGCTCAGCACCACGGCCGAGAGCAGCGAGAACAGGAAGAAATCGAAGGAGGGGGCCGAACGGTGCGCCAGCTCATCCAGGTAGGCGGCGCGTTCGTCGGCGTCCAGCGGGGCGAGCAGGCGCCGGGCGCGCCTGCGCCGCGCAGGGGGCAGCAGGTTCGGGTCGTCGGGATGAGGTTCTGCAGGAGGTGGGTTCATTTGAGGCAGCTATTTTCGCAGGCTGGCGACAATCCTTAAGGGTTTTTCGAGCAGTCCCAGGGCGGCGAAGATGTCGGGCGCCACCAGGTCGGCGGCCAGCAGGGTTTCGACCGCCGTGCCCTCCTGTGAGAGCACGCAGATGCCCAGCGCGGCCGTTTTCAGCATGGCGGCGTCGTTGGCGCCCTGCCCCACCGCCGCCACCCGCCCGGCCCCCAGCCGGGCCACATAGGCGGCTTTCTGCCCCGCCTCGTCGCCCTCCTGGATGCGCACCGCCTGCAGCCCGAGCTGGCGGTCAATCTGCGCCTGCCGCCCGTGGGTATCGGCCGTCAGCAGGTGGATCTCCAGCCGGTCGCGCAGCCCGCGCAGGCTGCGCGCCAGGCCTTCCAGCAGCGCGCCGTCCAGGGCCAGGGTCCCGTTTACATCGGTGACAAGATGTTCGAGTTGTATGGTTCCTCTGCCGGGGATATTGAGCTCGATCATAAAGCTATTATAATACTAGAGGCAATCACAGACTGCAGGAGAAACCTTCTTTGACCAAACCCCTCCCTTTACGGCTGCTCTGGGCCTGCCTGCTGCTGGCCCTGGCGCTGTCCGGCTGCGGTAGCCCCGGGCCCGGGCCCGCACCGACGGCCGGACCGACCCCGGAGGCGGGCGCCAGCGCGACCGGGGTGGACCCCACCGCCACCGCCGCCCCCACCGCCACCCACACCCCCGCCCCGCCCCTGGCCGTGCTGCTGGCCCCCGGCGGCCCGGAGGACCCCCTGGCCGCCAGCCTCGAGCCGGTCCTGGCGGCCCTCGCGGCCCAGTCCGGGCTGCGTTTCGAGACCCGCGCCGCCCTCACCGCGGAGGAGATCCAGGCCGGGCCGGTGCAGATCGTGGTCGCCCTGCCGCCCGACCCCGGGCTGGCAGCCCTGGCGGCCGCCGCCCCGCAGGCGCAGTTCCTGGCCCTCTCCATCCCCGGCCTCCAGGCCGGGGGGAACCTCAGCCTGATCCAGACGGCGGACGCCCGCCCCGACCTGCAGGGGTTCCTGGCAGGCTATCTGGCTGCCGTCATCACCCCAGACTGGCGCGTGGGGGTGGTGAGCGAGGCGGGCACGCCGGCCGGCGCCCTGGCCCGGGCCGCGTTCGACAACGGGGTGGTCTACTACTGCGGCCTCTGCCGCCCGGCCTACCCGCCGTACCCGCTGCAGGGTTTCCCGCTGGCGGCAGAATTTGCCCCCGGCGCCGGCGAGGCCGCCTGGCAAACCGCCGCCGCCGAGTTCGCCACCTGGGGGGTGGAGACCGTGTTCGTCTACTCCGCCGCCCCGGACGAGGCCTTCCTGCGCTTCCTGTCCGGCGCCGGTTATAAACTGATCTCCAACAGCAGCCCGCCTGCCGGTCTGCAGGCCAGTTGGGTGGCTTCGATCCGCTCCGCCGGCCCCCTGGAGGCGGTGGAGGAGCTCTGGCCCGCCCTGCTCGCCGGAGAAGGGGGGCAGAATGTGGAACTGCCCCTCGCGCTGGAGCAGGTGAACCCGGAGCTGCTCAGCCCCGGGCGCCAGGCGCTGGTGGAGGCAGCGCTCGACGAGCTGCAGGCCGGGCTGATTGACCCCGGCTCCGTCTCCGAGGGCGGCGAATAAGCGGGGTCCGGCGCACCGTCCTCCAGGGCGATTGTATCCTCCCCTACTGCCGGGGCGCAAACCCGAATAATCAGGAATTGCAGGGTTGTTTGTGGGGTGCAGCCTCACAAACAACCCTGCTTTCTCCTCTCGGGTGGGAGAAAAAAGGCAATTCGTGATTGCCCTGGGCTCCTCCCTCCCGCCTTGCGGTGTTTGTCAAGCGCAATCCCGTAAAATCAGGGTTTGTGGGGTTATTTGTGGGGCGCACCCCCGCAAATAACCCCGCTTTCTCCTCTCGGGTGGGAGACAAAAGGAAAGACGTAATTGCCCTGGGCTTCCCTCCCTCCCGCCTTGCGAAGTTCTTCAAGTGGCGATATACTTGACGCATGCACGGGGACAGAAGATTAATTGTGAGGGAAATGGCGCGCATTCTGCCGCGCTTTACCGATCCCCAATCCCTGTTCAGAGGAGGTGAGCCAGTCGTAAGATCACGCGCTTCCTTGTTTACCCAAGAACACCCACCCTTAGAACCAGTTCCCAGATTTCTCTCAGGAGGAGAAACGTATGTCTAAGAAACTTTACACTTTGCTGTCTGTCCTGGTACTGGCAGCCATGCTGCTGTCCGCCTGCGGCGGCGGCGCGGCTACCCCCACCGAGGCGCCCACCGAGCCCGTGGTTGAAGAACCCACCGAGGTGATGGAAGAGCCGACCGAGGTGATGGAAGAGCCCACCGAGGTGGTGGAAGAGCCCACCGAGGAAATGACCGAGGAGCCCACCGAGGAAGAGACTGAAGAAGCGACCGGCGCGGTGACCGCTCCCGAAGGGTTCTCAGCCTGCCAGGTGACAGACGTCGGCGGTATTGACGATCGCTCCTTCAACGCCACCGCCTGGAAGGGCGTCCAGGATGCTATGGACCAGTTCGGCATCGAAGGCAAGTTCCTGGAGTCCCAGCAGCAGACCGACTACGAGCGCAATATCAACGCCTTCATTGAAGAGGGCTGCGACCTGATCATCACCGTCGGTTTCCTCCTGGGCGACGCCACCGCGGCTGCCGCCGAGGCCAACCCCGAGCAGCCTTTCTCGATCGTGGACTTCGCCTACGATCCCCCCATCTCGAACGTGCTCGGCCAGGTCTTTGACACCGATGAGGCCGGTTTCCTGGCCGGTTACCTGGCTGCCGGCGTGACCCAGACCGGTGTGGTGGGCACCTTCGGCGGTCTGCAGATCCCGACCGTGACCATCTTCATGGACGGCTTCGCCATGGGCGTGCGCTACTACAACGAGCAGAAGGGCACCAACGTGACCGTCCTTGGTTGGGACCCCGACACTCAGGAAGGCCTGTTCACCGGCAACTTCGAGAGCACCGATGACGGCCGCACCCTGGGCGAGAGCCTGAT
The DNA here is from genome assembly GCA_023395675.1 of Chloroflexota bacterium. Taxonomy (GTDB): domain Bacteria; phylum Chloroflexota; class Anaerolineae; order Anaerolineales; family UBA4823; genus JAEWYL01. The sequence continues at coordinate 4,994 of JAEWYL010000162.1, read as the reverse complement.
GGACGAAGGCGCCGACATCATCATGCCCGTCGCCGGCCCGGTCGGCCTGGGCACCGCCGCTGCCGCTCAGGAACGCGGCAACGTGTGGATCATCGGCGTGGACAACGACTGGTTCGAGACCGCCCCCGAGTACGCCGACATCATCCTGACCTCCGTCTTGAAGAAGATGGACGTCACCACCCTGCAGGCCGTCCAGTCCGTGATTGACGGCTCCTTCGAAGGCGGCGTGACGGTCGGTACGCTGGAGAACGGCGGTGTGGACATCGCCGACTACCACAACCTGGCCGATCTGGTCCCTGCCGAGCTGCAGGCTGAACTGGACGAAGTGCGCCAGGGGATTATCTCTGGTGACATCCAGACTGCACCTTCTCAGTAAGACGCTTCACGCTGGAGCCGGTCCTGGACCGGCTCCAGCTTTTTTTTTACCAGCCGGGTGCACGGGGGCAAGCGCCGGGCCCCTCCGGGCTGCAGACACCCGCGCCACTCACCTCTCTTCATGGTACAATCCCTCCAATCTTTAATAAAGTTGTACCCAGATTTCAAGCCTTGCGTGCTGCAGAACCTGCCCTTCACCGCAGCCGGCGGCCCTGTGCGAGCAAGCCGGTAGGACGGCGCCCTCTTTTCCCTGCCCGAGCCGGATCAGCGGAAAAGATATGATTTTGTATTGTTTTCCGGCGCACACCCGTCCGATAACAGGGTCGTGGCTGCCGGCAGCGGCGAGTTCGCTCTAATCCGGTCCGCCGGGCCGTCCTTCAGCCGCAAGCGCTTACCATCCCATTTTCTGGCGAGTGAGCCATGAAAGATCTCCAGGAGAATTATGGCACCGGTCCTTGAACTCCGAGGTATTACCAAGCGTTTTCCCGGTGTGCTGGCAAACGATCATATTGACCTCACCCTGGAGCAGGGCGAGATTCACGCCCTGCTGGGTGAAAACGGCGCCGGCAAAACCACCCTGATGAACATCCTCTACGGGCTGTACGACCCGGACGAGGGTGAGATTATTGTGCGCGGCCAGCGCGTCAATATCCAGTCTCCCAGCGACGCTATTCGCGCCGGGATCGGCATGGTGCACCAGCACTTCATGCTGGTGCCGGTCTTCACCGTCACCGAGAACGTGATGCTGGGCGAGGAGAGCACCCTCCCCGGGGGCTTCCTGGACCGCAAACAGGCCGCCGAGCGCATCCGGCAGATCTCCGAGCAGTACAACCTGCAGGTGGACCCGGACGCCTACATCAAGGACCTGCCCGTCGGCGTCCAGCAGCGCGTCGAGATCATCAAGCTGCTCTACCGCGAGGCCGATATCCTGATCCTGGACGAGCCGACCGCGGTGCTCACCCCCCAGGAGGCGGACGAGCTGTTCAAGATCATGCACTCCCTGGTGGAGCAGGGCAAGTCCATCATCTTCATCACCCACAAGCTGCGCGAGGTGCTGGAGTTCTCCGACCGCATCACGGTCATCCGGCGCGGCAAAGTGGTGGGCCATGCCCGGCCCGAAGAGGCCGACCAGCGCCTGCTGGCGGAGATGATGGTCGGGCGCGCCGTGGACCTGGCGCTGGATAAGGCCGAGGCCCAGGTGGGCGAGGCGGTGCTCTCGGTGAAGGACCTGGTGGTGCTGGATGAGCGCAAGCAGATTGCGGTGGACGGCGTGTCCTTCGAGGTCTGCACAGGCGAGGTGCTGGGCATCGCCGGCGTGCAGGGCAACGGGCAGACCGAGCTGGTGGAGGCCATCACCGGCCTGCGCCAGGCGCTTTCGGGCGAGATCCGGCTGCTGCAGAACGACATCCGCGGCGCCAGCCCGCGCGAAATTACTGAGATGGGCGCCGCCCACGTGCCGGAAGACCGCCAGCGCGACGGCCTGGTGCTCTCCTTCCCCTGCGCCGATAACCTGATCCTGAACACCTATTACCAGAAGCCGTTCTCCGAAGGGGTGGTGCTGGAAGAAGGCGAGATCCTGGATTTCTCGAAGCGCCTGATCCAGGAGTTCGATATCCGCACCCCGAGCCCCCTCACCCCTGCCGGCGACCTTTCAGGCGGCAACCAGCAGAAGCTGATCATCGCCCGGGAGTTCTCCCGCCCGATCAAGCTGCTGGTGGCCTCGCAGCCCACCCGCGGCCTGGACGTCGGCTCGGTGGAGTATATCCACCGCCGCATCCTGGAGAAGCGCGACCAGGGCTGCGCGGTGCTGCTGGTCTCCTCCGAGCTGGATGAAATCATGGAGCTCTCCGACCGCATCGCGGTGATGTTCCGGGGCAAGATTCTGGATATCGTCCCCTGCGAGCACGCGACCAAAGAGGGCATCGGCCTCCTGATGGCGGGCATCCGGCCTGCCGGTGCGTAACGGGCAGCCGGACAGGTTATTCGAAACGGTGGTACCATGAGCACAGAACCTTCAAACCCCAAAGAAACACCTCCCGAGAAGAAGAACGCCGGTCAGATCTTTCTGGAAGAGCTGGCCGCCTCGAAAACCCACCGCCGGAGCATCGGCCAGCTGCTGCTGGTGCCCTTGCTGGCGATCCTGACCGGGCTGATCCTGGGCGGCTTGATTATCGTGCTGACCACGGAGGAGGTCTACGCCGGGTTCGGGGAATCCATCGGCGCCGGTCTGCGGGCAGCCTGGGACGCCCTCTCCGCCTCCTACAGCGCCCTGTTCACCGGCTCCCTCGGCGACCCGGGGCGCATGCTCGCCGCCGTGCAGAGCGGCGACGCGCTGGAGATGCGCCGCGCTTTCAACCCCTTCTTCGAGAGCCTGGTGGCCTCCACCCCCTATATCTTTGGCGGCCTGGCCGTTGCCCTGGGCTTCCGCAGCGGGCTCTTCAACATCGGCGTGGAAGGCCAGATCTTCCTGGGCGCCATTTTCTCCGCATTTATCGGCTATTCCATCCCCGGGCTGCCGGCCATCATCCACATCCCCCTCACCCTGCTGATGGGCGCCCTGGGCGGGGCCATCTGGGGCTTCATCCCCGGCTGGCTCAAGGCGAAGACCGGCGGGCATGAGGTGATCAACACCATCATGCTGAATTACATCGCCTTCCGCCTGAGCGACTGGCTGCTGAGCGGCCCGATGAAGCGCCCGGAATCCTTCAACCCGATCAGCCCCAACATCGAGCCCAGCGCCATGCTGCCCCGCTTCTTCGGCGACCCCGTCCGCTTTCACCTGGGGTTCTTCATCGCCCTGGGGGTGGCCTGGCTGGTCTACTGGTTCCTCTTCAAGACCAAATGGGGCTTCGACCTGCGCACGGTGGGCTCGAACCCCTTCGCCGCCCGCTATGCCGGGATGAACGTGACCACCGTCACCATCGTGGCCATGTCGCTCTCCGGGGCGCTGGCGGGGCTGGCGGGGGCGAACGAGGTGATGGGCCTCAACCACAACCTGGCGATGGCCTTCTCCTCCGGCTACGGTTTCGACAGCATCGCCCTGGCGCTCCTGGGCAACAACCATCCCCTGGGCGTGGTGCTGGCCTCGCTCCTGTTCGGCACGCTGCGCAACGGGGCCACCCGCATGCAGCTCTCCGCCGGTATCCCGATTGATATTATCTCCGTCCTGCAGGCCATGATCCTGGCCTTTATCGCCGCTCCGGCGATCATCCGCACCATCTACCGCCTGCGGACCCCCACGACCACCATGGAAAGCGTGCCGACAACCACGCTGGGAGGTGATTGAGCATGGCAACCACTGCACTGCGGCGCGAAGTAGAGATTGTCTCCCCAACCCGCCAGCGGGTCATCGGCGTCCTGTTCCTGCTGTTCGCCGCGGCCATCTGGCTTCTGTTCAGCCGCCCCATCGAGGGGGGCACGATCAGCCAGTTCGGGCTCACCCCCGGCGGCTTCGAAAAGGTGGTCCCCGACCTGCGCCTGCCCACCGTGGCCACGCTGAACACCCTGGCTTTCTTCAGCGCCTTCCTGGGCGCGGCCCAGCTGGCCCGGGCGCGCGGCTTCGGGCGGCGCACCAACCTGGTGCTCGGCATCGTGGCGGCCCTGTTCGTCTTCGCCTTCCTGACCTGGGCCACGGCCGGCAAATCGCTCAATATGACCGGCCTGCTGAACACCTCGCTCTCCAAGGCGGTGCCCCTCACCCTGGGGGCCATGTCCGGCATCCTGTGCGAGCGCTCGGGGATCATCAACATCGCCATCGAAGGCATGATGCTCACCGCGGCCATGGTGGCCTCCCTGGTCGCCAGCGTGACCGACAGCCTGTGGGTGGGTCTGGCGGCCGGCATCCTGAGCGGCGCCCTGCTGGCCTGGGTGCACGCGGTCCTGTGCATCAAGTACAAGATCAACCAGGTCATCTCCGGTACGGTGATCAACATCTTCTCCACCGGGATCACCTCCTACATCTCCTCCAAGTTCCTGCAGACCAACCAGGAATTGAACACGCCGGGCATCTTCCCCGCTGTGAAAATCCCGGTGCTGGCCGATATCCCCGTGCTCGGGCCCATCCTGTTCAATAACAACATCTTCGTCTACGCCATGTTCATCCTGCTGATCGTGCTTCACGTGGGGCTCTTTTACACCCGGTGGGGCCTGCGCCTGCGCTCGGTGGGCGAGCATCCCAAAGCGGCCGACACGCTGGGGATCAACGTCTTTCGCACCCGCTACATGGGCACGCTCCTGGGCGGGATGATGGCGGGTCTGGCGGGGGCGTACTTCACCCTGGGCTCGGTCGGGCGCTTCGACGAGGTGATGACCGCCGGGCGCGGCTTTATCTCCCTGGCGGCCATGATCTTCGGCAACTGGATGCCGTTCGGCTCGTTCGGCGCCGCCCTGATCTTCGGCTTCGCCGACTCGCTGGCCTCCAAGCTGGCGATCCTGAGCATCCGCATCCCCTCCCAGTTCCTGCTCATGGCGCCCTACGTGGCCACCATGATCATCCTGGCCGGGGTGGTCGGGCGCAGCCAGGCGCCCGCCGCCGAGGGCATCCCGTACGAAAAAGAGTGAGCGGCCCGCGGCGCGCCCCCGCCAGTTAAACAGGAAGCCCCCCCGCCCCCCCCCCCCCC
>JAEWYL010000029.1 GCA_023395675.1 Chloroflexota bacterium | reverse complement strand
GCCCGTCCCGGGCGATGCGCCCCTTCTCGATCAGCAGCACGCGCCGGACGTAACGGTGGATCAGCTTGTAATCGTGGGTGATCAGCAAAATGGCGCTTCCCCGCCGGTTGTATTCCCGCAGGTATTCCATCATGCGCTCCAGGTGGCCCCAGTCTTGCCCCAAGGTGGGCTCATCCAGCACCAGCAGCCGCGGCCGCAGCGCCAGGCAGGCCGCCAGGGCGATGCGCTGCTGCTGCCCAACCGAGGCCATGGTCGGATGGCGGTCGCGCAGCAGCGACAGGTCAGTCTCCTCGAGGAGCTGCTGGTGCTCGGCGGGATCGAAGCGCCTGAAGTTGCGCGGCCCAAAGGCCACTTCCTCGTCCACCGAATCGGTGAACAACTGGTCGGCGGGGTTCTGAAACAGCATGCTCACGTCCAGCCCCGGGCGGGGGCGTTTTCCGCCCGCGAAGCGCACGCTCCCGCCGGAGGGTTTGAGCAGCCCCGCGGCGGTGAGGGCCAGGGTGGATTTCCCGGCGCCGTTCTCGCCCACCAGCGCAATAAAGTCGCCGGGGTAAATGTTCAGGCTGATATCGTGCAGGACGGGGGTTTTGCGGTCGTAACCGGCGGATACCCGGCTCAGCTCCAGCAGGGGCTCCTGGCCGGAGGGCGGCTGGTGGTGCTCGCTGATCAGAGCCTGCCAGGGGGACTGTTTATCTTCCAGCGGGCGGCGCAGGCCCAGCCTTCGCAGCAGGGTGCGCACCTGAAACACGGTCTCCAGGTCGCCCTGGGCGATAACCCTGCCGCTCTCCAGCACCACCACCCGGTCGGCCAGCCGGGCTGCAGCCGCCAGGCGGTGCTCGACCAGCACGATGGTCATGCCCAGGCGGCGGCGCAGCTCCTGCAGGCTGGCGATCACCCGCGCGGTCCCTTCCACGTCCAGGGAGGCCGTGGGCTCGTCCAGCACCAGCACTTCGGGGCGCATGGCAAGCGCCGAGGCGATGGCCACGCGCTGCTTTTGCCCGCCCGAAAGCTGCGCCGGATTGCAGCCGGCCAGGTCGGCGATGCCCACCGCGTTCAGGGCCCAATGTACACGCTCCTGGACCTCGTCTTCGTCCAGGCCCAGGTTGCGCGGCCCAAAGGCCACTTCGTCGGCCACGTGCAGGTGGAAAAGCTGGCTGGAGGGGTTCTGGAAGACGATGCCCACGTGGCGGGTGAGATTGGCGATCGGGACCTGCCGGGGATCCAGCCCGGCGATATGCACCTCTCCGCTGCACTCCGCCGGGATAATCTGGGGGATCAGCCCGGTGAGCGCCCGGGCCAGGGTGCTCTTGCCGCAGCCGGAAGGCCCGGTTACCAGCAGGCATTCGCCCGCCTGCACCTGCAGATCCACACCGTGCAGCGCGGTGACCGTCCCGTAAGACACCGACAGGTCGCGTACCCGGATCATGCCACCGCCTCGCAGACTTCCAGTTCCACCAGCCGGGCCCAGGGCCAGCGTTCTGCCGCCTGGGGATACAGCCCGGGGCGCACCGTCGCCACGGCCAGCCGGTCGCGGCGGGCATCCAGGCGCTCCAACCCCGAAACCAGGCCCTGCCCGTGCTCGTATTCGAGCGGGCCGGCCTCGTCGAAGACGAACAGGTCCAGCGGCCCGGTCCGGGCGAGCAGGTTCTTGCCCCAGGTAAGCACCTGCGGGTGGAATAACCATTCCCCGGTGGCCGGCCGGCCGTTTTCGGGCGCTGCTGCCGCTTCCTGCAGCGGGCGGCGGGCCGTAAACTGGCGGCGGATCGCCAGTAGGCGGCGTTCCCCGCTCTGGATATCCAGCAGGTTGATGGCGGTTTTGTGATCCCCCTGGAATACCGCCGGAGAGAGCAGTCCCCCTACCCGCAGCCCGCGTGACTGCGCAATCCTGACCAGATTGCGGCACCAGGTGGTTTTCCCCGCCCCGCTGCCCCCAACGAGGAGCAGCAGCGCAGGTTCCTGTTCGCGGGTTGAAAAAAAGCTCGCCAGGAGAATCTCCGGCGAGCAAAAATCCTTTTGCAATGCCTTATCTCCTTTCCAATTCCGTTCAGGCTCATCCTGGACTTCGGGAGGCCGGAGCGTTTCCGCTCGGGCCCTGTCTGCCTGGCCATGGCCTGTGCTTTAGGCCGGACAGATCGGAGAGCAAACAAATGTTGTTTGATCTATTCAGTTGTCCGTCAGATCCGATTTATTCTCAGCTTGATTATAGAGTCTTGTACTTGTCTTCACACCACCCAACTGGGTGAGTTTTGCCTGCTCCGATCGTAGCATTTTTCCGCGCCGGCTGCCCTGGTGCGCCCTTATTTTGACCGCAGAAGGCGCTGCCAGCAACATGATATATGACCTCTTTTTTGCTCCAATTGTCACAATAGGGGTTCCCCTGTACAAAGCCCTCGTTATAATGAATCCAGGTACCGGCGCGTCGCAGCGCCACAGAAGGGACAGAACCGATTTGATGCTCATTTACTTCCTCAACGGCCTATCGTTCGGCGGCCTGGGTCTGGCGGCTTATCTACAAAGCCGCCAGGGGGGCAAGTTGCCCCTGAGCAAGCAGCTCCCCTGGCTGGCCGCTTTTGGCATTGCCTGCGGGGCCACGAGCTGGATCGATATGTTCCTGGCCAGCGGCAGCGAAGAGAATTACTTCCAGCTTCTGAACAACCTGCGCCTGATCACCCAGCCGCTCAGCGGCCTGCTGCTGCTGCGCTTTGGGTGGGGCATCCTCAGGGACCTCACGCCGCTGCCCGCCTGGACGATTTTTATCCCAGGCGTGTTGATCATGCCCATCTCGTTCGCCATCGCCTACGCTGCCACGACCTTCATCACCCCCTCGCCGATCGACATCCCCATCGACATCTGGTCGCGCTACCTGCTGTACCTGCCGGGCAGCATCATGGCCGGCATCGGCTTTTACCGCCAGCGAAATTACATGCGCCGGCTGGGGCATTACGACGTCTCCAACCTGATGCTGGGTTCGGCCATCGGCTTTCTGTTCGAAGCCTTCGTCATGGGGCTCATCGTGCCGGCCGCACCCCACGCGCCGGCTTCCTATTACAACTACGATCGGGTGGTCATCAACCCCTTCAGCGGCGAACTGGACCCGCCCGCCAACGTCAACAGCATCCTGCCGCCCTGGCTCGACTACGACTATGTGCTCTCCGTCACCGGCCTGCCGATCCAGTTCTGGCGCATGCTGTCGTCCTTCGCGGTGACCTTTTTCGTCATGCGCGGCCTGGGCGTGTTCGAGGCCACGCGTCGCAGAGAGCTGAAAGCCCTGCAAGATGAGCGCGACCGCGCCCAGCGCAAGGCCTTCGAAGCGCAAATTGCCGCCCGCCAGGAGGCCGAAAGCTGGACCGATTTCCTGGTGGCCATCAACCAGCGCCTGACGAAGCTCGAAGAGGTGGACCAGATCCTGCTGTACATCTGCGATAACGCGCGCACGCTGCTGCACTCCGATTTCGCCGGCCTGGCCGTGCTCGACCGCGACAGCTCGAGCCTGCAGCTCAAGTGCTTCTCCAACTGGACCCAGAGCGAAATGCTGCCCTCATCGGTGCGGTTCAACAACCCGCTGCTGCAGCAGATCCTGCAGTCCAGGCAGTCTTACTGGACCAACGAGGGCGTGGACGGAGAGCCGCTGAGGGATATCTGTTATCCACCGGGTACCCCGGCCCAGGCGGTGGCCGTTGTGCGCCTGGATTTCGATACGAACCCGGTGGGCGTACTCTGGATCGCCCGCCTGAACCACCGCCCCTACACCGAGACCGATCTGGTCTGGCTGGAATGTGTGGCCGACCAGGTGGTCATCGCCATCCAGCACGGGCTGATGACCTCCCAACTGCAGTCGCTGTCCATCACCGAAGAGCGCACGCGCATCGCCCGCGAGATGCACGACGGCCTGGCGCAGGTACTCGGTTACCTGAACCTGCAGGTGCAGACCCTGGAAGCCTTGCTGACCCAGGATAAACGCGAGGAGCTGCGCAGCGAGCTGGCCCAGATGCGCAAGGCCGTGCGGCTGGCCCACGCCGATATCCGCGAAAATATCCTCAGCCTGCGCACCACCCTGGCGAATGAAGGCGGGTTGACCGCCGCGGTGGGCGAGTATCTGGATGAGTTCGGCATTCAGAACGGCATCGATACCCGCTTCGAGAACCGGGGGTGCGGTGAACTGGATCTCTCTTCCATCGCAGAAGTGCAGCTCGTCTGTATCATGCAGGAAGCGCTGGCGAACGTGCGCAAACATGCCTCGGCCGGCCGCGTGGACGTGCTGCTGGAGCGAGAAAACCAGGGAGAGCAGAGCTTCATCGTCCTGCAGGTGCGCGACGATGGGGTCGGTTTCGTGCAGCGCGATTCGAAGCGCCGCTTCGGCCTGCAAACCATGCGCGAGCGAGCCGAAAGCGTGCAGGGCTGCCTCACGATCGAATCGATGCCAGGGGCCGGCACCACCGTGATCTGCAAACTGCCCTGCCTGAGGTCCGAAAACTCGGAGTGATTCAGCCGGGTGATCATCGCACAACAGGGGAGGTGAATTATGAATTTACGTGAATGGGCCCTGCCTGTTTACACCATTCTCATGCAGCTTTCCGTCGGGGTGCTCTTTCTGCTCTGGCTGATGCGCACCAGAAACCGCAGCCGGGTGGACATCCAGACCCTGGATCGCGTGATTAACACCCCGCTGACGATCATCGGTTTTACCGTTTTCATTTCGATCGTCGGTTCGCACTTCCACCTCAGCCGGCCGCTGTTCTCTTTTCTGGCCGTGCTCAACTTTAGCCACTCCTGGTTGAGCCGTGAGATCGTCTTTACCGTCCTGTTTCTCATCTCGCTCTACATTTTGCTCTTCCTGCAGGGCGGCGGCCCGGGCCGCGAACGGCTGCGTTCCGTGCTGGGCTGGGTGACCATTGCGTTCGGAATGGCCACCATCTACTGCATGTCCAATATCTACCGCCTGCCCTCCCAGGCGGCTTGGGATACCATCACCACGGTCATCGCTTTCTTCGCCACCACCATCTTTCTGGGCTCCGTAGCCACCATCGCCATGCTGCTGATGGATCTGAAATTCTGCGAGGTCTGGAAACCGGAGCTGGTGGCCGAACGCCAGCCGGTGGTGAGCGCGGCCTTCATCCGCCTGGTCGCCACCGGGGCCTTCACGCTGGGCGTGATTTACATCAACAATTATTACCAGATCACCCATTTACGGAACGGAGATCTCTCGGCTCAGATGAGCATGCAGCTCCTGACCCACCTCTACCAGCCGCTGTTCATCCTGCGGCTGCTGGCGCCGCTGGTGGGGATGACGGTGCTGGGGGTGTATATGCTGAAGCTGCGCAGCCCCGGCAGACAGCCGGGCGAGCTGCTGAGGCCGGCTTACATCTCCTGCATCCTGGTGGCGGTGGGTGAGATTTTGGGCCGCTTCCTGTTTTACGCCACGCACGTTCGGACCGGAATTTAGGTTGAAAGGATAGAAGATGAAAATACGGGTTGTGATCGCCGACGATCATAAACTCTTTCGCCAGGGCCTGATCAGCCTGATGCGTACACGCTCGGATCTGGTTGAAGTGGTCGGTGAGGCCGAGTCGGGGGATGAGGCCATCGCCCTGGCCGAGCAGCTCCGCCCCGACGTCATATTGATGGACATCTACATGCCGCCGACCGACGGTCTGCAGGCGACCAAAGTGATCCGCCAGCGCTTCCCGAAGATCGCGGTGGTGATGCTGACCTCCTCCGAGCGCGATGAACACCTGTACGAGGCCGTGCAGCTCGGCGTCTCGGGCTACCTGCTGAAAAGCCTGGACGCCGACGAGCTCTTCGACCTGCTCAAAGGCGTGCTCGAGGGAGAGATCGCCATGACGCGCTCCATGGCGACCCGCATCCTCAAAGGGGTGGCCCGCCGGCGCACCGATGAAGAGCGGGGCGAAGAGGCCCTCACCGAGCGCGAGCTGCTCGTCCTGCGCCTGGTGGCCGGTGGGGCGAGCAACCCGGAAATCGCCGAAGCGCTTACCATTTCGGTCAACACGGTCAAGAGCCATCTGAAGAACATCCTGGTCAAACTGCAGCTCGAGAACCGCACGCAGGCCGCCACCTATGCCCTCAAACACGGCCTGGTCGAACCGGAGGACAACTGAGAGGCCGGGACCATCTATAAAATAGGGGCCGGGTTTCGCCCGGCCCCTATTTTATAGATGGTCCCTCTTTATTTATTCACCCTACCGGGTGATTAAAGAGTACTCCACTGCAGGATGCACTGGCAGCGCGATTGGGATATGCTTCAAGTGTAAAAATCTCTTCATGTCCCAATCCCTAAGCGGAGAGTGCATATCAGATAAAGCCTAAGCGAGCCAGACCAAATCCTGATTTTGCCTGCAAGGTTGCAGGCCAAACCCGGCGGGGGGCCGCAAGAGTTATCGAGACGAAGTTGGAGGAAAAATCCATGAGTGAAAAAAATTTCCTCGCCAGAGCATTGAATGATACCGTACTCACCCGGCGGAGCTTCCTGAAGTGGAGCGCTGCCCTGGGTGGGACTGCAGCTCTGGCCGGGGGCTTGAGCTATGGTTTGAAATCCATGGAGGCCGCCGCTCAGGAAGACGAAAGCGAAGGCGAGTGGATTTCAGCAGCCTGCTGGCATAACTGCGGTGGTCGCTGCCCGAACTATGCGCTGGTGAAAGACGGCGTGGTGCTGCGCCAGAAATCTGACGACACCCACGAAGACAGCCCCGACTTCCCCCAGCAGCGCGGTTGTGCACGTGGCCGCTCTCAGCGCAAGCAGGTCTTCGGCGCCGATCGCCTGAAATACCCGATGAAGCGCAAGAACTGGGAGCCGGGCGGCGGGAAGAAAGAACTGCGCGGCCAGGACGAATGGGTGCGCATTTCCTGGGAAGAGGCGCTCGATATCGTCGCGTCCGAAATCAAACGCATCAAAGAAAAATACGGCAACGCCTCTATCCTCATCCCTGGCGGCGGTGAAATTCAGCGCACCATGACCCTGTACGGTGGCTACGTCTCCACCTACGGCACCACCTCCGGCGGCACGCTGCACTCCAGCAAGACCTCCTGCCTGGGTTACGGCGCTTACACCAGCGTTATGATCAACGACCGCATGGACCACCGCAAGACGGACCTCTTCGTCCACTGGGGTGGCAATGCCTCGTCGAGCAGTGGTGGGAACCCGACCTACAATTACCTGCAGAACAAAAAGAAGGGCGCCCGGGTTATCATCATCGACCCCTTCTACACCGATGCGGCTCAGGTTCTGGCCGACGAGTGGATCCCGATCCGCCCCACCACCGATCACGCCATGGTGCTGGGTATGGCCTACGTCCTGATCACCGAAGATGATCCCGAGACCAACCCGCTGATCGATTGGGACTTCCTCAACCGCTGCTCCATCGGTTTCGACGCCGAGCACATGCCCGAAGGCGCCGATCCGAAGGACAACTTCAAAGACTACGTGCTGGGCACCTACGACGGCGTCCCGAAGACCCCCGAATGGGCTTCCGAGAGCTGCGGCGTCGATCCCGACCGCATCCGCTCCCTGGCGCTCGAGATTGCCCGCACCCGCAACGTGGCCCTGTGCATGGCCAGCGCCACCGCCCGCGTCCAGAACGCCGACTCCTGGCCCCAGATGTTCTTCACCTTCGGCGCCATGACCGGCCACATCGGCCGCCCCGGCAGCTTCACCGGCGACAGCTACTACCACCAGAACTGGAGCGGCCTGCGCTGCGGTCCGGCCATCATCAACCCCGGCAGCTCCGGCGTGCCCGGTGTCGGCATGAACCCGCTCGAAGAGGAGCGCGTCGACGTCTGGACCGCTCTGCCCAAGATCCCCGGCATCCGCCTGAACGACACGCAGATGTGGGATGCGGTGGTGACCGACAAGTACGTAGCCGGCAAGAACGACGTGCGCGACATCAATATCCAGATGATCTACCACGGCGGCGGCGCGACCCTGCAGACCCGCGACGGTATGACCCGCGGCATCGAAGCACACCGCAAGGTGGAATTCGTGGTCTCGCATTCGCAGATCCTGACCACCAACTCCAAGTACGCCGACATCGTCCTGCCCGTCACCACGGAGTGGGAGCGCTTCGGCACGGTTTCGGGCGCCAACCGGGAGATCGGTTTCGTCTGGGCCAGCCAGGTTACCGAGCCGCTCTACGAGGCGAAGGGCGATATCTGGATCGCGGCCGAGATCGGCAAGCGCCTGGGTCTCGATCCTGAGGTGATCAACCCCGTCCCGCTGAAGCAGCAGATCTTCAACCAGATCGCCGGCGCGACCATCCTCAAGGGCGACGTCCCCTACTCGAAGTCCGAGTACGTGCCGCTGGTGACCATCACCGAAGAGGACATCAAGGAATGGGGCGTCGAAGGCCAGCCCCAGCAGGGCAAGATCTCGCTGAAGGAACTGCAGAAGAAGGGCTACTACCAGGTTCCGCGCCACGAGGGCGACAACTACGAGTACGTCGCGCTGATGGACTTCCGCGAGGACCCGGAGGCCAATCCCCTGCCCACCGACAGCGGCAAGCTCGAGATCTACTGCAAGAAGCTGGCGGACGTGATCGAATCCCGCGGCTGGTCGACCATCAAGCCCTACCCGGCTTACAACCCGGCCCAGGAAGGTTACGAAGCCACCTTCAAGGACTGGAAGAAGAAGATCAAGGGCGACTACCCGCTGCAGAACTACAACATCCACTACCCGCGGCGTTCGCACTCCGTCTTCGACAACATCCAGCAGCTGCGCCGGGCCTTCCCGCACGAGTTCTTCATGAACCCGATCGACGCCGAGGCGCGGGGCATCAAGCACGGCGACATCGTTGAGATTACCAGCAAGCACGGCAAGGTGATCCGCCCGGTGTTCGTGACCGCCCGCATCATGCCGGGTGTTGTAACCGTACCGCACGGCGCCTGGGTTGAAATGGACGAGGCCACCGGTGTTGACAAGGCCGGCGCCGATAACATCCTGTGCGGCCCCGTTTCCACCGGTCAGGGGGTATCGGGCTGGAACAGTAATATCGTTGAGGTCAAGAAGTATGACGGGCCGGTCCAGTTGGAGCCCGATTACAAATGGCCGCAGAGAATCCCCCTGAAGGAGGCATAAGATGGCCAAGCAGTTAGGCTTTTATTTCGACTCCAGTATTTGCGTCAACTGCAAGGTGTGCCAGGTAGCCTGCCAGGATAAGAACGACCTGCCCCCTCACCTGCGCTGGCGCCGGGTGCTGCAGTATGGCGGCGGAGACTGGCTGCCTCACCCCTCCCGGCCCGGGATGTTCATCCCGAACCAGGTCTTCTCCTACGCAGTTTCGATCTCCTGCAACCACTGCGAGAAACCGGCCTGTGTGGAGGTCTGCCCGACCGGAGCCATGACCAAGCGCTCCGACGGCATCGTGTACGTCAATCAGAATGACTGCATCGGCTGCCGCTACTGCGAATGGGCCTGCCCGTACAGCGCTCCGCAGTACAACGACGTCGAAGGCGTCATGTCCAAATGCAACTTTTGCATGGACCTCGTCGATAAGGGCGGCAAACCCGCCTGCGTGAGCGCCTGCGTCATGCGCGCCCTGGATTTCGGTGAGGTGGAGGAGCTGCGCGCCAAATACGGCGACATGGCCGCCATCGAACCCCTGCCCGATGCATCCGTCACGAATCCCGCTCTGGTGATCACGCCGCACAAGCACGCTCAGGCGAGCGGAAGCGGTACCGGTCGGGTTCTGAACCTTCCGGAGGAGCTCTAAAATGGACACTCACGAATGGGCACTGGTAATCTTTACCGTCCTGGCGCAGATGTCAGTCGGTGCGTTCGTCGTCCTGGGTATCGTGCACTTCTTCGCCTCCCGCAAGGCCGGCCTGGAAGAAGCTGACCGCCTGAGCACCCGTGCGCTGCTGGCCATCGGCCCGACCCTGGCCCTGGCCGGGGTGGCTTCCTTCTTCCACCTGGGCAACCCCGCCAATGCACCCCAGGCCATCAACAACATCGCCACCTCCTGGATGAGCCGCGAGATCGCCCTGGTGCTGGCCTTCTCCGTCCTGGGTGCGGTGTTCGCCTTCATGCAGTGGCGCAAGCTGGCCACCGCCACGGTGCGCAGCGCCCTGGCCGTGGTCACCGCGGTGGTGGGCCTGGTCATGGTCTACGCCATGTCCCATATCTACATGCTCAACACCATGCCCTCCTGGAACACCCTGGCCACCCCGCTGCAGTTCTTCGCCACCACCTTCCTGCTGGGTTCCCTGGCGGTGGGGGCGGCCTTCGTGGCCAACTACGCCTACGTGAAGCGCAGCGAACCGGCCTGCGCCGAGACGCAGTGCACCCTGCTGCGCTCGAGCGTGCGCTGGATCGCCCTGGCCTCCATCGTGCTGCTGGGCATCGAGCTGATCGCCGCCCCGCTGCAGCTGGCCTTCCTGAGCGCCTCCGGCGTCCCGGCGGGTGCGGCCAGCGTGGCCATGACCTACAACAGCTTCGGTATGCTCCTGGGCCTGCGCCTGGCGCTGGCCTTCATCGGGGCCGGCGTGTTCGCCCTGTTCCTGTACCGCAACTCGCTCACCGGCGGGCGCGAGCAGACCCTGGGCGTGCTGGTCTACAGCGCTTTCATCCTGGTGCTGTCCGCCGAGGTGATGGGCCGCTTCATCTTCTACGCCACCCACATCAAGATCGGCATCTGATAACCTAAACGAAGCCTCACCTGCCCGGCAGTTCTGCCGGGCAGGTGAAAACCACTCAGGTGGCTGAAACCAGCCGCGCCGGCCGGCCCAACCGTTCTCTCAATGGATTGTGTCGCGCCGGCGCGCATACATTATCGTGACATTTATAGTCAACAATCGGGAAATTCATCCCTGACGATTTTGACCCGACAGGGTTATAAACAGCATGTGGGTGATCAGTAATTTCAGGAGATGAGAATGAATCAGATGAACAACGAAGGTTTTGATTGGAACGGTTACCTGGTCGGGGAGAGACTGCTCCTCAGCCTGTTGAGCAAGATGGTCTACACCGCCCCGGAAGCAGACTGGCTGCAGACCCTGGTGAGCGAAGACATTTTCAGCGAAGCGCCGATCGGGATGGAACAGCCCGATATCCAGAGCGGCCTGGCTTATCTGCAGCAGTGGACGGCAGCCTGTAAACCGCAGCTCACAGCCGAGCAGGTAGATGAGATCCAGAACGATCATCTGAACCTTTTCATCGGCACCGGCAAAGTGCTGGCGCCCCCGTGGGGCTCGGTCTACCTGAGCGAAGAGCGCCTGCTCTTCCAGAAAGAGACCCTGGACGTGCGCCGCTGGTTCCACCGCTACGGCCTGCAGGCCGAACGCGAGCGCAATGAGCCGGACGATCACATCGCCCTGGAGCTGTCTTTCCTGAACCACCTGGCCGGCCTGGCTCTGGAGGCGCTGGCGAAGGGCGATCAGGTCTCGTTTATCGAACTGATCGACGCCCAGAGCCGGTTCCTGGCGGAACACCTGGGTAAATGGACGGACCGTTGGGCCGCCCTGGTTCTCAAATTTGCACGCACCGACTTTTATCGCGGCGCCGCCCTGCTGGTTCGCGGCGCGGTAGCCGACCTGACGCAGGTGCTCGATATCACCAGCAAGGAGGGCCTGGAGCAGTGAGTTGGCTCGATGCAGCGGAAAAGCTGGCGGCTATTGACCGCTCTGAAGTTCGTTTCGATCCTCAGGCCTGCGTTCACAGCCAGAGCCGTTCCGCTCAGTGCGAAGCCTGCCGCGATCTGTGTCCGGCGGACGCCATCCAACCCGGTACGCCCCCGCAGTTGGACACAGACCGCTGTGAAAGCTGCCTGGCCTGCCTGATCGCCTGTCCTTACCAGGCATTCACCGCCGACGATTCGGTGCAGCCGCTGCTCACCAGCGCGGCCCGCGTGGAAACAAAGCGCCTGGAGGTCCTCTGCGGCCTGCACCCGGCTCCCCAACAGGGCCTGAACGACTCCACCGGGGTGAAGGTGCGGGGCTGCCTGGCGGGGCTGGGCGCCGGCGCCCTGCTGGCGCTGCTCTCCCTCGGGGTGGAGGAGGTTCACCTGCGCGCCGAAGCCTGCGAAAGCTGCCGCTGGTCGATGCTCTTCCCCCGCCTGGCGGAACAGGTTCGCATAGCCCAAACGATCAGCCGGGCGTGCGCCTCCGGCCGGCTTGTGTTCCACACGCAGGGCCTGCCGGACCCGGCCGAGCGACCGGTGTGGGACGCCCACAACCCGCCGATGTCGCGCCGGGACCTCTTCCGCCTGGCTTCTCGCCAGGGGCAGATCACTGCGGCCCGCGTGCTCTCGCAGGGCACGCAGACCCGCCACGCCCGGCCCAGCCGCGACCGAGCCCGCATGGCGGCCGCGATGGATCAGCTCAAGGCCGGGGGGCTGTCGCCGGAGGTGACCCTGGATCACCCGGGGTTTGCGGAACTGCAGATCTCCCCGGAGTGCTCCGCCTGTGGGGCCTGCACCCTCATCTGTCCCACCGGCGCGCTGCGCATGCAGCAGGATCTGGAGACCTTCCAGATCTCCTTCAACGCCGCCTGGTGCACCGGCTGCGGCCTGTGCCGGGACGTGTGTACCATTGCGGCCATCCAACTGACTTTCGAGCCGCCGGTACAGGCCGTTTTCAGCGGCGAGCGGGTTGTCGCCTCGGGCGGGCTGATCAACTGCGACCGCTGCAACGCCCCGACGGCCGCAAAACCGGGAAAGAGACTCTGCCCGGCCTGCGAGTACCGCCGCAACAACCCGTTCGGCTCGAAACTGCCCCCGGGGCTTTAGCAGTCCATCATGCTGCGAAGGCATAAAAAACTATGATCATTCCGGTCGAGAAGCAGACCCTGCAGCAAATCAAAAACCGCAACCTGGCAGCCTATGCACGGCGGTACGTGGATATCTACGAAGACTTCGTCCGCCGCATCGGGCAGGCCGGGCTGGAGTTCTCACAGCAGGACGAAAGACCCGCCGCCCGGGAACGCATCCAGGCGCTGACGGCGCAGGGCGTGCAGGTGCGCAACGACGACAAGAGCCTTTACGTCAACCGCATTTCCCCTGCCTGCGAAGCCTGCCAGACCGGCCTCGGCTGCGCCACCTTCTTCATCTCGCTGCAGTGCCACCGCTCCTGCTATTACTGCTTCAACCCCAACCAGGACGGCTACAGCGAAGACGTAGAGCGCGCCCGCGACATCACCGCCGAGCTGCAGGAGATTCACGCCCGGAAGCTGAAAATCAAGCACCTGGCCCTGACCGGGGGCGAACCCCTGCTCCACAAAGAGGAAGCGGTCCGGTTCTTCGATTTTGCCAACCGAAACTTTCCACAGGCCTACAAGCGCCTGTACACCTCCGGGGATCACCTGACCCCGCAGATCCTCAGCGAGCTGAAGGACGCCGGCGTGGAGGAGATCCGCCTGAGCATCCGCATGCACGACCTGGAGAAGGGCCACCGCCATACCTTCGAGCGCCTGGCCCTGGCCCGCGAGTACATCCCGGCGGCGATGGTCGAGATGCCGGTGCTGCCGGGCACGCTGGAGGCGATGAAGGAGGTGCTGCTGGAGCTCGAGCGCCTGGATATCTTCGGCATCAACCTGCTGGAGTTCTGTTTCCCGATGCAGAATGCGGAAGAATACCGCCGGCGCGGCTTCCAGTTGAAATACCCGCCCTACCGCACCCTCTACGATTACTGGTATGCCGGAGGGTTACCGGTGGCCGGGAGCGAGCTGGTCTGCCTGGACCTGCTGGCCTTTACCCTCGAGCAGGGTCTGAAGATCGGTGTGCATTACTGTTCGGTGGAGAACAAGCACACCGGGCAGATCTACCAGCAAAACTTCCACCAGCCGCTGTCCGGCACCGCCTTTTTCTCTCAAAAAGACTACCTGATCAAGACGGCGAAAGTGTTCGGCACCGACCAGGACAAGGTCCTGCGCGCCTTTCGCCGCCTGGGGTTCAGCCAGTACAGCATCAACCGGCGCTTCAACTACCTGGAGTTCCCGGTGAGCGCCATCCCGTCGCTGAAAAACCTGGCTGTCGAAATCGGGATTTCCTCCTCGGTTTTCGAAAACCGGGAGGGGGAGCGTTATCTGCGAGAACTGAAGCTCGACCTGACGACCCCCCAGCGGTTCGATCTGGCCTACGATTTATGACCAAGCTCTAGATAAGGAGAAATGAAATGCCATTCCACATTGGAACTACCGAACTGATTATCGTGCTGATCATCATCGTCCTGCTCTTTGGGGTGGGGCGCATCAGCAAGATCGCCGGTGAGATGGGCAAAGGGATTTCCGAATTCCGCAAAGGCCTGTCCACCGGGAGCGAAGACAAAGACAGCGAGCAGGTCTGATCCGGCGTGGAAACCAGAAGCACTCCCCGTAAAAAGTACTCCCTGCAGGCGTTAACCCGCGCATTTGGCCGCGCCCACCGCACTGCAAGCGCGCAGATGGAATCCTCCATGCCGCTGCTGATGCACCTGGAGGAGCTGCGCAGATGCATCTTCCGGTCGCTGGCTGCGCTGGTCATCTGCACCCTGGCCAGCTTTCTCTTCGCCGACCGGGTGATCGGGTTCCTGGCCACACCGCTGGGGGGTAAAGGGGCCCTGGTTTCCATCGAGGTTACCGAGAACGTCGCCATCTTCATGCGGGTCTCCCTGCTCAGCGGCGTGGTGCTGGGAATGCCGGTGGTGGTCTACGAAGCGCTGAGCTTCATGATGCCCGGCCTGAAGCAGAACGAACGCAAATGGCTGCTGGTCGGTGTGGTGCTGGCTTCCCTGCTGTTCGTGGGTGGGGTGGCCTTCACCTGGTTCGTGCTGATCCCGCAGGCCATCCCGTTCCTGGTCAACTTCCTGGGGATCACCACCCAGATCCGGCCGGCAAACTACTTCGAGTTCATCACCCGGCTGATGTTCTGGATCGGCCTGAGCTTCGAGATGCCGCTGGTGGTGTTCGTGCTCGCCAAGTTGAAGTTCATCTCCGCCAGGCAGCTCCTGGGCGGCTGGCGCTACGCCGTGGTGGCGATCTCGGTCGCCGCTGCAGGAATCACCCCCACCGTGGACCCGGTCAACATGGGCCTGGTGATGCTGCCCCTGGGTACCCTCTACCTGGTCAGCATCCTGATGGCGGCAATCGCAAACAGGGATTGATATGGAAATTTTCGGTTTTGGTACAACAGAAGTCCTTGTGATCGCCCTGCTGGCGGTGGTGGTCCTCGGCCCCGAGCGCATGGTCCGGGTGCTGCGAGAGCTGGGCAAGCTGATCCGCAACCTGAAGGCCTATTTCAGCACCCTGTCGGACGAGCTGAAGTCCGAGCTGGACCTGATGGATGAGTTGAAAGAGGTCAACAAGTTGAAGCAAGATATCGAACGGGAGTTGAAGTCCTAAGGCAACCATTCCCGAGATTAAATATAAAAAGGTTTGCGGCACTGCGTGCCGCAAACCTTTTTATATTTAAATAGAAAAGCCTCTTGGCGATGACCTACTCTCCCAGGAGGTCGCCCTCCAAGTACCATCGGCGCTGGCGGGTTTCACGGCCGGGTTCGGGATGTAACCGGGTGTACCACCGCCGCTCGGATCA
>JAEWYL010000276.1 GCA_023395675.1 Chloroflexota bacterium | reverse complement strand
CTCGGCTCCGGACAGGTCCGGTTCCTCCTCCAGGGCGCTCTCTGCGGGGGAGGGCTCCAGCAGCCAGTCGGGCAGCTCGGCCTCGCTCGCCGCCTCGGGCGCCTCAGGCTCGGGTTCCGGCCCGGGCTGAGCCCCGGGATCCGTCCCGCCTTCGTCCGGCTTCGCCGAGAGGAAGGGCCAGTCGGGCAGGCCGCCCTCGGCTCCGGACAGGTCCGGTTCCTCGTCCAGGGCGCTCTCTGCGGGGGAAGGCTCCAGCAGCCAGTCGGGCAGCTCGCCCTCGCTCGCCGCCTCGGGCGCTTCAGGCTCGGGTTCCGACCCGGGCTGAGCCCCGGGTTCCGGCCCAGGATCCGTCCCGCCTTCGTCCGGCTTCGCCGAGAGGAAGGGCCAGTCGGGCAGGCCGCCCTCGGTTCCGGACAGGTCCGGTTCCTCCCCCAGCGTGTTCTCCGCGGGGGAAGGTTCCTTCAGCCAGTCGGGCAGCTCGGTCTCTCCGAGAACCGCCTCGCCTTCATCTTCCGCGGCCGGGCCCGCGTCCTCTCCTTCGGGACGCAGCGCCTGCAGCCAGTCGGGGATTTCACCCTCGGGCATGGGCGGCAGGGTGGCCTCGCCCTCCGGTTCGTCTGCGGGGGAAGGGGCGCTTTCCTGCGGGGGCCGGCCGGCATCCTCCCCGGATTGGGCGAAGAGGGGCTTCAGGCGGGCGCCGCAGTGCAGGCATTCATCCCGGTCGGCGGGATTGGGTTTCCCGCACATGGGGCAGCGAATTTCATCCATGTTCAGCCTCCCCCGTAAGGCCGGTCGGCGCCCATCAGGTGGCGCAGGCCGGCGGCGATGGTGCCCAGAGCGATGCCCAGCAGCAGGCCGCGCGCCCCGGCCACAGCCATCAGGCCCTGCAGCCAGGCCCGCAGCCCGTTTTCGCCGTGCAGCCAGCCGAACTCAACCCCCAGCAGGGGGGCCGTGCCCAGCAGGACTACCAGGGCGCTGATCAGGAAGATCACCGAGAACAGGGTCAGGCGAGAATGGAAGAGGCGCGCCGCGGCGAAGACCAGCACCGCAGCCAGCACCGCCATCAGGCTGGATTCGATCGGCACTTGAATGTAATTAAAAATCCACTGGGACCAGCCGGAGGTCGGGCCAAACAGCAGCCCCAGCGCCAGGGTGGCGGCCAGGGAGACCAGCAGGACCAGGCTGTAAAAGCCGCCCTGCCGCCCGTTGGAGAGCTTTCCCAGGTGCACCAGGGCCAGGTTGGCGACCCCGACCAGCAGGGCGGCCGCCGCCAGCACCACAAACCAGCGTAGGAAGAGCTGGCGCAGGTTGTCGAGCAGGGGGACGTCCAGAAAATAGCCCAGCAGGACGATCAGGCCGGAGACGACCGCCACCGCGGTCGAGAGAGGGGCACGGAACAGGTTTCTCACAGCACCCCCAATAGTTTCAAAACCGCGCCGGCCAGGATCCCCAGGACCAGCAGCCAGCGCAGGACGTCCTGGACGCGCAGGCTGGCGCTGTGGAACAGGCCCGCGCCCAGGTAAGCGCCGGAGGCGTACAGCTCCTCCCCGATCAGCGGCTCTCCGGCGGCGGCATAGAGCACCGCCTGGCCCGCCAGGTTGTCGCTGCCGGCCACGGTCAGCGCGCCGCGCTCCTCCGCCGCAGAGGCGATCAGGGCGGCCTCGCTGCCGAAATGCCCGGCGAGCAGTTGAGCCGAGACGTCTTCATCGCTGACGATGGGCAGAACGCCGGCTGCGTAGGAGAAGGCGGTCACGCCGGTCAGCTGGGCGGACTCGCGGCCCGGCTGGCCCGCGGCCTGCTGGATATCCCGGGCCATCAAGGCCAGCTCGGCGTTCCCCGCGCTGGCGATCGGGGGCCGGTCGGAGACGGCCGCCTGGCGGGCGATGCGCTCCAGCACGCTCAGGCCCGTCAGCCCGGACATCCCGCGCAGGCCGTAGACGCTCCCCCAGCCGAGGGAAATGTGCAGGCGGGAGCCCGCTTCAACCGCCAGGCCGATGGAGCGGCTCAGACGCTCGAACGCGGCGATCTCCCGCAGGCTGCGGCCCGCCCGGTTGCGCCCCAGCAGGGCAAAGATGACGATGAGCAGGAAAAAGATGAGGACAAAAATCAGTCCCAGGATATTTGGACTGAGCAGAGCGGTGAGGTTCACGCGGCGGGTCCCTCCCTTAAGAATGCGGCGAATGCCTGGGCGCGCTCCGGGTCTTCCAGCAGGCCTGCCAGCGCCTGGAGCCTGGGGTCCGGAAAAACCGCGCGCAGGACAGGTTGGCCCAGGTAGATGAGCTGTGCGCCCAGCAGGGTGAGCGGGCCGGCAGCCTCCAGGAGCGAGGCAGCCCATCCCTGCACTCCCCAGGCGTGCAACTTGCGTGCCCATTCCTGCCAGATCTTCTGGTCTTTATCCATATCCGCGCTCGAGAAATATGATTCCAACCGATAATAATCGGACAATCAAGCAACATTTTATAACGCCAGAATAGTATAGTCAAGTGATGTTGCGAGTGGGTGCCCTAACTAACAAGACTGTGGGGTTCAGCGAATGCACGAAATTGAGCCCTCCCGGTTCAGCGCGCGAACTCCAGCCGGTCGGGGGTCAGCGTGCAGGTTGGATCGGGCGGGAGGGTGGGGGCCTCCCAGAAGGCCAGCGCCAGCGCGAGGGCGCATTCTGAGGAGCGCGTCACCCAGTGCCCGTGGGCGGGGAATTCGAAAAAGGCGGCCTGCGCCAGGCCGGCGGCCGCCAGCCGCCCCCACTCGGGCGGTGTGATCGGGTCGAACTCGCCTGCCAGCACCAGGGCAGGCGTCTCCGCCGTGACCGGGTCATTCTCCCCGGCCCGGGCCTCCAGCCCCCAATCCTGGCAGACGGCGAACAGGGGCTGCACGCTGTCGGGGAAGAAAGCCGAGAGCGCCGGGTGCGTGTCCCGGGCCAGGGTGTAGGCCTCCTGCGGCGGGCTGAAAGGGGTCTCTTCATTACACTGCACCGCCATATTCATCCCCAGGGCGCTGGAGGAGTCCAGGTACAGGGCCAGCCGGGGCTGCAGGCGGCGGGTCTCCCCGCGGTTGAGGGCGTAGATCATGGCCGGCATGGCGGCTGCCACCTGAGGGTTGTACAGCCCGGTGAAGAGCACGTCCACCAGCAGCCCGCCGTCCAGCCGGGCTCGGTGCTCCTCGCCGTAGGCTGTGAAGGTCACCGGGAGCGGGCTGGCGTTCAATGCCTCCACCAGATTGTAGAACACCGCCTCCAGGTCGGGGTAGGCGGCGCTGCAGCCGGGATCGGAGGCGCACAGGCCGAAGAAAACGTCAAAGGCGCGCTGGGCGTTGGGCGCCAGCGCGGTGTACAGGTGCACCTGCGGAGGGTAAGCGGAGTCGAGCACGGCGCTGCGCACGGCGTGCGGGAAATCGCGCATCAGCGTCAGGGCCAGGCGCGTGCCGTAAGAGACCGCGTACAGGTTGAGCTGGGGATAGCCCAGGGTTTTTCGCAGGTCTTCCAGGTCGGCGGCGCTGGCGGCGCTGTGATAGGCCGCCAGGTCCACGCCCTCCGCCTCCAGCCGGGCGCGGCAGCGCCCGAAGGCCTCCACCGCCGCCCGGGTCTCCTCCTCCACCGGAATCTCCCGCGCCAGCAGCAGGGCTTCCAGCTCGCGCGCCTCGGGGCAGTCCAGCCGGGGCTGCGAGCGGCCCGTGCCGCGCTGGTCGAAGAGGACCAGGTCTCTGCGTTCGAGCGCGGCGCCCATGCCGTAAGAGAACAGGTAGGCGGCGGAATCCAGGGCCGAGCTCCCCGGCCCGCCGGAGAGATAGACCAGCGGGTCGGGGGCGGGGTCTGCGGCCCGGCTGCGGAAGACCGCCACGTGCAGGCGGACCCGCCCGGCCTCCGGGCGGGCGCGGTCCTGCGGCACGCTCAGGTAGCCGCATTCCGGCGCGTAGCCCTGGGGGACGGCGAAATCGCACCTGGCCGGCTCGAACTCGGCCCGGTAAGCGGGCGCGGTGGGGGAGGGGGGAGGGGCTGCGGTGGTCGCTGCCGCCGCGGCGCTGGGCGTGGGCGCAGGCGGCCCGCCGGGCGCCGCCTGCGTGAGGGCGCCGGTCGGGCCAGGCGCCGGGGGCGTGGGGGTGGGGATATTACAGGCCAGGGCCGCCAGCAGCAGCGCCATGATAAGGAAAAAGCGGCGGCGCACGAAGGGAAACGAGCTCATGGGCGCAGGTCGAACGCCACCGGGGGGCTGGAGGCGATGCAGGCAGGGTCGGGCGCGGCGGCGGGGTTCTCCCAGAACGCCAGCGCCAGCGACAGCGCGCAGGGCGAGGCGCGCAGCACCGAGTGGCCCTCGTGCGGAAACTCATAGAATAACGCGCCCTGCAGCCCGGCGGCCGCCATGCGGCCCCACTCCGGCGGGGTGATGGGGTCCAGCCCGCCGGCGAGCACCAGGGACGGGATCGAGCCGGCGACCGGCTCGTTCTCACGCGGGTCGGGCGGCGGCAGGCCCCAGTCCTGGCACACGGCGTAGCGCGACTGGATTTTCCCCAGGTAGTGCTGCGCCAGCGTCGGGTGCAGCCCGGCGGTGGAGGCCAGGGCGGCTTCCGCCGGGCCGAAGGGGATCTCCTCCGAGCACATCACCGCCATCTGCATCCCTTCCGCGCCGGGCTCACCGCCCAGCTCATCCAGCCAGTCCTCCAGGGCCTGGTAGTCGCCGTTCCGGATGGAGGCGATCAGCTGGGGCACTCGCCCGGCTCGCTCCCGGCTGTACAGGCCCGCGTAGGCCAGGTCGATCAGCAGGGTCTCATCCAGCTTCAGCGCCTGCAGGTTCTCGCGCGGACCCAGCAGCGCCGTGGCCGGGTCGGCTTCCAGCTCCTGGATCAGGCTGTAAAACGTGTTTTCCAGGTCGGGGTAGGCGGCGCTGCAGCCGGGGTCGGAGGCGCACAGGTCGAAGATGGCGTGGAAGGCGCGCTGGGCGTTGGCCGCCATCTCCACGTACAGGTGCACCTGGGGCGGGTAGGTGGAGTCGAGCACGGCGCTGCGCACGGCGTGGGGGAAATCGCGCA
>JAEWYL010000173.1 GCA_023395675.1 Chloroflexota bacterium | reverse complement strand
ATCTTTTTTGTTGGGGGACGGGGGCCCCGCCCCCCCATCCCCCACAACAGAAAAATACAGGTTCAGGCTCAGGCCTGGCTGAGGGTGACGAAGACCAGCGGGCGGCGCTTCGTCTTATTGAAGAGATAAGACTTCACCGTCTGCTCCAGCTCGCTCTGCAGCTTGCCGTTCGTGCTGCTGCCGACCGTCTGTTCCACCAGGTTGCGCACCTGACTGAACAGCTCTTCGGAGTCTGCGGTGTGGATGAAGCCGCGGGTGATGATCTCCGGCGCCTCCAGCATGCGCCCGCTCTCGCGGTCCACTGCCAGGTTGACCAGCACGAAGCCGTCGCGGGCCAGCGTCTCGCGCTCGCGCACCACGCTCGGGCCGATCTCGCCCACCCCGGCGCCGTCCACGAATACGTAACCGCCCGGGATGCGTTCGCCGAGCTGCATCTGCCCCTCTTCGAACTCGACCACCTGCCCGTTCTCGATCACCGCGATCGAATCTTCGGGCAGCCCCACCTCGCGCGCCAGCATGCTGTGCTGCTGCAGGTGGCGCAGCTCGCCGTGGATGGGGATGAAGTACTGCGGGCGAACCAGGTTGAGCAGCAGCTTCATCTCCTCCTGGCTGGCATGCCCCGACACGTGCACGGGGGCAATCGCTTCGTAGATCACCTTTGCGCCGCGCCGGAACAGGCGGTTGATGGTGCGGTACACGCTCTCTTCGTTGCCCGGGATGGGGTGCGAAGACAGGATAATGGTATCGCCGGGGATCAGGTCGAACTGCCGGTTGGTGCCGGCGGAGAGACGCCCCATGATCGAGGTAGGTTCGCCCTGGGTGCCGGTGCACATCAGGACCACCTCGTTCCCCTTCATCTTCAGGGCCTGGTCAATGGGGACCACCAGGTCGTCCGGGATGTCCAGGTAGCCCAGCTTGCGCGCCATTTTGGCGTTTTCGACCATGCTGAGGCCCACGAAGGCGAGCTTGCGCCCGTAGCGCCCGGCAGCGTTGGCGACCTGCTGCATACGGGAGATCAGCGAGGCGAAGCTGGCGATGATGATGCGGCCCTCGGCCTCGCGGAATACGGCCTCGAAGGCCGGGTCAATCACCCGTTCGGAGGGGGTCCAGCCGGGCTTGTCCGAGTTGGTCGAGTCGGCCAGCAGGGCCAGCACGCCGCGCCCGGCGAACTCCGCCAGCTTGGCGTAGTCGGTGGGCCAGCTGTCCACCGGCGTATGGTCGAACTTGTAGTCGCCGGTGTGCACCACCAGCCCGGCTGGGGTGGTGATCCCCAGCCCCACGGAGTCGGGGATCGAATGGCAGACGTGGAAGAACTCCACCTGGAACGGGCCGATCTGCACCGTATCGCCGGCGTGGATGGTATTCAGTTCGAGCTTGCTGAGCAGCCCGGCGCGCGCAAGCTTGATCTCGACCAGGCCCATGGTGAGCGGGGTGCCGTAGATGGGGGCCGTGACCTGCTCCATCAGGTGCGTGATCGCGCCGGTATGGTCCTCGTGCCCGTGAGTGATCACCACACCGCAGATCTGGTCGCGGTGTTCGATCAGGTAATCGAAGTCGGGGATGATGTAATCAATGCCCAACATGTCGTTTTCGGGGAACATCAGGCCGGAGTCCACGACGAGGATCTTCCCGCCGAACTCGTAAGCCATCATATTCTTCCCGACTTCCCCCAGTCCTCCCAGAGGAATAATGCGTAATTTCTTGTTTTTCATATCTTTCCTATCGCGGGCCCACAAAGCCCGTCCAGCGCGGCGCGCGGCACGGCCGCGCGGCACGCAAACCGGACCGGTTCTGCATGCCCTTAAAAAATAGCTTGTTCTGATAGGAATCACGCTCTTGGACGGGTTCTGGGGTATGTGGGGCGGTCGAAACCTCCCCGCACACCTCATTTTCCCATCCTGCGCAACTCCTGCACTCAATCTTTGACGTTCAGGTTCAGATGGTTGGGTTTTGGCTGCCGCGCTTCTGGCAGCGCGGCAGCCAAAAGCCAACCATCCTTACCATACGATTGTAACGTTCTGCAGAGGAACGGACAGGGCGCTGGTTAACAAAAAAACCCTTGCCAGGAGCTTACGGGCCAGGGCGTCCAGAGATTTCTGAGATAACCACAACCAGCAACCGAGCAGGCCGGGACACCGGCCAGAACTGAGCAATTCCCCTTAAGCAAGACTGATTATAGCACAGAGGGCAGGCGCTGTCAAAAATTGCAATGCAGCGGGCGCGTTGCACAGCCGTGGCAAATATATCGATTTCCCTCCACGTTGTTCCCGTGATTAAAAAAAACGGGGCTGCCCCGTTGTTTTGGGGCAGCCCCGAAGGCTGTAAATTACAGCTTCGGCTTAGTAGTCCATCCCGCCGCCGGGGGGCATGGCCGGGGCTTTTTCCTTCTCGGGGACCTCGGTGATGAGGGCCTCGGTGGTCAGGATCATGCCGGCGATGGAGGCGGCGTTCTCGAGCGCGCCGCGGGTGACCTTAGCCGGGTCAAGCACGCCGTCGGACACCATATCGGTGTAGTTCTCCTGGATCACGTTGAAGCCGTAGCGCAGGTTGTCCTGCTCTTTCTGCATGCGGCGGACGCCGTTCAGGATCACCGCGCCGTCCTGGCCGGCGTTCTCAGCGATCTTGCGCAGGGGAACTTCCAGGGCGCGGCGGACGATGTTCACGCCGATGCGGGCATCGTCGCCGTCCACGCTCAGGTTCTCCAGGGCGCTCATGGCGTTGATCAGGGCCACGCCGCCGCCGGGCACAATGCCCTCTTCCACTGCGGCGCGGGTCGCCGACAGGGCGTCCTCAACGCGGTGCTTCTTCTCTTTCAGTTCGGTCTCGGTGGCTGCGCCAACGCGGATGATGGCTACGCCGCCGGAGAGCTTGGCCAGGCGCTCCTGGAGCTTCTCGCGATCGTAATCGCTGCTGCTCTTGTCGATCTCGACCCGGATCTGCTCGATGCGGCCCTTGATCTGGCCGGCATCGCCCTTGCCGCCCACGATGGTGGTATCGTCTTTGGTGACGACCACCTTCTCGGCGCGGCCCAGGTCCTGCAGGGTGGCGCTCTCGAGCTTGCGGCCGATGGTCTCGGAGATAACGGTGCCGCCGGTCAGGGTGGCAATATCGCCGAGCATGGCGGTGCGGCGGTCACCAAAGCCGGGGGCCTTGATGGCGACCACGTTCAGCATACCGCGCAGTTTGTTCAGCACCAGGGTGGCCAGGGCTTCGCCGTCCACATCTTCGGCGATGATCACCAGGTCGCGGCGCCCGATCTGGACCAGCTTCTCAAGCAGCGGGACGATGTCGGCGGCGGCGGAGATCTTCTTGTCGTGGATGAGGATGTAAGCGTCCGGGACGGAGGCTTCCATGTGCTCGGAGTCGGTGATGAAGTAGGGCGAGATGTAGCCGCGATCGAACTGCATACCCTCGACGTACTCGGTCTCGAACTCCAGGCCCTTGGACTCCTCGACGGTGATGACGCCGTCTTTACCGACCTTGTCCATCACCTCGGCGATCAGCTCGCCGATCTGGCGGTCCTGGGCGGAAATGGAGGCCACGTTGGCAATCTCTTCCTTGGTGGTCACCTCGATCGCCTGCTCGTTGATCTTCTCAGCGACGGCGCGGGTGGCGGCGTCAATCCCCCGCTTGAGCAGCATGGGGTTGGCGCCGGCGGCGAGGTTCTTCATCCCCTCGGTGACGATAGCGTGCGCCAGGACGGTGGAAGTGGTGGTGCCGTCGCCGGCGATATCGTTGGTCTTGGTGGCGGCTTCCTTCAGAAGCTGGGCGCCCATGTTCTCGAACGGATCTTCCAGCTCGATTTCCTTCGCCACGGTCACGCCGTCGTGCGTGATGGTGGGGGAGCCGAATTTGCGGTCCAGGGCGACGTTGCGGCCTTTCGGGCCCAGGGTGGTGGCGACAGCGGAGGCCAGAACGTCCATGCCGTGCTGCAAGCGACGGCGAGCTTCCTCAGAAAAAACCAGTTGTTTGGCTGCCATAGAACTAAACTCCTTCGTTTTTAGGGTAAATTATTACTCGACAATCGCTAACAGGTCAGATTCGCGCAGAATGAGCAGCTTTTTGCCGTCAACCTTGATCTCAGTCCCGGAATACTTCGCGAACAGGACGGTGTCGCCTGCGTTCACATCCAGCGGGATGCGCTTGCCGTCATCGTCTCGGTCGCCAGGACCGACCGAGAGGACTTTTCCTTTTTGGGGTTTTTCTTTTGCAGTTTCAGGGAGAACGATGCCGCCCGCGGTCAACTCTTCTTGCTCGATGGGTTCGACGACGACGCGGTTACCAAGGGGTTTTAGAGACATAGCCATTTGTACCTCCTGCTAAGGTTAGGGATTCGGTATATTTAAGCTACATGGAGACAACTTAGCACTCGAAGCGGTGGAGTGCTAAGTTGCGTGTAAATCTTACTAAGTTTTTTCTCAGGAGTCAAGAGGGGAGCGGGGGAAAATTAACAAAACTCTGATATTTGCCGCGCTTCTCAGGCGGTTATGAGACACAGGAATGAGGTCCGGCGTACGGGCGCCCGGTTTTACCGGGCGCTTTTGCGCCAGAATCTATGCTTGAGAATGCCCTGTTATGGGGCGGGCTCCTCTTCCGGGGTAGGCGTGGCTGTGGGCGCCGTTTCGGGCGTGGGCGTAGCGCCAGCCCGGCCCGGGCTCTCCAGGTTGCGGCAGATGCCCTCGCTGTCATCGACGATCAGCATCATGGTGGGGTCGTCGGAAAAGCGGGCGCGCACCTGAGAGAGGATCTGGTAGGCCTCCTGGCAGCGGTTCCTCTCCGGGGGGGTGGGCCGGCTGAGAAAGGCCAGCACCGTCCCGTACTGCACGTAGTAGTAGGCGACCGAGGTGTTGGTCATCTCCAGGCCCTCGACCGGCACGCTGGCCTCCAGCAGCCCCTGGTCCACCAGGTTCAGCGCGGCCTCGTTCTCCTCCGCGGTGCAGCCCAGCACCGCGCACTGCAGAATCGGCAGCGCGCCCTCGTAGTTGCGCGAGCGAATGCTGATGATGCCGAGCTGCCCGTACACGTTCGGGTTGGTCGGGTCGAAGGACAGGGCTTTTTCCGCGTTCCGGGCCGCGATAAAGAACTCGCCCATCTGGCTGTAGGCCTTGGCGATCTCCAGATAGGGCAGGGGGTCCTTGACGTCCAGCTGCTCGTTAATTTTCACCGCCCGTTCGTAGTACTCCAGCGCCCGTTCCAGGAGCGGCGAGCGCGGGTCGCCGCGGGCCAAACCCAGGTAGTTCAGCCCGACGCTGATATACAGGAAGGTCAGGTTGGGGTTGATCTCCGCGGCTTTCAGGTATTCCTCGATCGCCAGCCGGTACTGCCCGATGGATTCCAGCACGGTGGCGTAGACCCGGTGGGCGTCCATCGAGTCGGGCGCCATCTGCACCGCGCGGGCCGCGTACTGCTCTGCCTGCGACCATTTCTGCTGATCCAGGTAGACCTCGGCGTAAAACGTGAGGGCCAGGTGGTTCCCCGGATCGAGCTGGTAGGCGCGCGCCGATTCCAGCTCGGCCTCGTTCAGCAGGTCCTCGCTGCGGTCATCGTCCACCAGGCGGTTGGAGGAGAGCCAGTCGAGCACGAAGGCGCGGATAGCGTGGATGGTGCTGTCATCCGGGTCCAGCTCGACCGCCCGGTCGATGGAGACCAGGGCCTCCTCCAGGCGGGTTAATTTTTCCCGGTCGCTGGTCAGCAGGGTGGCTGAGTAAGTCTGGATGCGAGCCAGCTCGGCCCAGGCCCGGGCGTTGTTGGGGTTGATCTCCAGGGCTTTCTGGTAGGTGTCAATCGCGTCCGGGTTTTCCCGGTCGAAGATCTTGCCCGTTTCGAAATAGGCCTGGGCCTCCTGCAGGATCGAAACCGGCATGCGGGTGGGCGTGGGGGTGGGCTCGAAGGGAGAGATGACCTCGCCGCGGTTTACCTGGCGCAGAAACCCCAGGGCAACGAGGATCAGGGCGAGCCAGAAAAAGATGCGGTACAGGTTCGAACGGGGTTTATCCGTCCGGAATGAAGGCCGTTTGCCAACCAGATCGCGTTCCATTCAATACCCTGTGGTTATCGAGGCCGGGTTTTTCCCGGGCTAGGGGGCGGCCGCCTCGGTGGGGAGCTCCGCAGAGGTGGCCTCGGTGGGCTCGCCCTCCATGCCGTCTCCGGCCCCCTCCTCGCCCTCCGCGCCTGCCTCGGGCGTGGCCGTATCACCGGCCTCCGGCGTTTCGATCCCGGCTTTGCACAGCTCGAGCCCGGCGATGGCGTTTTCGACCGCAATTTGCTCCAGCTCCGGGTTTAGGTTGCTGATCAGCGATTGGAAGATGGGCACCGCCTCGGCGCAGCGGTTGCTCTTCGCCAGGGCGAAACCGTAGAAGTAATAGAATTCGGCCACTTTCCCGTAATCCAGGGGCAGCCCCTCGACCACGAAGCCTTCCGCGTCCTCGCCGCCCTTGACCGCCAGGGAAAGCTGCTCGACGGCGTCATCCAAATCGCCGTTCCGGTAGTACATGATGCCCAGGTAACCGCGCAGCCGGGGGTTGGTGGGGGTGATCTTGACCGCATCCTCACCGAACTGGGCCGCCTTGGCATACTGCCCTTCGTTGAAATAGGCCAGCATAATCTCGGTCGGGATATCCGGGTCGCGCGGGTTGAGGGCAAAAGCGGAGAGCAGCTCGTCCACCGCCAGGCTGTTCTCACCCATCAGGCGGTAAGCGGAGCCCAGGTTGTAGTGCAGCTCGGCGATGCGGTCGTTCAGTTTTATCGCCTGTTTATAGGCCTCCACGGCCTCCGGGATGTTCTGGGTGTTCGCCAGCACAATGCCCCGGGACCGGTAGGCTTCCATCAGGTTCGGGTCGAGCTGGACGGCGAGCTTTGAGGCCTCGATGGCCTTATTGACCTCGCCGAAGTCGTTGCGGCTCATGAGGATTTCGGCCTGCACCGCGTAAGCCAGGGCATGGTTGGGGTCCAGCTCGAGCGCCTTCTGGACCAGGCCTTCGGCGGCCAGGGAGTCGTCCAGGAAGTGCGTGGCCCAGGCCTGGATGGCATAGGCGGTGGCGTTGTTGGGGTTCTTCAGCAGCGCGTTTTGGGCGTTGGTGACCGCCTTGTCATACTCGCCCAGGTAGATCTGCACGCGGGCCAGGGAGACGTAGTTGGTGGGGTTGCCGGGGTCTGAGAGGATGGCCTCCTGGTAGGCCTCGGCGGCCTCGGTCAGCTTGCCCTCCTGGAAGTACGCGGCCGCGTCCTGCGTGAAAGCCTGGGGGCTGCGGGTGGGCGTGGGGGTGGGCATAAACAGGGGCGGGGTAGCCGGCGCCACGACCTGGTTGAAGTACAGGGCGACGCCGATCAGAATCACCAGCAGGGCGATCCGCCAGGGGCTGGAGCGCCGCCGGCGCCGCGCGGTCATGTTCCAGCGGTTACCACGAAGATACATGATATGATCATACCATCCAGTTGAGGACTCAGCAAGGAGCGCGCCTCCGGGTGGGTGCTCTCAATATTTGTAAAGGGGGGGTACCGCCAGGATTGTTCCAATCATTTTTGATAGCTACATCGAGTAAAATGCAGCCATGCGCTTCGACGTCTTCACCCTTTTCCCGCAGGTGTTCGAACCCTATCTGCAGGTCAGCATCCTGCAGCGCGCCCGAGAACGCGGGCTGATCGAGGTCCAGCTGCACAATATCCGCGACTGGACGACCGATAAGCACCATATCACCGACGACGAGCCCTACGGCGGCGGGGGCGGGATGGTGATGAAGCCCGAACCGATCTTCACCGCGGTGGAGAGCGTGCTGGGCGCGCCCCCGGACTGCCCGCTGATCCTGCTCACACCGCAGGGACGGGTCTTCAACCAGGCCATCGCCGCCGAGCTGGCGGCGCTGCCGCGCCTGGCGCTGCTCGCCGGGCGCTACGAGGGGGTGGACGAGCGCGTGCGGCAGCACCTGGTCTCAGACGAGCTTTCGATTGGCGACTATGTGCTCACGGGCGGCGAGCTGCCCGCTCTGGCCGTGATGGACGCCGTCTCCCGCTTCATCCCCGGGGTCCTGGGAGACCCGACCGGCGCGCTGGACGATTCGCACGCTTCGGGGCTGCTCGAGTACCCGCATTACACGCGCCCGCCCGAATTCCGCGGCTGGCGGGTGCCGGAGATCCTGGTGTCCGGCGACCATGCCCGGGTGGACCGCTGGCGGCGCGAGCAGTCGCTGCTGCGCACCTGGCGGCGGCGTCCCGACCTGCTGCAAAAAGCCGAGCTGAGCAAGAAGGACCTGGAATACCTGGCGAAGCTTGAATCCGGCGAAATCCCCGGCGAGGGCTGAACGAAGGTTTCCCCCGCGCTTCTTCCCCGTTTTGTAGTATCCTATATCGGACCTGAACTATCTGATTTTGGGCGAGCACGGGAAAAGGATGGGATTTGGTCGTTTTGAACCGGCGCAGCCGGCCCAAACAACAATCATCTTCCCTGATTTCCGTACCCCAAACTGGCGTGTTCTACTTCGACCCGGCCTTCAGGCGGCGGGTGTGCCTGTATCAGGAGGTGGTTATGCAGTCCCGGTCCTCAAACCCCAGGGTCTCCGACCTGCTTCTGGCTCTGACCGCGCTCGAAGTCCTGGTGCTCCTGGCGTCCGGGGGCGGGCTGCTCGCCATCCCGGACGATCTGGCGGCCATCTGGCCCTGGGAGCTGCCTCCGTTCAACGCCGCGTTCTTCGGCGCCGTGTACCTGGCCTCGCTGCTCTCCGCCGCCATGCTGGCCTATACCGGGCGCTGGTCCCCGGCCAGGATCGTCCTGCCCATGATCCTGCTCTTCACGGCGGTGCTGTTCGTCCTGACCCTGGTTTACCTGGACCGTTTCGAGCTGGTGAATGCCTTCACCTGGATCTGGCTGGCGCTCTACACCCTCATCCCGCTGAACGCCGCTTACCATTTGTGGCTCTACCGGGGCTGGAAGCCGGCCGGGGCGGCTGTGCCCGGGGGGGCGGTGCGGGTCCTGCTGCTCCTGATCGCCGCCGTGTACGGGTTGTACGGCCTGGGCCTGCTGGCTGCGCCCGGACCTTTCAGCGCTTTCTGGCCCTGGGCGGTGGATGAGTTCCACGCCCGCATGTACAGCGTGGCTTTTCTCACCCCCGCGCTCGGCGCCCTGCTGCTGCTGCGGGCCGCAGCCTGGGCTGAGGTCTTCAGCCTGGGCCTGACTCTGGCGGGGGGTGGGCTGTTCACCCTCCTGGGCTTTCTGCTGGTGGCCCTGCGCCTGGGGCGGGTGGATTGGGCAGCCCCGGGGACCTGGCTGTGGCTGGCGCTGTTCGCCGGTTTTCTGGCCTCCGGGCTGGCGCTGCTGGGCGCCGCCCGCCGCCTGCCGCGCCCCTCCGGCAGGCTGAACGACGGCGGGTTCGTGGTCTCTATCCGCCTGGTGGCCCTGTTTACCGGGCTGGCTTTCACCGCCGCCGGGATCGCCGGTTTTCTGCCGGTTTTCACCCACGCGCCGCCCCCCGGCGCGCCGCCACTGCTCCTGGATGCGAATTACGGCTATCTGCTGGGTATCTTCCCGATCAATCTGCCGCACAACCTCTTTCACCTGCTCATCGGGCTCCTGGGCCTCGCCCTCTGGAGGCGGGAAAGGAGCGCCAGGTTGTACGTGCGCGGCTTCGCCCTGGCCCTGGCCGTGCTGACGGTCGCCGGGCTGGCGCCGGGGCTGAACTCCGTGTTCGGCCTGGCGCCGATCTTCGGGCACGACGTCTGGCTGCATGGGGTCGAAGCCTTCGGCGCGGCCTATGCCGGGTTCTGGATGCCCGGCACGCGGGAAGGTGAAAAGGCCGCCGGGCAGGAGGTAGCCCTTCACCGCCCCTGACCTCACCGCAGGCCGGGCGCCGGCGGCACAGGTTGATTTTTGGAGCTGTTCTAAAAAGGCCGTGAGAAACGTTTTGAGTACTCTATGTGGGGTCGAGGTTCGCTCGACCCCACATAGAGTACTTTATTTTTCGTCCTGCGGGCTTTTTGGAGAGCCCCGATACCTCTAAATTCATGCTTGAAAAAGCCAGGGGTGGAAGGCCGTATGCCCTTCCAGATATTTGGGGGTAAAATCAGTCAGGCCTGTCTTTCGGTCCCGATTCCGCCACCACCATTACCCAAGTCGGCGGTTCTCTCGCAGAGCTTCCCAGCAGGACCGGGGGCAATTCCCCGGGTAATCAAAACCGGGAAGTGTGCGAGACAGCCGCAAAAACTTGCCCGGAGGTTCCATGAAGCAGCGCTTCCCCTACGCCAGGACATTTCTGCTCGGTTTCGGCTTCTTCGGCATCAGCCTGATCTGGCCGATCTTCAATAACTATATCCCGATCTTCCTGAGGGAGGATTTCGGGCTTTCTGCCACGCTGATCGGCATCATCATGACCTGGGACAACTACCTGAATATGTTCGTCCAGCCGGTGGTGGGGGAGCGTTCGGATTCGACCTGGACCCGCATCGGCAGGCGCAAACCCTGGATGCTGGCCGGCGCGCCGCTGGCGGCGATTTTCTTTGTCACCGTGCCCGTGATGCGCTCGGTGCCCGGCATCATGATCGCCATTCTGCTCACCAACCTGGCGATGGCCCTGTTCCGCTCGCCCACCATCGCCCTGCTGGGCGACCTGTTCCCCTCGCACCAGCGCAGCACGGCAAACGGCATCATCAACCTGATGGGCGGGCTGGGCGGCGTGCTGGCTTACGGGCTGGGCGGGGTGCTGTACTCTTTGGGGCGCATTACCCCCTTTGCCTTCGGCAGCATCGTGATGCTCACCTCCATTATCCTGGTGATGTTCTTCGTGCGCGAGCCGCGGCCGGAGGCGGCGGCTGCGGGAGCCGCTCCGGCGGAAAAGAAAGCCAGCGGCGGCTTCTTCACACACCTGTCCGAGGTACTGAGAGCCTCCGACCGTTCGGGGCTCTTTATCCTGCTGGCGATCCTGTGCTGGTTCCTGGGTTTCAACGCCATGGAGACCTGGATCTCTTCCTTTGGACGCTTCACCCTCGGCATTGATGCAGGCCGGATGGGCATCCTCACCTCGGGCCTGGCGCTGATGTTCGTGATCTTCGCCCTGCCGAGCGGCCTGCTCGCCACCCGTTTCGGGCGCCGGCGCATCATCCTGATCGGCATCGCCGGGCTGGCCCTGCTGCTGGTCTACGGGCTGGTGGTCCAGAACCAGCTCATGCTGATCAGCTTCCTGGTGCCCGCCGGGTTCTTCTGGGCGCTGATCAACGTCAATTCGCTGCCGATGGTTTACGATGTGGGCGGCGACCGCCGTATCGGCGCGTTTACCGGGCTGTACTACTTTGCCTCCAATATCGCCGCGGTCGCCGGGCCGACCATCGTGGGCGTGCTTATTGACCTGACCGGGGACAACTACCGCATCATGTTCGTTTTCTCGGCCATCTTCATGCTCCTGGCCGGGGTGTTCATGTGGATGGTCAGGGAGCGGCGTCCGGCGGTGCAGGCCGGCGCGGCCGGCACGGCGGATTGATCCCGGTGAACCATCCGTTTGAGCTCGATCCCGGCCTGCCGGCGCTCCTGCCTGGCGGGGCCGGTGAGGCCGCGCTCCTGCGGCGGTCGGAGCGGCACTGCGTCTACCGCCTGGAGAGCGCGGGGGGAAGCTGCATCGTCAAGTCCTTCCGCGATCCCGAGCCCCTGGAACTGCAGGTCTACACCCTGCTGGAGAGGCTGGGCGTCCCCATCCTGCCGGTGATCGCCCGCACCGCGCGCAGCCTGGCGCTGGAGGACCTGGAGCGCAGCCCGCGCTGGCGGCAGGCGAGCGAGGCCGATATGGGGCGCGCGGAGACGGGCCGGGCGGTGGCGGCCTGGTACCGCAGGCTGCACGAGGCCGGTTTCCGCTATCTGGCCCGCCCGGAAAACCGGCCCGGCTTTCTGCGCTCCTGGGTGGACGAGATCGGGGTGGAGCAGGCGGCCCTCGCCGGGGAGAAGCTGGGGCTGGGGGGCTGCCCGGGCTGGGCCGGGATCCTGGGGGATATCGAGCGGCTGGCCGCCCGCTACCTGAGTTTCCCGCAGACCTTTAATTACAACGACTTCGCCAGCGTGAACCTGGCGCTCTCGCGCAGCGCGCCGCTGCAGGCGGTGGTGTACGATTACGACTGCTTCAGGACTGGGACGGTCTACAGCGACTGGCGCAACGTGGTTTCTGCTTTGACAGGGGAGGGGAAACTGGCCTTTCAGGCCGCCTTCGGGCCGGTGGACGAACAGGAAGGCCTGCTGGACGGCCCGTTGAGCTCGCTCTACGGGCTGGTCGTCGCGGCCCGGCGGGAAAAGCTGCCCGGCTGGGCGGTCCCGCTGATAGAAGAAGCGCGCAGCGGGGCGCTGGAGCGTTCAATCCGGCTGGCTGTGGGGATCTGTAACTCTTCTCGAACTTCCGGGTCATTCCGGTCTGCCCGGGTGCCGCCCCGGTAGAATTCATCTTTTATCTCTACAAGTAAGTCATTTTGGGATGAGTCTGGCGGTTCAGGGGGCAGTGGTTTGTGCGGGCTGCGCC
>JAEWYL010000144.1 GCA_023395675.1 Chloroflexota bacterium | reverse complement strand
CTGGGCGTGCTTCAAAACCGAGGCGACGAGCAGCGGGGAGCGTACCCCGGCTCCGCCCAGGACGGTAAGTTTCATCTTGAAAAGCCTCCAAAACCAGCTTGCCGTTCAGGATCACACATTACGTAATTTCTTGCTTTTTCCTTTTCCCGTACTCACGTTAATATATCATGTTCAGGGTCTTCAATGGCAGCTTGACAAAACGCAGGTACCGGGCGCTGGGCAGATTCAGTTTTGCCCCGGCTCTCGAAACCTGCCAGGAACCCTTCCAGCACTGTCCGGAAAGGGGAGCAATTCATAGTTGCGATATCGGGGTTGATGGGTGCCTGGCGAGGTTTGTGTCAGGCACATATTACCCCCGTCAAGATCATTCGCGCACCCTCATGCCGCCGGGAGGGGTAGAGCGGGGTTGCTCAGTGGTATAATTTATTTGCCCCGCAGCGGAACGAACCGGTTCAATCGTGGCGCTTCCATCCGAAACCCATGCTTTGGGCCAATTTTCGAACCCTGCTCCAAACCGGCGGGGTTCATTTGTTCCTGACCCGGGCCGGGGTCCCGCCCCCGGCCTGTGCAAGCGCCACAGTTCTACACACGGCTGCTCGTTTAGCAGGAGAGGAGTGTCTACCATGCCGAATAAGAGTCCCAGGGACAAAGAGAAGCGGAAACCAAAGAAGGTTGATAAAAAAGAGAAAAAGAAATCCAAGCAGGGGCTTATCACGAGCACCAGCAAATAGCGCCAGGCTCCATTCCGGCTTTTCAGCGCCGCAGCCGGCAGCGCTGCGGTGATCGTGGTAGTCCGCCCCGGGTAGAGGAGACGTTTGCTGGTATTGCGGTATTTCGCGCCGCAATACCAGCAAACATCCGGTATTTATCCCTTCTGCCCGAGAGGGCGTTTCCTTCCGGGTAATGGTTCATTATTAACGGTAGCGCCGGGAGCTTCCCCGGCACAGGGGTGAAATTCAACAGGCACCATGGATAAGAATAAAATCGACGTAGGCCAGGTGTGGTGGTTCTGGTTTTCCAGCAGCGCGTTCGATACGGACAAGCGGCTGCGGCGCCTGTTCCGCATACTGCCGCACGACCCCCGCTGCAAATTTTGCTCCGCTCCCTTTCAGGGGGTGGGCGGCGTCCTGATGCGGGCGGTCTTCGGCAAACGCCAGTCCAACCTCAACCCGCGCTTCTGCAATATGTGCGAGGAGGCTTCGCGGCGCTTTCCCGGCGGGGCAGAGGTGGAGATGTCCATCCTGTTCGCGGATGTGCGCGGCTCAACCGCCCTCTCCGAGCAGATGAGCGCGACCGAGTTCAGCCGGCTGATCAACCGCTTCTATACCGAGGCCACGAAGGTGATCACCGAGTCGGACGGTCTGGTGGAAAAACTGGCGGGAGACAGCGTGGCCGCTTTCTGGGGCGCGGGATTTGCCGGGCCGGACTACGTGCTGCGCACGCTGGAGGTCGCTCAGAAACTGGCCCGGGTCATGGAGCGGCACAAGATTCCGGTGGGGATCGGGGTGCACGCGGGGCAGGCTTATTTTGGCGCTATGGGTACGGCGGAAGGCCTGACAGAGATTTCGGCTGTGGGCGAAGAAGTGAACACCGCGGCGCGCTTATCCTCGAAGGCCGGCGCCGGAGAGATTATTGTCAGCGAGCAGGCCTTGAAACGGGCCGGGGTGGACGGGAGCGCGCTGGAAGCGCGCAGCCTGGACCTGAAAGGCATCAGCGAGCTGGTCCCGGTGCGCGTCATGCGCGCCGGGGGGTAAGGATTTCCTTCCTCGCAGTTACAGCCTGGCCGGCTCTTTCAGGCGTTGGTGCGAGGTGGGGGATAAATTTTCCAGTTTCAGGGGGTTGTCCAGCGAAACCTGCGGCAGCGCGCTCATCAGGGCGTATTTTTCCTGCACCTTCCAGCGGTTCTTCAATTTCAACTTCTTCAGGATATTGTGGACATGGATGCGTACGGTGTTCTCGGAGATCACCAGGCTGCTGGCAATGTCGCGGTTGGAAACCCCCATGCACAGAAGCTGGAACACTTCCCGCTCCCGGCTGGTCAGGGCATACACCTTCGACAGGTCCTGGACTGCTTGCAGGTCCAGGATGCGGTTAAGCACCATCTGTACCAGCCGCGGGGAGAGCACAAACTCTCCCGGGTTCAGGCTGCGGATCGCCACGAGCATATTGGCAAGGTCTGGGCCTTTGAGAATATAACCCGCCGCGCGGCAGCGGAACGCGGCGATCAGGTTCTCTTCGGTCGGGTTCTCTCCCAGGATGATCATGTTCATCCCGGGGCAGCTTTTGCTGAACCTCTCCGCTTCCTCTTCCCAGCAGCCTCCCGGTAAAGTGTCATCGATAAAGACCAGCTGCGGCTTGAGAAGCGAGGCTTTCTGCGCCGCCTCTTTCCAGTTCCTGGCCTCTCCGATCAGCTCAAATTCTGGCTCGTCAATGAACAGCTGCCGGATCTCATCCCGAATATGAACCTGATGGTCAACGATCAGAACTCTCATGGTTTCCCTCGGAGGCTCAGGAAAGCGGAAAAAATGGGTGCACGGAATATTTGTAATGCGGGTGAAGTGAGCGTAGTGGAGCCACGCACACATCTCCCCCTTTGTTACCAGTCTTGAGTGTGCCCAAAAACCGATCCCTGGACGGTCCCATTGCCGGCGGCATCGAAATATGACGAAAATTATCCGTTATAAATAATTTAACGAAAAACCTATTTATCTGTTACACCAGTCTGCGATGTTCGGGCTTTAAAACAGAGTACGCGGGGAAATCTGCAGCCCGGCTGCAGGACTCTCAACGGATATTCCATTCTCAGTCCATGAGCTGGCCCGGGTTTTTAAGGTACTTATCCCGGATCGCATCCCCCGTCCAGTAGGCCAGGGCGAGCAGCGGCCCGGTGGGGTTCAGACCGGGGTTCTGGGGGTACAGGGTCGCGCCGGTGACAAACACATTCGGAGCATCCCAGACCTGCCCGTACTTGTTCGTCACCGAGTTTCCGGGATCGCTGCCCATAATCGCGCCGCCGGTGATATGCGTGCTCTGGTAGGAGTGGATATTGAAGTCCTCCAGCTCCGCCGTCATGGTGTAGCGGGCCGGTCCCATAGCGCGCATGATCTCCTCGCAGCGGGCCGCGATATAGCGGTACAGGTTCCGGTCGTTGTCGTGGAAATCGAAACTCAGGCGCAGGAGAGGCCTTCCGAACGCGTCGCTGTAGTTCGGGTCCAGGTCCATGAACTGGTCGTCGTACGGCAGGCTTTCACCCTGGATATTGATCCCGACCACGGAATCCCAGTTCTGGCGCAGGTTATCCTTCCACTGCTGGCCCCATTCATCGCCGCTGCCTGCCAGGCTCCCAACTTCGCCGTGGACCGACGGGCGTGGAGGCGGTCCATTGCCGTTCTCTCCATTCTCTTCGGCCGCGCCGCCTTCGCCGGATGGGCCATCTCCCGAATCATCTTCATCCAGGCCCGGCATGGACAGGGTCGAGGTCAGCGGATCGCGCTCACCCCCACCGCAGGTGATCGAAGCGCCGCCGATAAAGTCCAGATCGCTGTGATCGAAGTTATCGGCGTTCAGGTCATGCATGGCATTTTGGATCACGGCGTTGCCCATGTACAGGTTAAACCGCCGTCCTTCGAAGACCCCGGTCACCGGCGAAGTGATGAGCTGGTAAGTGAAGTTCTTCCCCACCCAATCCCGGTTGTTGCCGACTCCGTTGGGGTGCGTGCTGCCTTTGGAGAGCAGCAGCAGGCGCACATTGGAGAGAGGATACCCGGAAAGGATGACGATATCCGCAGGTTGGACGTGCTCTTCCCGCGTGAGCAGGTCAATATAGGTCAGGCCGCTCGCCATCCCGTTGCGCTCCAGGTTGATATGCATCACATAGGAGTGGGTGCGGATCTCGTAGCGCCCGGTCGCAAGCGCCATGGGGATATGGTCGGTGATCGGGCTGTTTTTTGCGTCCACCTCGCAGCCGTAGCGGGTGCAGTAGCCGCAGTAGAGGCAGCCGGAGCGCGGGCGGCCCGAAACCCCTGTATAACCCTGGGAGAGGATGGAGCCCGGCTGGCGGAATGGGTGATAGCCCAACCCGGCGGCCGCCTCCGAGAACATCTCGGCAGGGATGCTGGGCCTCAGGGGCGGCAGGGGATAATCCTTGCTGCGGGGCCCTTCGAAGGGATTGCCGCCGGGGATGATCTCGCCGTTGAGGTTGCCGGCCTGGCCGGAAACGCCGATATCATAATCCACCTGGGTGAAGTACGGCTCGAGGTCCTCGTAGGACAGGGGCCAATCCTGAACGCGGGCGCCCTCCGGGAGCTTCTCCCTGCCGTAGCGTTCGATATGGTGTGTGCGGTAGCGGAAATCAGAGGGAAAGAAGCGCCAGTGCTCGGCGGCCCAGTGGATGCCGGCCCCGCCGACGCCCTGGCCCGGGTGAAAAGCGCCGAATTTGCGTATAGGCAGCGAAGGGAGGCGCGGGTTCGGCCGCCAGGTCCAGGTTTCCTGCCTGAGATCGACCATCATCGCCTGGCGGTAAGAATAGCGCAGGGCGTCATGGTTGTGCTGGAAATGCGGGTTTGACCAGCGGGCTGGCCCCTGTTCGATTGAGACCATTCTCAGCCCGGCGGCGGTCAGCTTCCAGGCCAGGATCGCGGCTGTCCAGCCTGCGCCGACCGCAACAACATCAACTTTTGGGTGTACGACCGTCATCTTATCCGCTTCCTCTCTGTTTTCTCAGGGATGCTGGTGTTCGTTCGTGCCCGTGACCGGGTTAATCACGTTGGGCCCGGAGGGTTCTCCCGGGTTAAAGGGGGGCAGCACTTCGAGATTCCAGAGGGCGCGTCTCAACCCGCTGCCTTCCTCCTGGAGCTCTTCGGGTGTATACGCCCGCTGGGCCCCTGGAAAACCGACCAGCCTCCAGCCAGCCATGTCGCGGTTCCCGCCGTAGACCGGGTCGCAGAACATCCCCTCCATGGTATAGCGGCGCAGCGAATGGAAAAAGGACTTCGGTCCCAACGGCTCGAATCCTTCGACCTCTTCATCCACCATCGCCTGGATGAGGGCGTCTTGCTGTTCTTCATTCAGTTCGACGAAGTTCGAGCCGTGCTCCTGGTTGGAAACGCGGTCCAGGGCCGATAGACCCATGCGGAGCACTTCACGGGGGGTGAAAATGGACTGGTACCCGTAGCGCTCGATCTGGTCTTCGGGGATCCAGATCACGCGCTCGCCGTCCGGTCCGCCCTCCGGGGGGCTCTCCCCGCTGTACGCGGCGGCGTATGGGGGGTGGCTGTAATTCGCTTCAGCAATCCCGTCAGGGTGCGACATCAAGTAATCAATGTAATAAACCACGCCCGCCTCGCGAGCCCCGGGGTCCTCCGGGCTGCCCGGCAGGAGCCGGGCGGTGAAAGCTTCGACGGTGCGCGCCTCGTGCGGGGTGAAAAATCTCCAGGCGCCGGGCTGGGGAGGCGAGGCCGGGGTGTACGGCACGGCGGGATACATCTCCGGGATCGGCACACGGTCGATGGTCATGCCCGTTTCGGCCGCGGCCTGTTCGGGCACGACCTCGCAGCCGCTGAGGGAGGCCGATCCGATCACCCCTGCCAGCGCCGCGCTGGCGGTTTTCAGAAAGCCCCGTCGTGAAATCCCCCGCCTGTTCTCTTTTCCGGTTTGCCCGTTGGTGTTTTTCCGGTCTTTAGCGTCCATATTTCCTCTCAACTCTCTCATTCTGGGCTGGCGTGCGACCATCTCCTGCTACCGGGTGAAGCCCTCCGCCCCGGAAGGCTTCCACGCTCAGATGCCGCCCTCCCGCTGCTTCACCTGCCTGCCCCGCTTTCCGTCCATCGCCTCCAGCCAGCGCCACATGAGCAGCAGGATCGTGAGGGTATACACCAGACTGCCGGGCGCCCACATGAGCGCGCCGGCGAGCTGCTGGTCTTCCAAGGGGGCGAGGCCCCAGGCGGCGGTGGTCGTGGCATAGGCCGGATACCACAACTGCCGGGAGAAGGTGAGCAGCGCTGCCAGGACGCCGCTGTACAGCAGCGTGGTGAAGAGGTAGAAAACTCCGAGCCCGCTGCGGATGCCGCCGGATTTCCCGGTTTCGACCAGAGGCCGCCAGAACAGCAGGGCAGTCCCCAGGAAGCAGGCGTGTTCCAGCGCGTGGGCGGCCTCATTCTGCAGTGCGACCTGGTAAAGCAGGGGCAGGTGCCAGCTCAACAGCGCGGCGGCGTGCAGCGCC
Organism: Chloroflexota bacterium; assembly: GCA_023395675.1. Taxonomy (GTDB): domain Bacteria; phylum Chloroflexota; class Anaerolineae; order Anaerolineales; family UBA4823; genus JAEWYL01. The sequence continues at coordinate 13,389 of JAEWYL010000144.1, read as the reverse complement.
CAGGCCGCCGCCGGGGCGGAGAGCAGCCGCAGGGCCGACGTAATCCGGGGCTGTCTGTGCTGCCAGCCGCCCAGACGGAGGCGGGTGGAGCGCGGCAGGGCCCAGGTGAAGGCCAGCAGCGGCGACCCCAGGAGAAGCAGCGGCGGGGCTGCCAGGAGAAGCAGCAGGTGCTGCAGCATATGGGCTGACAGCAGGACTCCCGCCAGCGCATCGAGCGGGGTGATCAGCGCCGCCGCCAGGGCCGCCAGTCCGGCGAAGAATGAGAGCGCCTGCCGCCGTGAGATGCCCCGACCGGCGCCCGCGCTGCGCCAGAGCCGGGTGACGCCGCGCAGGTAAATTCCTGCCGCCAGCCCTACACCTGCCAGAAGGCCGGGCTCCCAGTTCCACAGGCCCCACAGGTCGTGCGGGGCGGGAGGTTGTCCCGGGTGCGCCAGGACGGTGCTGCCGGGGAGAGCCAGCAGCGCCAGGAGGACTACCACCAGAAGAGCGCGCATGGCTGTAGCGTGAAGACTGCCAGAACTGTGTAGATCAGAGACAGCAGGAACAGCCCCGACAGGAGCGTACCCGCAAGCGCCATGAAGCCGGGGCGGTCCTGATCCAGGCCGCGGCCGCGCTCCCTCCCGCCCTCCAGCCGGCGGTAGTTCCGGTACGAAAGCCAGCCGCCCGCCAGCACCCCGGCCAGGGCGGCGGCTGTGATCGCCAGCAGCACAAAGCGCAGGGCGCTCATTCCCAGGATGCTCCCCTGCAGGAGGCCCAGGTGGCAGGAAACGGACTGCACGGCGTAGATAACCACCAGGTGCAGGGCCCAGATCACAGGACCCAGGATCATGCCTGCCCAGAGCCGCCCGGAAGGGACCGGCAGGTAGGAGCGTGGGTTAAGATCAACGGTCACTGTTACCTCATTTCTTTTCCGTTCCTCTCCACCCGGCTGCCTTTAAGACAGGTGCGGGAACAGGTAGAGGGTGAAGAACAGGGGGATCCACACTGCGACCACGAAATGCCAGTACAACCCGTTGGCCTGCACGGCAGCGTTGCGCCGTTCGTTGAAATAGCCCTGAAAAGCCAGGGTCCCCACGACCAGCGTCTTTAATAGCAGCGCCAGCACATGCGCGCTGTGGAAGCCGGTGATCGTCCAGACAATGGAGCCATAGGCGTTTGTGGCCCAGTTGTAATCCAGGCTGCTGTACTCGATCACCTTTACCACCAGAAACGTGGCCCCCAGGAGAAAGGCGATCACCAGCCCGATTTTCAGGCGGCGCTGGTTGCCTTTTTTGATCCCCGAATCTGCCAGATACATCGGGATGCTGCTGCTCAACAGGATCAGCGCATTGATCGAGGGCAGGAGCAGTTCGGGTTTGGAGATCCCTCCCAGGGGCCAGCTCTCTGCGCCGGAGCGCAGGTAATAGTAGCTGCTGACCAGAGACCCGAACACCACCGCTTCGATCAGGATCAGGCCCAGCATCCCATACCAGAAGGGCGGCCTGGCTCCATAAGAGGAAGCGATGGTGCTGCTGGGAAGCGCACCCGGAGGGGCGTCTGTCACGTTCTCCATCTTGCGCTGTTCGGCGTCCGGCCAGTGCCAGAGCACGATCACAAGAAAAGCCAGGAATGCGCCGATTGGCACCAGCACCAGGTCAATGATCACGCCGATAAAGCTCACGCTAACCCCCAGGGCGAGCAGGAAAGGGACCGGCGTCGGCCCGGGCAGCACCACCCGCTGTTCGGGGAGGCCGTCCAGCAGGGTAGTCCCGGGCGTTTCTCTCCGGTCGGGCGGCATGCGCAGGTTGGCATCTTCCCCGGGCCGGTATTCGAGCCCGGTGGCGATTGCATCCGGTTCTTCCCACAGCGGCTCGCGGCTGGATACGGTGGGGATCACGGCGAAGTTGTACGGCTGCGGAGGTGAGCTGGTGGCCCATTCCAGGGTGCCGGCCGCCCAGGGGTTATCTCCGGCCGGCGGGCCGGATACCCGGCTGCGAATCGAATTGAGCACAAAAACCAGGGCGCCTGCTGCCAGGATAAATGCGCCGGTGGTCGAGAGCAGGTTAAGCCCGTCCCATCCCAGGCCCGGCAGATAGGTGTAGATCCGGCGGGCCATTCCCCAGAACCCGAGCAGGTGCATCGGGAAAAAAGCCAGGTTGAAACCGATAAACATCAGCCAGAACTGCCACTTTCCCAGGCCCTCGTCCAGCATCCGCCCGGTAATTTTCGGCATCCAGTAGTACAGGCCGGCAAACAGTGGAAAAACCGCCCCGCCGATCAATACATAATGGAAATGTGCGACGACGAAATACGAATCGTGTACCTGCCAGTCAAAGGGTACGGACGCCACCATCACCCCGGTAATCCCACCCAGGACAAAGATGAAGACGAAGCCGAGCACGAAGAGCAGCGGGGTCTTTAAGACCAGGCGCCCGGTCCAGAGGGTAGCCAGGGTGGCGAAGATCTGCACGCCGCTGGGAATGGCGATCACCGTACTGGCGATGGTGAAGAAGCTCAGGCCCAGCGCCGGAAGCCCGGAGGTGAACATATGGTGCACCCAGAGCCCGAAGCTGATGATCCCGATGGCGATGAATGACAGCACCAGCAGGGTATAGCCCACGATGGGCCTGCGGGCGAAGGCGGGTACGACTGAGGAGACCATCCCCAGACCGGGGATGAGGATGATATAGACCTCCGGGTGCCCGAAGAACCAGAACAGGTGCTGCCACAGCAGCGGATCGCCCCCCGCAGCCGGATTGAAAAAGTGGGCGCCAACGGTGCGGTCCAGGGTCAGTTCGACCGTCGCCACCATCACGGCCGGCATGGCAAAGACGATCATAAAGGACATCACCAGGATGGACCACACAAACAGGGGCATCCGGTTGATGGACATCCCAGGAGCGCGCTGCTTGAAAATGGTCACGATCAGTTCGATGGCGGCGACCAGGGCGGCCACCTCCAGGAAAGTGATCAGGGTGGTGTAAAAGTCAATTCCCAGCCCGGGGGAATATTCCGCTCGCGTCAGCGGCACGTAATTGAACCAGCCGCCGTCCGGCGCCTCGCCGATTAGCAGGCTGAACCAGATAACGATACCGGAGATCAGGTAAACGAAATAGCCGAAGGCGTTCAGGCGAGGGAATGCCATGTCGCGAGCGCCGATCATGAGCGGCACCAGGTAGATCCCCACGCCTTCCATGATGGGTACGGCGAACAGGAACATCATGGCGGTGCCGTGCACGGTGAAAACCTGGTTGTACAGCTCCGGGTTCAGGAACTCCATATCGGGTTGGGCAAGCTGGATGCGCATCAACAGGGCGGCGATCCCCGCCAGGATGAAGAACACCAGCCCGGTGGCGATATACCGCATCCCGACTGTGCGGTGATTCACCGCGGTGAAAAAACCGAGCAGGCCGCGTGGGGGCTGCCATACGTCTTCCAGTACCTCGACAGGTGGGTTGGCAGTGGTCATATCACCTCCACGTACTGTGCGCTAGCGGAGCGTTCCAAGATAGTCCAGCATGGCCTGGAGCTCGCCAGACTCCAGTCTGGTTGCCGGCATCAGGTTCCCCGGCTTCAGGTGCTGGGGATCTACGATCCAACCCGCCAGGGCTCCGCGGTTGTTCGGCAGAATCCCGGCGCCGATCGTTTGCCGGCTGGCAAGATGCGTCAGGTCGGGACCCACCTTCCCGCTGGCGTTCGTACCGCGCACCGTATGGCAGTACACGCAGGAGGAGCCCAGGAAAACCTGCTGCCCGGTGCGGATGGCTTCGTCCACCGGTTCGGGCGCCGGCTGCTGCTGCGCCTGCACCCAGGCGCGGTATTCCTCTTCCGGCACGGCGACCACGACGAACTGCATCCGGGCGTGCTGTACCCCGCAAAATTCGGCGCAGAAACCCCGGTACATTCCCGGTTCATCCGCCTGGACCAGCATGCTGTTGGTCGAACCCGGGTTCAGGTCCAGCTTACCGTGTAATTCAGGCACCCAAAAGCTGTGAATGACATCTTGCGAAGTGAGGCGGATTTCGACCGGCTGCCCGACCGGCAGGTACAGCTCGTTGGCGGTGGTGAACTCCTCTTCAGGATAGCGCACCTCCCACCACCAGCGATAGCCGGTCACCTCGATGGTGGTTACCGGCTGGACTGCGGGGCTGGCAAGGGCGGCCAGGGCGCGCAGGCTGAAAATGAGCGTAATGGTAAGTATGATAATCGGGAGGATGATCCCACCCCACCAGATCCAGGAATGGCCCTCGGGCGCGTCCAGCAGAACTTCATCCAGCGCATCTCGCCGGCGGCGGGTATAGACCGCGTAGGCAAACAGGCCAATCACCACGAGGAATACCGCCGTCCCCAGCCCGAACATGAGCCACCAATCGGAGGCGATGGTTGCCGCGCCCGGTCCCTTTGGCGCCAGGCTGTTGGGCAGCCCGGTCGGGATCGTGGCCGGCGAACAGGCATTTAATCCCAGGCACAGTAAAGCCAGCCAACCAGCTCGATTTAGATAGGGATGGAATGGGGCGGTATAAAGGATGCGTTTCCTGAAGGCCTGCTTCCCGGCTCTGGAAAACGGCATTCGCCACCTCCTGATTCAATTGACTATTTGCTTCCAGGGCTGATCAGGCCATCATATCGTTGACTCGCGGATTGAGTCAGCCTTCCAGACGTTTCCCCCTGATGGAACAACTCGAATATATATGGTCAAAATCCTAACAGAAAAAGCAGAGCGTGTACAGGCATATAGGGGAGGCAGCCGGGGCTTTCTCATAGCCGAAAGCCAGGCTCTGAGAGTTATTATGGGGAATGGGTGGGCGGCAATACCGCCCACCCAATCCCCATCTTCCTTCTTGAAAACGCTATTGGGAGACAGCCGGGACTTTCTCAACGACGCCGGGTTGCAAGGCGCCAGGCATTTGGCTGCCGTGTTTCCCCCGGTTTCCATAAGAGCAGCCGCCAGGAAGGTGTATCAGTCTGTTTCGACCGCGGAGGGCGGATCCTGAAGGTCCGGTTTCCGTTCCGGCGTCTGCGTGCTGGCTGTCTCGCGCAGCTCGTCAATCAGGGTTTTTTCCCACATGGGCACGCCGGTAAAATAAGCAGCCCGTCCGATTACGTGCGCCGCAACGGGTGTGGTGAGTAAGAGAAAAGCCACCACCAGCAGGGCGCGCACGGTGATGCCGGTGGAGGAGAAATAGACGGCCAGCGCCAGAACCAGGCAGGTGACGCCCAGGGTGCTGGCTTTTGCGGTAGCCTGGATGCGCGAGAAGAGGTCCGGCATACGGGTGATTCCAACCGCCGCCAGCAGCAGGAAGGCGGAGCCGGTCAGAAGCAGGATGGAAGCAATGATTTCAGCGATCACGGGCCCCCCTTTCGATATATTGGGCAAATGCCACGGTGCCGAGGAAGGCGAACAGCGCCAGCACGATGGCAACATCCAGCAGGACCCGCTGCCCTGTGGCGATGGCATGCGTGCAGAGAAACGCCACCACCAGCGCGCCGATCAGGTCCAGCGCCACTACCCGGTCTGGCAGACTTGGGCCGCGCATCAGGCGGGCAAACGCCAGCAGCAGGGCGACGAAGAGCGCTCCGTACACCAGATTAATCACAACCGTCAGGCTGCCGTAATCATCAATCCCCATCGTTCTTCAAGCTCCTTCGGGCAAGCCCTCAGCGCATGGCGGCCAGCAATCTGCGCTCGAACCCATCCTTGATGCTCTTGCGGGCTTCCTCGACGTCTTTAATATTCATAATATAGAGATAGAGTACTTTCCTGTCGCCGGAAACATCCAGGCTGAGCGAGCCCGGGGTCAGCGTGATCATATTGGACAGCAGGGTGATTTCGGCGTCGGTTTTTGCTTCCAGGGGGATGGCGACGATCCCCGGCTGGAACTGCAGGCCCGGTGTAAGCACTTCGTAAGCCACGCGCAGGTTTGAGAGGATCAGTTCCCAGAAAAAGAACAGCACCAGGCTGATCACCTGCCTGATCCTGCGGAAGTAGTTCGGCGCGCCCACGACGCGGCGGGTGAAAAACAGGATGATCGCCCCCAACAGGAAACCCGCAGCCAGGTTTGCAAAAGAAATCACGCCAGTCGCCGCCACCCAGATCAGAGCCAGGATGATATTCCATAAAACTGCGCCCATTTTCAACCTCCAAAGACTGCCCGGATGTATTCATCCGGGTTCAGCAGCTGCCCCGCGGTCTCGACGGCGAGGTTCAACACGGGCTGCGCCCCAAACCCGATCATCAGGGTCAGCCCTGCCAGCGCAGCCACTGGCAGCACCAGGGCCAGCCGCCTGCCGGAAAACAGGCTGCCGGTTTCGGGGTGACTGAGTGTCTCCGGCAGGGCGGGCAGCGGTTTCCAGAAAGCCTCGTTCCAGATTTTCGTCATCGAGAACAGAGTCAGCAGGCTGACGAAAATAGCAACCGCGACGATCAGGTACTGGCCGGCGTCCAGGCCGGCCTGGATCAGCACCAGCTTGGCAAAGAAGCCGGAGAGTGGCGGTATGCCCGCCAGAGAAAGGGCCGGGATCAGGAAAAGGACCGCCAGGAGGGGCTGCGTGCGGTACAGCCCGCCCAGGTACTTCAACTCCTCTGTACGGTGCAGGTGTTTCACGATCCCGCTGATCAAGAACAGGTTGGCTTTGACGATGATGTGGTGGGTGATGTAAAACACCGCCCCGGCCAGCGCCAGCGGCGTATAGAGCGCCAGACCCATCACCATGTAGCCGATCTGGCTGATGATATGGAAGGAGAGCACGCGCCGGAAACCATTCTGCGCCACCGCTCCGAAGACCCCGGTCGCCATGGTCAGGCCGGCGACGATCAGGAACAGGGTGTTGGTGTACTCCGGGTCCTGGATAAAAATGAGGGTGAAAACTCGGATCAGGGCATAGACCCCCACTTTTGTCAGCAGCCCGGCAAAGATGGCGGAAACTGCCACGGGCGGGGTGTGGTAGGAAGCGGGGAGCCAGAAGAACAGCGGAAAAATCCCTGCTTTGATCCCAAAAGCGATCACGAAGAGAATGGACAGGACGGTAATGAAGCTCGGGTCCTGCATTTCCCTGATCTTCAAGGACAGGTCCGCCATATTCAAAGTGCCTGCCGCCCCGTATAACAGCCCGACCGCAGCCAGGAAAATGGCGGAGGACAGTAGATTGAGGGTGACGTAGTGGATGCCGCCCAGGATCTGGTCTCGCTCGCCGCCCAGCGTAAGGAGCACGAACGAAGCGATCAACATCACCTCGAAACAGACGTAGAGATTGAAAATATCGCCGGTCAGAAAAGCGCCGCAGACCCCCATTAACAGGATATTCAGGAGGGGGTAGTACCCAAAAGATTCGCGCCAGGGGTCAATATTGGTCAGCGAGTAAAACGCGGCTGCAAGGCCAATCACACCGGCCAGGACAACCATTAAGGCGCTGAACAGGTCGGCAACGATGGAGATGCCGAAGGGGGCGGGCCAGTCGCCCACGTGCAGGACCAGGATGCCCTCGCTCCAGACCCTGTTCAGAATAACGAGCCCCGACAGCAGCAGACCGGCCGGACCCAGCACCCCAATTACACGCTGTGCGGGCCTGGAGCGCCAGGCCAGAATCATCAGAATGGCTGCTGTGAATGGGATCAGCACCGGGAGCAGAAGAAAATTGTTCATTCTTCTACCAGTTGAATACTCTCGATATCATCGGTGCGCCCGGCCTGGACCGCGCGGTGGATCAGGACGACCAAAAATGCGACCACACCAAAACCGATCACAATGGCGGTCAAAATCAGGGCCTGGGTCAGCGGGTCGGCGACCGGCAGGATCGGGGTCTCAGCCCCTTCCGCCACCAGAGGCGGGCGCCCGCGCACCAGCCCCCCGGCCACAAAAATCAGCAGGTTGGCGGCATGGCTTAACAGCACCAGGCCGAAGATGAGCTTGACGATGCTGCGCCTCAGCAGCATGTACAGTCCGGCGGCATACAGCCCGCCAATTACGATTGCCAGCACAACGGTCATTTCATTCCTCCGCCAGCCGAAACAGGATAACCACCGTCACCCCGATCACGACCAGGTAAACGCCGATATCAAAGAAGAACGGCGTCCCCAGGGCGATATCTCCAAACGAAGGTAGGAAAATTTCGCTCCATACGCCGGTCAGGAAAGCCCTGCGGTCGAGCAGGGGCCAGAGCCCGGAAAGCAGAGCGAGCAGCAGCCCGGAGCCGAACAACAGGTGGGGGTCTATCTGCAGGATATTCCTGGCTTCTTCCACGCTGTACGACAGGGCGTACAGCGTAAAAGCGGCCGCCGCCACCAGACCGGCGATAAAACCGCCTCCCGGGAGATTATGCCCGCGCAGGAGCAGAAAAACGGAAAAGAGGAGCATCAATGGGACCAGGTAGCGGGTTGCCGTCCGCAGAATCAGGGAGGTCATCGGCGGGTCTCCTTATGAATTACCGGAATCTCTCACCCCAGCGCAGCTTGAGCAGGGCGTAGACGCCGATGGCAGCCAGCGAGAGGACGGTGATCTCGCCCATGGTATCCAGGGCGCGGAAATCGACCAGGATCACGTTCACGATATTTCGCCCGTGGGCCAGGGGGACGCTGTTCTCGATGTAATAGGCGGAGATGTTGTTGGAAGGCCTGGTTGAGCTGGAGATCAGCACCAGGGCGGTCATCAGCGCGCCTGCGCCAATGGCGATCACGGCATCACGGATTCGTGCAGGGCGGTCGGACAGCCTTTCGAAACCCGGCAGGTGGTACAGGATTAACACCAGCAGGATCACGGTCACCGTTTCGATCAGAATCTGCGTCATTGCCAGGTCGGGCGCGCCGAACAGAATAAAGATCAGCGCCACGCCGTAGCCCACAACCCCCAGCGCCGCCACAGCCGCCAGGCGCGAGCGCGAGCGTGTGACGGCCAGCGCCGCGGCCAGCATCAGGAATGCCAGGATCACCTCGTAAAACCTGACCGAAGGCCAGGGGAAGGTGCGGAAAACCCCGACCTGGTACAGCAGGGTAAAACCGGTCAGAAGGATGGTGGTGGCGGTAATGATGACCAGGTAGTTGTGCAGGTGCCCGCTCTGGAGCATGCCGGTCAGACGCCCGGAAAACCAGAGCATTACGTCGAGTGATGCGTTGTAAACTCGCGCCGGCCCCCAGGACAGCCAGCGCCCGAAACGGGTCGCCAGCCTGCGCCAGGCGGTCCACAGGCGGTACAGGAGCAGGCCGAGCAGGAGCGAAACGACGCTTAACAGCAGGGCTGTATTCAGGCCATGCCAGAGCGCCAGCTCGACCGGCTGGGTCTCGAACAGAATGGCCCATACCGCCGGAGAGACAATGCGTGCGGAGATGAAAGCCGGGAAAAGGCCAAGGACAATCCCCAACAGCGCCAGCAGGCCCGGCCCCAGCCACAGGCTGGGCGGCGGCTCGTGCGGGGGGCGGGGGGTGGGTTTTAGCTCTCCCAGGAAAGGCCGGATGAAGAGGATCAGGGCGATTGCAACGGAGATCGCAGCGGAGGCCACCGCCGAGATGACCAACACGGGGCCAAAGCGCGGGGCGTGGAGCAGCGATTCGAACAGCAGCTCTTTTCCGATAAAGCTCAGTAAAGGCCCAAATCCCGCCAGCGAGAGCGCCGCCAGCCCGGTTACCGCTGCCAGCAGCGGCATCTTTCGCCACAGGCCCCCCATTTCGTCCACCATCTGGGTGCCGGTCTCGTGGTAAAGCGCTCCCGCAATCATAAAGATGGCGCCTATATACAGCGCGTGCGCCAGCAGATAGACCACAGCCGCCTGGACCGCCCCTTCGGCCTCCACCCCGATCAGCAGGGTCATGGTTCCCAGGGAGCTGATGGTGGAATAGGCCAGGATACGCTTCTGGTTACTGTGGTGCAGGGCGAGGAATGCGCCGATCAGCGAGGTGGCCAGACCGGCGCCGGCGACCAGATAAAACCAGGCGTCTGTGCCTCCCAGGACCGGCAGCAGGCGCGCCAGCAGGTAGATGCCGGCTTTGACCATGGTCGCCGAATGCAGGTAAGCGCTGACCGGGGTCGGGGCTGCCATGGCGTTGGGCAGCCAGAAATGGAACGGGGCCTGGGCCGATTTGGTAAAAGCCCCCAGGAGCACCAGAAGCAGGGAGGGGAGATACAGCGGGTGGGCGCGCAAGACCTCTCCCTCCAGCGCTGAGATATCGAAGCTCCCGCCTGTTTGTCCCAGGAGCACAAAGCCGGCGAGCAGCGCCAGCCCTCCGCCTCCGGTCACCAGCAAGGCCTGCAGCGCCGATGCGCGCGCCTCCTCCTCCTGATGTTCGAAACCGATCAGCAGGTAAGAGCTGATGCTGGTCAGCTCCCAGAAGACGAACAAAAGCAGGAGATTATCTGCCAGGACGACGCCCAGCATGGAGGCCATGAACATGCTCAGGTAGGCGTAGAACCGCCCGAGCTGCGTATGGCCCGCCAGATAGCCGCCGGCATATACCATCACCAGCGCGCCGATGCCGGTAATCAGGAGCACAAACAGCAGGGAAAGCCCGTCCAGGTAAAAGGACAGGTTAAGCCCCAGGCTGGGGACCCAGTCCAGGCGCACTGCAAAACTCTCACCGGCGGCGATGGGGGTGATAAACCCTGCGAAATAAATGAACAGGCCGGCAGGCAAGAGGGCGAAAATCCATCCTGCCAGACTGCGTGTCAGGCGTTGTAGAGCTGGAGCGGCCAACGACAGGACAAATCCGGATAAGACCGCGTAATGCATTGTATTTCCCCTCTAAATTTACGTTTGTCAGGAAAGGAACTCAATCCCGGCCTAACTTTATTTTGGTCTAGAGCTTACGGCCTGCTGCGATCAGCAGCCAAATCAATTGAAACCTGCAGAGGGCGTTCCCCTGCCACTGGGGCTATGGAAATTGCCAGGTTTCGGCGTTGACGAAAAGCTGACCAGTGATTGGAAACAACCGCTGCAGCGGTTATCGGCTTCGGAGGCTGCACAGCCGCAGTTTCATAGCGGGCAGTTCTGGTTCATTATACATTTATTTTTCTTCTGCAATTTCCCCGTTTGGGGAGGGCGCACGAAAAGTTTGTTCACAGGGGATCAGTGCGTGGCGGAGTTATGCATTTATCCCCTGTTTTTATCTCAACTTTTGAGTGCCCCCGCAGTGGTACAGACGCCAGCGCATCACAGAAAAAGGCTTTTGATAGGCCTTCTACTCAACCGAGATGCGGTAAAGACGGGTAGCCTGAAAAATGCCGCTGCACCGGCTCGCCGGAGGCCCCGGGTGTCTGCAAGATCAGTAAAAATTCGGCTTCCTCCGCGCTGGAATTGCGCCAGATATGGGGCAGATGAGCCTCGAACATCAGGAAATCCCCCTCCTCCAGCCGGTAAACCTCCCCATCAATGATGTATTCGATCTGTCCATCCAGGCAGTACACAAATTCATGCCCGGTATGGACCACCTGCCGGTCGCCGCTGTGTGATTGGGGCGCCAGCGTAATGTGGAACGGCTCCATCTCCTGGCGCTGCAGTTCCATCCCCAGGCCCTCAATCCTCACCCCTTTACTCGAGATGGCCGGGCGGGCTTTCGCCTTCACGTGCAGTACGGGGCGTGGTTCTTCATCATCAAAGAAATAGCTCATGCGCACATGGAGCGCGGCGGCCAGGCTTTGCAGCGTGGCTACGCTGGGGGAGTGCTCGTCTCGCTCGATCAGGCTGATCGCGTTGGGAGAGAGACCCGCCTGCTGCGCCAGCTCTCTCTGCGAGAGATGGCGTTCATCCCGGATTGCGCGTAATTTCGAACCCAATGAAAAGGCCATGTCATTCTCCAAAGCCCGGCACATCCTTTTGTCAGGAATGAATTATAACATCTTGTACCAGAATAGAAACCGGAACACCACTAAATTAGGATAAGTGAATAGTTGAATAGATAAAATAACTAATTAAGTTGACAGAATACAAATAAAGTAGTAGCTTTAAATTAGAAGGGTGCTGTGTGGGAGGTCCGGGTTCGGAAGCTCGACAAATATGTGGGCAGGCATTCCCGAAAGCGGATTTATGGAACAGGGAGAACTCGACCAGGACCGGTCAACCCTTTTGGCAGCCGGAACGTGAGAGGAGGTTGTAGCATCATGAACAGACGGCTATTTATCTGGATTATGATCCCTGTGGCTCTCGCAGGTCTGCTGGCAGGCGTGTATGGGATCTCGCCCGCCAGGGCCCAGGATGAAGCTTCCCCGGAAAACTCCGGCTGTTATACTTGCCACCAGGAACGCTACTGGCTCTTTGACCGCGGGAAGGCGGCCTGTTTCTGCGCCATGCAGGGACGCTGCACGGATTGCCACGCAGGGCAGCCCGAAGAGCTGGACATGGACCTGGCGCACGCGGGCCTGATCTCCAGCCCCGCAAGAGACAATGCCGCGGCCTGCTCCAGGTGCCATCCCGGCGATTACCAGGCGCGGGCGCAAACCATCCTCTCCACTTTTGGAAGCGGCCCAACCCCGGCTGCGCTCTCCGCCGCTGCTTCCCCCCGGGCAGGGGCAGGCAGCCCGGGTGGGGAGAGGTTCCCAATCCTGGAGAGAAAACCACTTTCTCCCAGGCAGGTGGCCGGCCTGGGCGCAGCCGCACTGAGCTTTGCCGTCATGCTCTTGCTCGGACGCCGTTTCTGGAAGCTGGACCGTGCTGCTGGCTGATGTACTGAACGGAGAAGGAACTGTATGGAATATTTGATGAAACCAATCGGGGTTATTCACTCCCCGTTTTCCACGAAGGAGGAAACGCCCATCCAGCCTGTCCGTTCGCAGGCGCGCGGGCTGGTCGAAGTCTACCCCCAATTCGAGGCCGGGCTGGACGACCTGGAGGGCTTCTCGCACCTGTTTTTACTCTACGTCTTCCACCGCTCCGAAGAATACGATTTGAAAGTGCGGCCTTTTCTGGACGACAGCCTGCACGGCCTCTTCGCTACCCGCTACCCGTGCCGTCCAAACCCCATCGGCCTCTCAGTCGTAGAGCTGGTCTCCCGCCAGGGCAGCCGGCTGGAAATCCAGGGGGTGGATGTGTTGGATGGAACGCCGCTGCTGGACATTAAGCCCTACGTTCCGGAGTTCGATACGCGCCAGAACGTGCGCTCGGGCTGGTTCAAGGAGGGGAGGGAAGGTTCGTATCGAGAGTATAAGAAGTAGGAATTCTCCTATTCTCATGTAGGGATTTCCCTTATTGGGGGAAGTTCGCCTGGCGGCTATACTATCTTTATGAGTGCAGTTTTTTCTCGCCGGGCCGATTCGAGGCGATCGGCGCTGGCCGCAGCGCTGGTTGGGATCGGCCTCATGGCAGCCGTGGACGAGATCATCTTTCACCAGCTCCTGGCCTGGCACCATTTTTATGATCTGTCCACCCCGCTGGTAGGGTTGATTTCAGACGGGCTGCTGCATGCCGTCGAGCTGATCGCGGTGGTGGCCG
>JAEWYL010000140.1 GCA_023395675.1 Chloroflexota bacterium | reverse complement strand
CTGGAGAGAAACAGCCGCTCGCGCTCCCCGCCGGAGAGAGAGTCGAGGGAATCCAGCGAGCAGGCCAGCACCCGCCGGAGGTCCGGCGACAGCGAGCGGAAGGAGTCGAAGGCCTGTGCCTCCAGCGGGTTGGCGGGCTGCTTTCCATTCAGGAAGCGGCGCGCCAGGTGGAAGTAGGAGGCTGCCAGGGCGCTGGGCCCCGGGCTGCCAGCCAGCCATTTTTGCAGCTTGCGCTGGCGGCTTTGCTTGGGTTTAGCGCCCAGCGCCAGCGGCACGCAGGCGCCAGGCGCGCCGGGCGGGTTGGGACAATCACACGGCTCCGGGATCGACCCGCCGCCGCATGAATCGCTGCAGTTGTAGATATTCACAACCCCGCTGCTGTTGATCTCGAAATCGGTACTGCAATTCTTTGTCATTTTCGTTTTTCCTTTCGTTCAGTGCATGACGATTGAACCCCGGGGCCAGCCCGTATTCCCTGGCCCAGGAGCGGCGGGCAGCACCCGTCCTGGATTTCTGTGTCACAGGATAGCAGCCGGGTCTGAGGAAACTCTGAACCAGGTCTGAAGGCAACCCTCAGAGGTTGAAAAAAAGGGGTGAGCTGTAAAAATTGGAATATAATGAAAAGCAGAGATAGCCGGTACGAAACAGGGGAATATTGGATGGACTCGCGTTTATCGGTCTCCCTGCTCGGTACGCTGGAGGTCAGGCTCGACGGCGAGCTTTTGGGCGGCTTTGAATACAACAAAGTGCGCGCCCTGCTCGCTTATCTGTGCGTCGAAGCCCGCAGGGTGCACACGCGATCCAGCCTGTGCGCCCTGCTGTGGCCCGACCTGCCGGAGAACGCGGCGCGCCAGAACCTCAGCCAGGCTCTCACCCAACTGCGCCGGGTGCTGGGAGAGAAACGCGCCGGTCAGCCGTTTCTGGTCACCAGCGTGGAGACGGTCCAGATGAACCCCGAGGCCTCCTGGGAGGTGGATGTCAGGCAGTTCACGGAGTTGATCACGAGCGCCGAAGCGCACAACCACCGTTCCTGGCGTTTGTGCCCGGCCTGCGCGGAAGTGCAGCGCCGCGCTGCGGCGCTCTACCGGGGCGACTTCCTGGCTTTTTTCTTCGTGAGCGACAGCGAGGTCTTCGAGGAGTGGGCCCTGCTGATGCGGGAGCGCCTGCGGCAGCTTATGCTCAGCACCCTGGAGAGGCTGATCGAGTTCGATGAGTGGCGCGGGCAGTACGGGGGTGCGGTCGAGCTGGCCCGCCGCTACGTTGAGCTGGAGCCGCTGCGCGATGGCAGCCACCGCGAGCTGATGAGGCTGCTGGCGCTGAGCGGGCAGCGCGCCTCCGCCCTGGCCCAGTACGAATACCTGCAGCGCACGCTGACATCCCAATTGGGCCTGGAACCGGAACGGGAGACGGCGCAGTTATTTGAGAAGATCCACCAGGGCGGCCGGTTGGAAGAGCTGCAACGCTTCCCCCTCCCGGATCACCGCCTGCCCTCCTCACCCACACCTTTTATCGGGAGAGAGGCGGATCTCGATGCGGTGGCTGACTTCCTAGCAAGCCCGGCACGCCTGCTGACCATCACCGGACCGCCCGGGGTCGGGAAGACGCGCCTGGCGCTTGAAGCCGCCTATCTCTCCCGGTTTACCTTCGAGCACGGGGTTTGTTTGGTTGAGCTCTCCTCCCTGGATCATGCGGACCTGGTCCCGCTGGCGGTCGCACAGGCGTTGGGGATCAAAGAGCGCGCCGGACAGAACCTGGCCGAAACGCTGAACGCCTATCTGAAAGACCGCCACGCGCTGCTGCTGTTCGACGGGTTCGAATATGTGCCGGAAGCCGCCCGCTTCGCCGCCGGCCTGCTGGCGCACAGTCCGGAGCTCAGGCTGCTTGTCACCAGCCGGGCCCCGCTGCGAATCCGCGGAGAGAGGCAGTACGTGCTCCAGCCGTTGGTCGAGGCGGAGGCCGTGGAGCTTTTCACCGAGCGGGCGCGGGCCGTGCACCCCGGTTTCACCCTGACCCAGGAGAACCGGCAGGCTGTGCAGGCGTTGTGCAGTCAGCTTGACCATCTACCGCTGGGGATCGAGCTCGTGGCGGTGCGCGCCCGGACCTTCTCGCCGGAGGAGCTGCTCAGGCAGCTCTACCCGCGCCTGGAAGGTCTGCCCCGCGCTCCCGCAGACCTGCCCGAACGCCAGAGCAGCCTGCGCTGCGCCATCGCCTGGAGCTACGACCGGCTGAGCGCGGCCGAGCAGCGCCTTTTCGCTCACCTGAGCGTCTTTGCCGGGGGATGCACTGCGGAAGCGGTCCAGGCTGTCGTTGGGGAGGAGTCTGGAGGGGCCTCTTCAGGGCCGGCGCCCCTGATCCTGGAAGCGCTCGTGGAGACCAGCCTGGTACAGTCCCAGAGCGCTCCGGCTGGCGAGACCCGTTTTTCCATGCTGGGCACCATCCACGAATTCGCCGCAGAGCAGCTTCGCTCCCTGGAGGAGCAGGCGGAACAGGCTTATCTGCGCCATGCCGCTTACTACGCCGGCCTGACCATGCAGGCCTACACGCGGTTCAACGGGCCCGAAGGCTCGCGCTGGGTGGAACGCATCACACACGAACAGGATAACCTGCGGGCAGCTTTTCGGACTGCCGGCAGGCATGGTGAATGGATCGCCGCGCTGGAGCTGGCCACCGGCGTATGGCGCTATCACTGGATTCGCGGCCTGCTGCGCGAGGGCCTGGAGAGGCTGGAGATCGCCCTGGAACACGTGGAGGCTGCCCCGCTCGAACTGCAGTCCAACGCCCTGCGCGCGGCCGGTACGCTGGCAATCGGATTAAACGATTACGGGCGCGCCCGCGCGTGGCTGGAGAGAGCGGTCGCCGTCGGGAGGCGCCTGCCGGACCAGAGTCTCGCCGGAGCGGCTCTCAACAACCTGGGGTTCGCCCTCATGGAGCAGGGGGAATTGGACTCTGCACAGCAGTTTCTGGAAGAATCGCTCGGCATCGCCCGCCAGGAGGGCAGTCCCTATGCGATCAAGTTCCCCCTGGGGATGCTCGGCGGAGTGCACATCCGCCAGGGAGATTTCCTGCAGGCCAGGCAGTATTACGAGGAGAATCTTCAACTGAACCGGGACTGCAAGGACGCCGAAGGAACAGCAGACTCGCTGCGCGAGCTGGCGCGCGCGGTCAACGCCCGGGGAGAGGGGGAGAGAGCGCTGGCGCTCGGGAGAGAGGCGCTCGAGCTGCACGAGAGCCTGAACCACCAGCTCGGCGCCGGCCTGGATCACCTCCTGTTGGGAGAGCTGGCAATTGACCGGGGGGAATATGCCCTGGCCCTGGAGCATTTCCATCACTGTCTCACCCGCTGGGCAGAGCGGGAGAACAGGGTCAACAGCGCCATCGTCTTCGATGAAATCGCCCGTACGCTCACGCTGGCCGGCCGGCCGGTGGAGGCGGTTAAGCTGATGGCAGCCGCGGCCTCCATCCGCGAGGAGGCCAGGGCAAAACTGAGCGCTTACGAACAGACTCGCTGGGAGGGGATCCTCGCTGCCTGCCAGCAAAACCTGGGCCAGGAGGAGTATACCCGGCTCTGGGAAGCCGGCCGCGCCCTTTCGGGCGAACAGGCTGATGCGCTCGCGCTGGAACTGGTAGCTCCGCCGCAGGCCTCTCGCTGACCCCGCCGCGTATTCCAACCACTGCACCGGAACTGAATAATCAATGAAGGGTAAAGGTGCGGACGATTGCCCCCGCCCGTACCTGCCTCTGGACACCTCTGCAGCGCTTATTTGTGAAGAATAATACTTGCGCTTTTCTTGCTTTTAACGTATATTGGATACAATATCCAATTCTTTTCAAACATATTCTCATTACCCGTAGTTTTCGCTTACAGGCGTTTACGAAAAGGAACTCCATGAGTAAACCCACCCTTACTGCTCCGGCCCTGTCTCTGCAAACGGTTCAGGAGAGCGTGGTTTCGCACCTGCGCGAGTTGATCCTGAGCGGGAAGCTGGCCCCCGGGCAGCGGCTGGTGCAGGACGACCTGGCGGCCCAGTTGGGCGTCAGCCGCACCCCTATCCGCGAAGCCCTGCACCGCCTGGCCCTGGAAGGGTTTGTCACCCTGTCGAAGTACAGGGGCGCGGCTGTGGCCCAGTTTTCGGCTGCCGGGCTGGTCGAGGTCTATACCGTCCGGGTGGCCCTGGAGAGCCAGGCTGTTTATCTGGCGGCGGGTCAGATCCGCGACGAGGAGCTGCAGCACCTGGAGCTACTCATGGAAGAGATGGGCGCAGCCTTCGAGCAGAAGGATTTCGAACACCTGCTGGATGCCCACCGCAGTTTTCATGCAGAGATGTATGCCGCCTCAAGGCGAGAACGCCTGCAGGAATTGATCCTGCGGCACCTTGACCTGACCGACGTCTACCAGCGCATGGCGCTCAGCCTGGGTCGCGGCGCGAGCGACCCGATCGCCGAGCACGCCGGCCTGTTATCAACGCTGCGCAGCCGCGACCCGGAGGCGGCCAGCCGCCTGATCCGCACTCACCTGGAGCAAACCCTGGCCGAACTGCTCAGGCTGCTCAGCCTGCCCGCGTGAGGAACGTGAAAAACGCCAACCAGAAAACACAGGAGTCGCTTCGATGAAACAAGATCTGGACCTTCTCATGGAAGAACGGGGGCTGGCCGCGCTGGTCGTCTCCGGCAAGCTCAACGGCAACCCGCCCCTGTTCTATATGGTCAATGGGGCCAAAATCATCCGCGGGCAGGTGTTCAAAAAGCACGGCCAGGAGCCGGTGCTGGTCTGCGCCCCGATTGACCGCGAGGAGGCGGCCGCTTCGGGGCTGAAGGTGCTCACCACCAACGATTTCGACTATGAGGGCATCCTGCGGGAAACCCCCGACCAGCTGGAGGCCAGCCTCGAGTTATACCGCAGGGTTTTCGCCCGCCTGGACATCCAGGGCAGGGCCGGCTTCTACGGCATGGAGGACCAGGGCAGCGCCTGGAAACTGCTCCAGGCGCTGCAGAGCCGCGTGGATGGAATCGAGGTCTTCGGCGAGACCGGCAAGACGCTGCTCGACCTGGCCAGGGCCACCAAAGACGCCGCCGAAGGCGGGCGCATCCGCGAGGTGGGCCGTAGGACCGCGCTCGTCATGGACCAGACGGTGGCATTTCTCCAATCTCACCGGGTGAAGAATGAAATCCTGGTCCAGCCGGACGGCTCGCCGCTGACCATCGGCCGGGTGCACCAGGAGATCAACCGCTTCCTGGCCGGGCAGGGCCTGGATGTTCCTGAAGGGATCATCTTCTCCAGCGGCCGGGATGCCGGGGTCCCGCACAACAAAGGTACGGCCTCGGAACCGGTGGCCCTGGGCAAAGCCATCATTTACGATTTCGGCACGCGGGAGGCAGGCGGGGGCTATTACTTTGATATGACCCGCACCTTCTGCCTTGGCTACGCCCCGCCCGAGGTCGAGCAGGCGTACCGGGACGTCCTGGCCTGCCAGGAGCTCATCCTCGGGGCTTACCAGGTGGGAACCAGCGTCCGCACCTACCAGAGCATGGCATTCGACCACTTCGAAAGCCGCGGCCACCCCACCACCCGCAGCAGCCCGAATACCGAGAGCGGCTTTGTCCACGGCCTGGGGCACGGTATCGGTCTGGCGGTGCACGAGGAGCCGTTTTTCACCGACAAACCGTCCAACACCAGTATCTTACAGCCCGGACATATCTTCACCCTGGAGCCCGGGGTCTACTACCCCGAGCGCGGTTTCGGCGTCCGGCTGGAGGACGTGGTCTGGATCGACCCGGATGGCGGCATCCAGAACTTGACCGATTACCCGAAAGAGCTGGTGGTCCCGATGTGAGGGAGGCGCCATAGCACTAATGAATGCGCCAGACCTGACGACCGGCATGATCTTCGATCTGCACCGGTTCTCCATCCACGACGGACCCGGACTGCGCACCACCGTCTTCTTCAAGGGCTGCCCGCTGCGCTGCCTGTGGTGCCACAACCCCGAGAGCCAGGACCCGCGTCCCGAGCGGATGGAGCGCGAGGAGCGCTGCCTGCGCTGCGGCGCGTGCCTGGCCGCCTGCCCTCAGGGGGCCATCTCTGAGAGCGAAGGCCGCCTGGTGACCGACGCCCGCCTCTGCACCCGCTGCGGCGCCTGCGCCGAGGTCTGCTTTGCCGAGGCGCGCCAGATCGCCGGGCGGTCCCAGACAGCGGGCCAGGTGCTGGCCGAGATCGAACGCGACCTGATCTTCTTCGACCAGTCGCGGGGCGGGGCCACCTTCTCCGGGGGAGAACCGCTGCGCCAGCCGGATTTCCTGCTGGCGCTGCTGCAGGGCTGCCGGGCGCGGGGCATCCACACCGCCCTGGACACCTGCGGCGAGGCCGCCTGGGAGACCCTGGAACGCGTCCGCCCCTGGGTGGACCTTTTCCTGTACGACCTGAAGCTCATGGACCCCGGCCGGCACGCCCGCTTTACCGGGGTCACGAACGAGCGCATCCTCGAGAACCTGCGCCGCCTGGCGGCTGCCGGGCACGCCATCTGGCTGCGTGTTCCCGTCATCCCGGGCGTGAATGACGACCGCGAAAACCTGCAGGCCCTAGGGCATTTCGCCGCCCTCCTGCCGGGCATCCAGCAGGTGACCCTGCTGCCGTACCATCACGCCGCCGCCGGCAAGTACGAACGCCTGGGGGCGGCTTATCCACTGCCGCAGGTCGCGCCGCCCGGCGAGCAGGCCATGGGCGAGATCGCCCGCATGCTGGAAGCCTACGGACTGCCCGTATGCGTGGGATGAAGGACCGGAATAGTTATTCGATTGGAGGGTACCCAGATGAGCATGAGCGCGCGTGTTGCCGGTCTGCGCCGGCAGAGTTTGGAAGCCGAACCGACACTCTCCACCGAGCGGGCCGAGCTGCTGACCGCCTGGTACCGGGAGAACGGCGTCCTGATGTCTGCCCCGGTGCGCCGCGCCCGGGCCTTCCAGTGCCTGCTGGAGCGAAAGGCGGTCTATATCGGCGCGGGCGAGCTGATTGTGGGCGAGAAAGGGCCGCTCCCCAAAGCGGCCCCCACCTACCCGGAGCTGTGCTGCCACAGCCTGTCAGACCTGGAGATCCTGGACAGCCGCGAAAAGATCCCTTTCAAGGTGAGCCCGGAGGCCCGCAAGGTCTACACGGAAGACATCATCCCCTACTGGCAGGGAAAAACGATGCGCGAGCTGATCTTCCAGGAGATGAGCCCGGAATGGCTGGCGGCTTACGAGGCCGGGATCTTCACGGAATTCATGGAGCAGCGCTCGCCGGGCCACACCGTCCTGGATGGGAAAATCTACCGCAGGGGGCTGCTGGACTTCCAGGCCGAGATCGAAACTGCCCTCGAACGGCTGGACTTTTTGAACGATCCTGACGCTTATGCGCGGGCCGAGCAGCTCAAAGGGATGCATATCGCCGCCGGGGCAGTGATCGGCTATGCGGAGCGCCATGCCGCGGCGGCGCTGGCGCTGGCTGCGGAAGAGCCTGACCCGGCCCGCCGGGCGGAGCTGGAGCGGATTGCGGAGGTCTGCGCCCGGGTGCCGGCTCGCGCCCCGCGCGATTTCTGGGAGGCGCTGCAAGCCTACTGGTTCGTTCACCTGGGCGTCACCACCGAGCTGAACCCCTGGGACGCCTACTGCCCGGGGAAGCTCGACCAGCACCTGGAGCCGTTCTACCGCCAGGGGCTGGCAGACGGCAGCCTGACCCGGGAAGCGGCCGAGGAGCTGCTGCAGTGCTTCTGGATCAAGTTCAACAACCAGCCCGCCCCTCCCAAAGTGGGCGTGACGGCGGCTGAAAGCGGAACCTATACCGATTTCGCCCAGATCAACCTCGGTGGCGTCCGGGAGGACGGTTCGGATGGGGTCAGCGAAGTCACCTACCTGCTGCTGGACGTGATCGAGGAGATGCGCCTACTGCAGCCCAGCGCCTCGATCCAGGTGAGCAAGAAAAACCCCGACCGCTTCATCCAGCGCGCCGCCCGCATCATTCGCACCGGATTCGGGCAGCCCTCGGTCTTCAACAGCGACCTGATCGTGCAGGAACTGGTGCGCATGGGCAAGTCCGTCGCCGACGCCCGCCAGGGTGGGTCGAGCGGGTGCGTGGAGGTGGGCGCCTTTGGAAAAGAGAACTATAACCTGACCGGCTATTTCAACCTGCCAAAGGTGCTGGAGCTGGCCTACCACGACGGGCGCGACCCGCGCACCGGGCGCCAGCTCGGCCCTCACACCGGCGACCCGGCGCGGTTTGCCAGCTACGAGGAGCTGTTTGGAGCATTCGAGACCCAACTGGCGTATTTCATCGACGTCAAGGTGCGCGGCAACAGCGTGATCGAGCGCCTGTATGCCGCCTATCTGCCTGTCCCCTTCCTCTCGCTGCTGACCGACGACTGTATCGCTTCCGGCCGCGATTACCACGACGGCGGGGCGCGCTACAACACCAGCTATATCCAGGGCGTGGGTCTGGGCACCATCAGCGACTCCCTGGCTGCGCTCAAGTACCACGTGTTCGACCGCCGGACGCTCGGCATGGACGAGCTGCTGACCGCCCTGGAGCACGATTTCGCCGGGCAGGAGCGCCTGCGGCAGCTTTTGCTGAACCGCACCCCCAAGTACGGCAACGACGACGACTATGCCGACGGGGAGATGCGGGCGGTCTTCGAGACCTACTACCGGACGGTGGAGGGCCGGCCCAACACAAAGGGCGGGCAGTATCACATCAACCTGCTCCCCACCACCTGCCACGTCTACTTCGGTTCGGTGTGCGGGGCCACGCCCGATGGGCGGCGGGAGGGCGCACCGCTCTCCGAAGGGATCTCCCCCGTGCAGGGCGCCGACCGCTGCGGCCCGACTGCGGCGTTGAAATCCGCCGCCAAGATGGACCACGTGCTGACAGGTGGGACCCTGCTCAACCAGAAATTCACCCCCTCCCTGCTGGAAGGCGAGACCGGGCTGGCCCGGCTGACCGACCTGATCCGCGCCTATTTCCGCCTGGATGGGCACCATATCCAGTTCAATGTGGTGGATGCGGCCACGCTGCGAGCCGCGCAGGCGCATCCCGAAGAGCACCGGGACCTGATCGTGCGTGTGGCCGGCTACAGCGATTATTTCTGCGACCTCAGCACGGCCCTGCAGGACGAGATCATCGCCCGCAGCGAGCATACGTCCTTCTAATCGCCCGAATCAAAAAAGTGTTGGTGGTGCATGAGGCTGTGAGGCCGCACGTACCACCAACACCTATTATTAATACAGAAGTGGCTATGCGAAGAGGGGTTGCTGCCTACTCCCACCCCAGCCGGGGCCGGAGAGAGGCAAACCCGGCCAGGGCCCCCAGCAAGCCCAGGGCCAATCCGGCGGCCAGCAGCGCCAGCAGCGGGAGGGCATCCTGGTTCAATACAAACCTCGCCTGCTGCGAGAGCAGCAGCAGCTGGAGGCGCAGGCGGGCCAGCAGGAGGGGGTCGAGCAGCGTGCGCGCGTACAGGCTGGCGCTGAATACCAGCGTCAGAGTAAGAGCCAGACAGGCGGGGATGATAAAGTCCAGAAAGTTCAGCCGGAATACGGGCGGGGCTGCTGCCCGGTCGGAGACGATGCGAGCCATCAGACGGCGGCTGAAACCGGGCGGCAGAGGAGCAGGCGGGTAGCTGTCCAGCGCCGCATCAATGCGGGGATCGTTCGCAGCGTTCATTGTTCCACCTCTTCAGCTTCCAATACCTTTTTTAACTGCAGCCTTGCCCGGTAGATTCCGGCTTTGACGGTGCCGAGCGGCATCCCGGTGACCTGGGCGATCTCTTCATAGCTCATCTCCTGGAGATGGCGCAGGTTGATCAGCAGACGGTAGCCCTGCGGCAGGTTATCTATGGCGGCGTGCAGGCAGCGGCGCATTTCGGCTGTCAGCAGCTCCGGCTCAACCGTCTGCCGTTCGTCCTCCAGCGCCAGGGCCTCCTCGGTGGGCGCCAGGCTGAGCAGGTCCTGGCGGATGCGCGGCAGCCGGTCGTAACACAGGCGGGTGACGATGGTATACAACCAGGTCGAGAATTTTGACCGGCCGCGGAACTGCGGCAGGCCCCGCCAGGCCCGGAGAAAAGCGTCCTGGGCGATATCTTCGGCCTCATGGGGGTCGTGGACCAGCCTCAGGGCCAGGTTATAAACGTACCGGGCATGGGAGTTGACCAGCGCCTCAAAAGCCGCCGTATCGCCGCTGATGGAGCGGGCTATCAGGGTTTCTTCGACTGCGCTCACTGGCCATCCCAATCCGCAAATGATTGCCTCGAAAAAGGTTTTTAGGCTTTTCCGGTGGGGCGGAAGAGCCTGAAGCGGCGGTCGCTCCTCTATATAGTTAGACGGAGCGGGGGCGGAAAAGTTGCAGCCTCAATTCTGAATTTTATCCCTTTTCTTTTCGTTATCCGGACTGCTCTGAAGAATCGAGGCCGTTTTTCCCCTGCATGCAACTTTTTTTCACCTTCCCCGGTCTTATTGATTAAGAGCGAGACAACAGGTAACCGTGGATGCATGGGAGCGTAAAGACGTCAGTATGGGATTAGCAATCGCAGGGTGACGCCTTTATCCTGTACTCGCCTGAAAGAATTGAAGATTGAAAGCAGCAGCGAACAGGAGCCACTATGAGAAAACCCATTGTAATAATGATCGTCGGCGCCGCCCTGCTCGGCGTACTGGGATTATGCGCCCTGACCGCCATCGGCGCCTTCCGCTGGTTATTTACCGGTCCGGGAAGGGTCACGCTGGACAGTCGGGCAGGGGTACACGCCGAGACCCTCGAAACGCACAGCTTCCCGGCTGATGAAGCGTCCCGGGTGGAGATCTTCACCGCCTTCGGCGATATCAACATAACCGCCGCGGAAGGAGATACGGTGGAGGTCGAGATCCTTCGCGAGGCCTGGGCCGAGGACGAAGCCGCAGCCCAGGAGGAAGCAGAGGCGCTGCCGGTCGAGATCAGCCAGGGAGCGAACGGCCTGACCCTGGCCTACCGGCCCGAAGAGACCCGGCAGCTCCTGAACCGGGACAACGAAACGGCGAGCCAGGTGAGCTTCACCCTGCGGTTGCCGCCGGAGACCCCGCTTGTGCTCGAAGGAAGGAGCGGAGAGATCCGGGCGAGCGGCGTGCGCGCCGGGCTGGAAGTGGACGGCGGTTTTGGAACGGTCAGTATCCGGGATGTAGCCGGGGAACTGAGCATCAGCAGCAGCAGCGGAAATATTGAGCTGCTGAGCGCCGATGCGGGCGATTCTGGGGTGCTCGTCGAAGCCGGTTTTGGCAGCCTGACCCTCGAGGATATAGAGGCCGCCAGCCTGACCCTGAGCGGAGAAAGCGGGCGGATCGAGCTGCGCAGGATCGAGACAGCAGGACCCGCCCGCGTGGACACGGAGTTCGGTGACGTGCTCATCGAGAATGTCCGGGCCGAGGAGCTCAAAGTGGAGAGCCGGAGCGGGCGGATTACAGTCGAACAGGGACAGATCGAGGGTCCCCTCGACCTGACCGGCGGGTTCGGCAACCTTGAGGTTAGCAACGTGGCGGCTCGAAGTTACAGGCTGGCATCCAGATCCGGTCTTGTCCGGCTGGAAGGAGGCCAGGGTGAGATCAGCATCGAAACCGGGTTCGGAGATATTGTGATTGAAGGGGCCGAGGAGGCCACCCTTAATCTCAAATCCGACAGCGGGTCCGTGCGGTTCTCAGGTTCGCTGGCAGGATCCCAGCCCCACTCCCTGGAAGCGGGGTTCGGCGATATCGAGCTGGCCATCCCCGCCGGGACTGCCCTCGACCTGGACCTGGAAGCAAATATCGGCGAGATCAGCTCCAGCCTGCCGGTTACGATGAACGGCGAGATGAACGACAAATACTGGCAGGGAACGCTGAACGGCGGCGGAACCGCATTAACCGCGAAAACGAGAAGTGGGAAGATCCGGCTGCTGTCCCTGGGTGACACTGCTCCTTAAAGGCTTTGCGTGGGCTGTAACCAGCTGAGACCGGCCCGGAACGCCTCACTGGCCTGGAAAAGGGCAGCATCCGGCCTGCAATCGATCGGAATGGAGAGAATTGACAATGAATAGTGACTTTGCCATTGCCTGCGGAAGCACACTTTTTTTCGCCACATTGTTCCTGATCGTCTTCGGTTTCTTCGCTTACGTGCGCTATCTGAAATACAAGGAACTAACCGTCCTGGCCGAAAAGGGCCTGCTGCCGCCCCAGCCGAAAAACTCCGGCAAGGGCACCCTGCGCTGGGGGATCGTCCTCACTGCGCTGGGCATTGCCCTCTGCCTGGGCCTGTTCCCCTTCGGCTATATCATCGCCCCCGGGCAGTTCCCGCTCAACTTTGGGCCCTGGATGCTGATCGGCCTGATCCCAACCGCCTTCGGACTGGCCCTGATCCTGATCTATGCCCTCACCTCCCCGCGCCCTTCAAAGGTTGAGCGCGAGGAGCCTGGAGAACCATTTTCCGAGTGAAACCGGTGGAGGGGCGCGAGCGGGGCAGCCGAGAAGAGTGTATTTGTAACAAATAACGGGGCCGAGCGAAGCTCGGCCCCGTTATCGCGCCAGCAGGTTGACTGTCTATGGATTTGGAAAGGCGGCCAGCACTTCGTCGCTGTAATCCACAGCGGGCAGCCAGGGCGCCAGATAGGCCCGGTAGAACGCGCCTTCGTGCTCGAAGATGGCACTGCCGGTATTGCGGCCTGCGACGGCGATGTAATCGCTCAGCTCCTGCCCTTCGAGGGTCACTGCCCGGAGCCCGCCGTCGGCAGGCGCCTGCTCCAGGAGAGCCGGGTCAAGCGGCCATTCCAATGGATCGGCGGGCGGGTCGCCGGCATTCTCAGAGAGGAAGAGGGCAGCCTGCTGAGGGACATACGCCTCGGCTTCGGGATGGGTGTACTCCGCCAGAAGCTGCACGATGCTTTCAAAGGCCTCCAGGTCGTTGGCAAATTCGGCGTAGATTTTGACCTCTTTCAAGCCGTCATCCGGCTGGCGCATGCGCAGGATGGTGTAAGCGGCGTCCGCTATGCAGAGCTCTTCACCATTGCTCTGGGTAAAGCAGAAGTCAGTGTAGCTCTCCAGGCGGTCGAAGCCCAGGTCCAGCACCTGCTGCATAAGCGCCGCCGTCTCCTCGGGGGTCAGTTGTGCGATCATGACCCGCTCGTCATCGAAGGACTGCCCCTCCTGGGTGTAGATCACCCGCCCATCGGCGAGCAGGGCGAAAGCAGGCGGGCGCCCGAAAACGTACGAGAACTCCGGCAGCGAGAAAGTGGGTTCATAGGCCAGCTCGAGCAGGATGGCATCCGGCGTCAGGCGGCCCAGGTCATCCAGCGAGAAGACCGGGGTTTCACCCGGGGAAACGGGTTCCTCCGTTGGAGCTGCGGTAGGGTTTTCGACCTCCGGGGAGGGTGAAGCGGGGATGGGTCCCCCGGCAGCCGGTCCGCAGGCGCTCAGGAAGAGGACTGCCGCAACGAGCAGGACTGGCAGTAAAAAGAGCTTTTGGGAAACAACAAACCTGGCGTTCATGGTTATTATCCTTTCGGGAGTTATTTGATCCATTTTCCACAATTCCTACCCATGACGCTGCGAGAGGGGTTTCTGTTCCCAAAGTTCGCGAACCCAAGCGGGATTTTCCGCTCTTTTTCGCCAGAGACTGGTCCCGAGAAAACACACAGCGTGGGGGGGGGGGGGGGGGGCGCCCCCCCCCCCCCCGGCGGGGGGGGGGG
>JAEWYL010000098.1 GCA_023395675.1 Chloroflexota bacterium | reverse complement strand
ACGGCTATCCAGATCAACGGAGACAGGCCGTCCAGGTAGCCCAGGCTGGAGGCCAGGGCCATCCCACCGGCTGCGATCAGTCCAGCACCCCAAAAGAGTTGGATCAATTTCTGGTTCATTTTTCCTTATCCTTTATTTCAACTTCGATTAGTGTGCTGGTGAACGCAGCTTCGTTCACCCTCACACGAACAATACATGATTAAATCAAGGGTCCGAAGGTCAGCCGGCCGGCCCTTCGCCTGCCGGAGGCGGCCAGCAGGCTCTCCTCCCAGGGCAGGCGCCCGGCAATCTCCCAGGCGGTGATTTCGGCGTCAATGGCGGCCTGGCCCAGAGCGCGGGCGACCGATATTCTGTGGTGCCCGTCCTGGACGAAGTAGATCCCGCCCGCCTGGATCAGGGTCACCGGCGCCAGGGGGAGGCCCTGCAGCCGGGCAGCCGCCACGCCGGTCCACCGCTCGCGCAGGCGCTCGTCCACCGGGTGGAAGAGGAGGTCGAAATCCCCGGCCCGGCCCAGGGTCCCCCGGACCTGGCTGAGCTCGACCGTGCGCAGGCCCGCGTGGCAGCAGCCCCGCACCTGCGCCCTGGGTACGCTTTCGAGGTCGAACAGGAAGCGAGGCCGGCGCAGCAGGGCGGATTTGAGCCTTTCCACCTGCCCGTCCCAGCAGGCGCGGCGGTACAGGGCCTGGGCCCGCTGCAGCAGCGCGTAAGAGCGGGTAACCCCTTCAGAGAGGTCATCATACGGCCGGTTCGCGCAGCTCAACAGGTAGTTTCTCAGTTCGTTCATGGCACTGTCCTCGCTTTCTGAGGTTCAGTATAGCGAAGAGAGGGTTCCGGCGCCCCCACCGCCGGGAGAGTGCGCGCCTGACCCGCGGGAGAGGCTTTCCCTGGCCTCTCGGACAGGTTAAGCGAAAACGAGGCCGTCCGAAAACAGCCCCGAGCAGTGTATTCAGAACAATATGCGGGGCCGGGAGAAATCCGGTCCCGCACATCTTATTGACTTCTCCTTGCGATAAGCTTCTTCGCCAGCCCTGCGCCGGTCTGCCCCAAAACGCGCGGCTCAGGCGCTCAGACCAGCTTCTTCTGCATGGCTGTGGTTACGGCCGCCACGCGGTTCTCCACCCCCAGCTTCAAGAAGATGTTGCCGATATGGTACTTGATGGTGGAAAGGCTGACCACCAGGCGGGCCGCGATTTCGGCGTTGTTCAGCCCTTCCACCATCAACCCGAGCACCTCGCGCTCGCGCTCGGTCAGGTCGCCTCCCTCGGCGGCGTTTTGAGAAGCCTGCACCAGGGCCTGCGCAGCTTCAGGCGCCAGGGTCATTTTGCCCTCCTTCGCGGCCCGGATGGCCGCCGCCAGCTCCCGGGCTGAAACGTTCTTCATCAGATAGCCGATTGCCCCGGCCTTCAGCGCGTTCTGCACCAGCTCATCCTCCTGAAAACTGGTCAGGGCGATGATGCGGGCGCCGGGCTGCCTGCTCTTGATCTGGCGGATGGCGCTGACCCCATCCATGACCGGCATCATTAAGTCCATCAGAATGACATCCGGCTCGAGCAAACCGGCGCGCACCACCGCCTGCTCCCCGTTCTCGGCCTCGCCCACCAGCTCCAGACCGGGGACGGCGGCGAGGAACGCGCCGAGCCCGGAACGCACCACGGAGTGGTCGTCTACAATCATGATGCGGATCTTAGTATCGGCCATTGGTTCTCCTTTCTGCTCCGGCGCCTCCCGCAGGGCGGCGCGCTAACCCTGCAGCGATACGGATATCTGCACGCCCTCGCCGGGCTCGCTGTACAGGCTGAACTTCGCGCCCGCCGCCTCGGCCCGCTCGCGCATGATCTTCAGGCCCAGGTGATCGGCTGTCACCGCCGCGGGATCGAAACCGGCGCCGTTGTCGGTCACTGCCAGAAACACCCGCTCCGCCAGGCGCAGGCTGATCAGCGCCTGGGTGGCGCGCGAGTGCTTGATGATATTGTTCAGCGCCTCCTGGGCGATGCGGTAAAGGGCCACCTGCACCTCGGGCGCGAGCCTGCGGCTGCCCTCCACCTGAAGCTGGACGTCAATACAGGAGCGGCCGGTGACCGACTCCGCCAACTGGCGCAGCAGGACGGGCAGGGGCGCTTCGACCAGCGCGTTCGGCCGCAGCTCTACCAGCAGGGTGCGCATTTCGGCCAGCGCGCCGCGCGCCAGGCGCTGCAGCTCTGCCAGCCGCCGCCGGCCCTCGGACTGGTCCTGCTCCCACAGGGTGGGGAGCACGTCGGCGATCAGGGCGGCGGAAAAGAGGGTCTGGGTGACGGCGTCGTGCAGCTCCCGCGCCAGGCGGGTGCGCTCCACCGCCACGGCGTCCCCGGCCGCCTTCTGCCGGAGCAGCTCGTTGGCCCGGTTCAGCTCCTCGGTTCGCTCGGCTATGCGCTGCTCCAGCATACGCCGCGACTCGGCCTCCTGCGCCGCCAGCCTTTCAGCCGCCTGCTTCTCCTCGCTGATATCCTCGATCATCCCGATCACGTACTGCGGCTTTCCCTCTGCGCCGTACACGGCTGAAAAATTGACCCGGCCCCAGAAAACCGTCCCATTTTTGCGCACGTAGCGCTTCTCCACGGTGTACTGGTCGCGCTCCCCTGCCGCCAGCTCCAGGAACAGGCGGCGGTCCAGGAAGCGGTCTTCCTCTACCGCCAGGACGACCGGGTCGAAGGCGCTGACTTCCTCCGGCAGGTAGCCGATCAGCCTGGCGGCAGCCTGGTTGATCTGCAGCAGGCGGTGATCGAGGCCCATCACCGCCACACCCACCGCGGCGTTGTCGAACATGGCCCGGAAGCGTTCTTCGGATTCTTGCAGCCCGGCCTGCGCCTGCTGGCGGGCGTGCTCGCGCTGGTACACGGCGTCTGCCATGCGGTTCAGGGCCCGGGCCAGCAGCTTCAGCTCGCTCAGGCTGTAGTCTCCCGTGCTGCGCGCCTGCAGGTCGCCGGCCTCTACCCGCCCGACCACCTCCATCAACTGCCGCAGCGGCCCCAGGAAGAGGGCCTCCGCCCCCCACCAGGCGATGATAAGCGCAACCAGCAGAGTCAGGCCCAGGGAGGCCAGCCGCCACTGGAGCGAACGGTTGATCCGGCTGTACAGCTCCTCCACGGGATAGCCCAGGTGCAGGTAGGCGGCTAACTGGCCGTCCAGCTCCAGCGCCACAAGCATGTTGAGCCGCCGCGCGCCGTCCAGGTCTGCGCTTTCCACCACAGTCTCGCCGGAGCGCAGCGGGATATACCAGGCGGCGCCGCGGGCCGTCGCCGTGTCCTCCACGGGCCGCCCGTCCACGGCGCGGTAGAGCACCGCGCCGTCCGGGGCAAGCAGGGTCAGGGCCGCCCCGGGAGGCATGGCGACCTCGCTGCGCCATTTCTCCAGCCACCCCAGCTCGAAACTGGCGAAAATGACCGTCTGCACCTCGCCCTCGAACGAGAGCACCGGGTAAGCGATTTCCAGGGTGGGGGCGCCGCTCAGCGGGTTGAGGCCGTACTCGCCCACGGCCAGGTCCAGGGACCTGACCGCGCTCTGAAAGTGAGGGGAGGCGCCGATCTGCACCTGGCCCAGCACGGGCGAGACGGCGCAGTAGACCTCTCCCCCGGCGTTCGCCAGGCCGAGATTGACCGCCTCAGGCGCCATGCGCTGGTAAACGAGGCGCAGGGCGCCGAACATCTGGATGCAGTTATTCGGCCTGCGCATCTCCTGCAGGGCCACCAGGTCCGTGAAAGCCTGGCGGGTCTCATTAAGCAGGGTTTCGAAATCTCCCCGGGCGTGCTCCGTTTCGCCGGCCAGCTCCAGCTTCCGGTTTTCGATCTCGTGCTGCAGGTCTGACCAGGCGCCGGCGACCTGCACCAGCAGGGCGGGGATCACCACCAGCAGCACCAGCAGGAAAAGCCGGCCGCGGGCGCCCGCCCAGAAAGCGCCCTGAGAGCCGGAGGCGAGCTTTTGAAGCGGGTTCATTGGTCCCAGCGCCCGGCCATAAACGGCTGCGCGTCCTGCACCGCCCGCTTCAGCGCCTCTGCCGCGCGGGCCTCGTTGTTCCAGATGCGTTCGAGCGCCGGTCCCAGGGCATGGTCCAGCACCTGGCCGTAATTGCGCAGGTAGTACGAGGGCAGGGGGGTGGAATAGGAAAGGATGTAATCGGTGAAGGCGGCCTGCATGCCGGGGGGATGGGCCGGGTTGTCCAACCAGGTCTTCATCATGCCCGGCTCGGTGTAGTAGCTCTGCTGCAGGGGCATCCACAACCCGCGGGCGAAAAGGTCCACCGCCTCGGGGTGGTTGTGGAACTTGTAGAAGCGGACGGCCGCCTCCTGGTCCCGGGCGCCGGAGAAGATCACGGTGGGCGAACCCAGGACGACCGTGACGGGCTGCTCCAGGCGCGGGAGGACGGCCACCCCGAACGGGAGGCCCTGGGCGGAGGCGTAATCCAGCAGGTGCCACTGCCCGGTGATGTGCATGGCCAGGTTCCCGGTCTGGAACAGGGTCACGTAGTCCGGAAGCTCCATATCCTGCTGAGGGGTGGGAGCGGCATGGTGCACCCACATCAGGTCCGCCAGGTTTTGGAGCGCCCGCGCCGCCTGCGGAGAATCGAGCAGCAGGCGCGTCCCGGTTTCATCCGCCGCCTGCCCGCCTGCGCTGAAGATAAAGGGGTAGAACGACCAGCCCTCGTAGGTTTTATCGAAGGCGGCTCCAAAGGTGCGGATCTGCCCGGGGTCGAACCCGGCCTCCCCGGGATGCCTGCCCTCCGCATCGGTGGTCAGCTTCCGGGCGGCGGAGACAAATTCCTCCCAGGTCCAGGCCTGCTCGGGATCGGAGGGCGGGTAGGGCAGGCCGGCCTGGTCGAACAGAGCCCGGTTGTAGAACAGCAGAGTAGCCTCCACCGCCGTGTTCAGCCCGGCGATCCTCCCCGGGGCGTAGTAATAGCGGGTCTCGGGCAGGGCCGAGGAGAGCAGCGGGTCGCTCTCTACCAGCTCCGTCAGGTCCAGCAGCCGGCCCTCCTGCGCCCAGACCGGCGCCTGCAGGCTGAAGCAGTAGCCTACATCCGGCCCGTTCCCTTCGTTCAGCATGCCCATCACGCGGGCCGTGTATTCTTCGTAGGGAATATGGATAGGTTCAACGTCAATATCGGGATTGGAGCGTTCGAAAGCGGCGACCATCCCCTCGACCGCGGTGCGCTCCATGTCGGACCCCCAGTAGGTGAAGCGCAATCGGATGGGCTCCCGTTCCGGGGCCGGGGCCTCCCTCTGGCAGGCTGGCAGGAGCAGAGCCGCCGCCAGGCAGGCCAACAGGCAGAGCGCTGTGAAGGCCCTGCGGGCCAGTCCTGCCGGGTACGGGAGAGGCATAGGCTCACCTGCCAGATAAGGGTTGTCCGGTTTTGCTGTTGCAGCGGACCGAACGAACAACCCTCATCATTTCTCGGGTGAAATCTGCGGCTGCGCCGTACATTTAACCCGAGAACAGTTGTCGAATACTTTGCGAGAGGAATCCTCACTGCGGCGAGGAGGCGGGATAATGGTGTTCAAATTATTGCACGAAGGCTGGAGAAACACAATATGACGTTTTACTGACAACGCGCATACATTTATTACCTGTCGCTTCCCGCTGCATCCTTCCAGCGGCCTGGGGCAATCCTGCTGTTTGCCCCGGATAACAAAAAAGGCGCCCTTCCGGCAGGGAGAACATTTTCCTGCCGGAAGGGCGCCGCTGCGCCTGCGCTCAGCGCTCTGAAACCAGGCGTCCAGACCCCGTCACCGATTCACGGACGGTTTCAGGATCACCGTTGTAGCTCACAACCCCGGAACCGCTGATGGAGACTTCCAGCTCGTCTGCGGCATAGACCTCTACGGTGCCGGAGCCGCTCAACTGTACGGTGGCGCTCCTGGACTGCAGCTCGTCACATTCCAGGTTGCCGGAGCCGGTGAGGATCACTTCCATCTCGTCCACCTGGCCGTCGGCCCGGATCATGCCCGACCCGGCCAGCTCGAATTTGACCTGTTCCGCCTGCAGGCCGGAGATCTCAATGCTGCCCGAGCCGGGGATGGCCGCCAGATCCATTTCCTTCATGGTCACCTGAACCCGGATGGGCCGCAGGGTGGTGATCGAGACATTCCGCTTCATCGAAATGACGAGCACACCGCCCCGGACCTCGGTCTCCACCAGGGGCATGATATTGTCATCGGTCTCCACTACCACGCTCTCGCTCTCGCCAAAGCTGACCTCGACCTCGGCCGACCCGACCACTTCGACGCCGGTGAAGCCGCTCACCTCGCGGGTCTCGCTGATCACGTTCCCCGACCCCCGCACGATATCCTGGCCCAGAATAGTCAGGCTGCAGGCCGATAAGAGCAGAGAGGCGACCAACAGGGTGATAACAAAAATTTTCTTCATCGTATATTCTCCTGAAACTGACTGAATTTCTACCCAATGATTTTGTTGTCGTGCGGGGTGGGTTGTCCCCGCAGGACAGCTTTTTTTCGATTGCTCGGATAGGTTTTTTTTTGATCGTGCTCATATCATAGCGCTCTCACCCCGCCCGCGCCCCATGCAAACAGACAGTCTGCTCCTGGCTGAGGGGGGAGGCTTCCCCTGGTCAAGTGGTCAGGCGCCCGGCGCCGCAAAACCATGTATAATCTGCACATCCTGCCTGTGCAGGCCCCGCTGCCTGCCGCTAAATTCGGAGGATAATATTATGTGAGTGATTGTGGGGCGCTGCCCCACAATCACTCACACGACAGAATTCAACCACTGAGTGCGCCCGTGAGATGACCGATCTGATCCTGACCCCCCGCCAGACCCGGCTGCTGCGCGCCCGGGCGCAGGGGCTGCTGCCCCAGGGAACCGAGCCGGGCTCGCGCCCGGCCCGCCTCCTGGCCCGCGTGTGCGGGGTGCAGGCCCAGGAGCTGCCGGCGGCGCTGCTCTCGATCCGGGCGCGCAGTTCCGGCCTCACCCTGCAGGCGGTGGAACAGGCGCGGCAGTCGGAACGGGCCATCGCGCGCACCTGGCTGATGCGCGGCACCCTGCACCTGGTCGCGGCGGAGGACCTGGGCTGGCTGCTCGACCTCCTGGCCCCCAGGACTATTGCCGCCGGACGCAGGCGCCTGAAAGAGCTCGGCTGGGATGAAGCGCGGCTGGAGGCCGGGCTGCGGCTGCTGGAAGCCGAACTGAGACGCCGGGCGGGAGAGAATCCACCCGGGGCGCCGGCCCCCGGCCTCCCTGCGCCGCTCACCCGCCCGGAACTTGCCCGCCTGCTGCAGGAACAGGGCCTGCCTTTCGAGGGCCAGGCGCCTTACCACCTGCTCTACCGCGGCGCGCTGGAGGGCCTGCTCTGCTTCGGCCCGGACCAGGAGGGGGAGCCTGGCTATGTCTTGCGCTCAAGCTGGACCGGCACGTCGCCGCCGCTGGAGCGCCGGGAGGCGCTGGCCCGCCTGGCCTGCCGCTACCTGGCCGGCTACGGCCCGGCCGGCCTCGAGGACCTGGCAAGCTGGTCGGGCCTGGGCCAGGCGGAAGCCCGGGAGGCCTGGGAGCTGAGCGCAGACTGGACCGCGCCGGTGCAGGCTGCCGGGCGGCCTGCACGCCTGCTGAAAGAGCAGCTCTCCTGGCTGGAAGAGCTGCCGGCCGAAACCGCCGCGCCCTCCGTGCGCCTGCTGCCCCGCTACGATACCTACCTGCTGGGCTATGCCGGGCGGGAGCTCGCCGTAGAGCCCGCCTATACCCGCCGCGTGCACCCCGGCGGGGGCATCATTCACCAAACGCTGCTGGTGGACGGGCAGGTCCTGGGCGTGTGGAAGACCCGGCGGCGCAGCCGGGGCGGCAGGCCGCTCCTGGAGATCACCGTCGAGCCGTTCGACAGCCTGCCGGAAACCGTCCTGCCCGGCCTGGAAGCCGAGGCCGCCGACCTGGGGAGGTTCCTGGGAGAAGAGGCGGTGTGGGTCCCGGGCTGATGCGCCGGGAAATACCCGATCCGCGTGAGCGACGGCAGCGCGGAGAGACAGTTTTCGATCACGGTGATCGTGGAACTGTATAAAACCCTGCTGCCGGGTCTGCTCGCCGGCGAATAAGGGCCGCCGCCTTGTCCCCTCTCTACCGGTTCTGCCTGCGCCGGCAGCCCGGTAGAGAGGGGCTGTTTTACTGAGGCGCCCTGATGGGGGGTTAGCCCGCCCGCCGGAGCAGCAGGACGCACAGCAGCCGGCGATGTATAATGCCGCTATGAGACTGCTGATTGCACCGCACGGCGGGCGGGCGCGCCCCTACCGGCTGGCGCTTTGCCTGCTCGCCGCCGGTTTCACCCTCCTCGCCTGCGCCGCCTGCCAGGGCCCTGCGGCGCCCTCCCCTTCCCCGGCGGCAGAGAGCGCTGCCCCGCCCTCCGCCTCCCCGGCCCCCGCTTCACCCACAACCCGGCCCTCCCCCTCCTCCACGCCGGAGGCCTCTCTCTCGCCACTCCCCACGCGCAGCCCATCCCCCTCCGCGACGCCTACCGCCACCGGAACAGAAGCCCACAGCCCCACACCGAGCATGACGCCCACCTACGCCATCCTGCGCGGCGAGGTCCTGGTGCGCGCCAACTGCCGCTACGGCCCGGGCGAGCCCTACCTGTATAAGTACGGCCTGATGGCGGGGAGCAACCTGGAGGTGATCGGGCGGAACGAGCGCGGCTCCTGGCTGCTGGTGCGCGCCATCGGGGGCGATAACCCCTGCTGGGTGAAGGCCTCGCTGATGGATGTGCGGGGCGAGGTGTCCGCCGTC
The DNA here is from genome assembly GCA_023395675.1 of Chloroflexota bacterium. GTDB lineage: Bacteria > Chloroflexota > Anaerolineae > Anaerolineales > UBA4823 > JAEWYL01. The sequence continues at coordinate 7,835 of JAEWYL010000098.1, read as the reverse complement.
GAGCCCACCTATACCCCGCTGCCCCAATCCCCCTACTACGCCCCGCCCTCGGGGGTGTCCGCCGTACGGGAGGGCGAGCAGGTGACGCTTTTCTGGAACCCAGTCACGCTGCGCCCGGGGGATGACTCGGGCCAGTACCCGTACCTGATCGAGGCCTGGGTCTGCCTGCAGGGCGAGCTGGTCTTCACCCCCACCGGCGCATACCAGACCACGGCGGTCATCCGGGACGAGGCGGGCTGCAGCCAGCCCTCGCACGGGCGCCTGTACGCCGTGGAAAAGCACGGCTATACCCGCTGGCTGGAGATCCCCTGGCCCCAGTACGATCTCTCCTCCTGACGCACAGTTCACCCCTTCATAAAGGGAGACTGCCTCCCCCTCTCCTGCCGGGGCGCAGCCCCACAAACAACCCGACTTTCTCCTCCCCGGTGGGAGAACAAAGGCTGGACGCGCTTGCCCTACCCCGCAGCAGGAAATTCTCAGCGCCGTTTCTCAGTCTGTGGTATACTCTCGTGTCCGTTCCTGTAAGAGGATCAAATCAGTCCAAAACGGGGGTAGACGAGCCGGGGATTTGCCCTGGCTTAATTTAATGCGATTATTGAACTGAAATCTGGCCCGCTGGAGTGTATCTTGTCACAGGCATTGCCTCCCGGCACGCCCACTGCCTCCGGCCACGACGTTCTACAAGGATTTTGGAAAAGGTTTTTACTGTGAGTTTCAATTCGTTTGCTTTTCATCCCCAGATTAACGCGGGGATTTCCGCCGCCGGTTATTCCAGCCCCACCCCGATCCAGCGCCGCAGCATCCCCTCCATCCTGGAAGGGCGCGACCTGCTGGGCCTGGCCCAGACGGGCACCGGGAAGACGGCGGCCTTTGTCCTGCCCATGCTGCAGCGCCTGATGAAAGGGCCGCGCGGGAAGCTGCGCGCCCTGATCCTTTCGCCCACCCGCGAGCTGGCGGAACAAACCCACAGCGCCATCGGCATCCTCGGCCGGCGGACCGGGCTGCGCAGCCTGACCATCTACGGCGGCGTCGGCGCCCGGCCCCAGATCCAGGCCCTGCAGGCCGGCGCGGAGATCGCCGTCGCCTGCCCGGGACGGCTGCTGGACCTGATGGGACAGGGCGCGGTCAGGCTGGACTCGATCGAAATGCTGGTGCTGGATGAAGCGGACCGCATGTTTGACATGGGTTTCCTGCCCGGTATTCGCCGCATCCTGGCGGCGCTGCCCGCCCGGCGCCAGACTCTGCTGTTTTCCGCCACCATGCCGGCTGAGATCCGCGCCCTGGCGAACGATTTCCTGCGTCGCCCGGTCACGGTCGAGCTGGGCGTCTCCCGCCCGGTGGAGACCGTCAGCCACGCGGTCTATCCGGTGGAGGGCGGGCGAAAGGTCGAGCTGCTGCTGGCGTTGTTGAGCCAGGCGGGCAGCGGGAAGGTGCTGGTCTTTACCCGCACCAAACACCGCGCCAAAAAGCTGGCCCTGCAGCTGGCGAAAGCCGGCCTCTCCGCCACCTCGCTGCAGGGCAACCTGTCGCAGAACCGGCGCCAGGAAGCGATGGAGAGCTTCCGCACGGGCCGGGCCAGGATCATGGTCGCCACCGATATCGCCGCCCGCGGCATTGACGTGTCTCAGATTTCGCACGTTATTAACTACGATGTGCCCGATACGGCCGAGGCCTATACCCACCGCATCGGGCGCACGGGGCGCATGGAAAAGCTGGGGACGGCTCTAACCCTGGCGACCGAGGACGACCAGCCGATGCTGCGCACCATCGAGCGGCTGCTCGGGCAGAGGCTGGAGCGCCGCAAACTGGCGGGCTTCGAGAACGCTTAGTAGTTCCTCCACAATACATCTCCGCAAACTCAGCGAGAAGACCACTTAATTTCGATGATTAGAAAAAAGCTGTGGGTGTTTTTTACGGCGCTGCCGTAAAAAACACCCACAGCTTTTCATTTTCCGCACCGGCTCTTATGCGGCTCCCGGCTTGCGGGCCAGAATCAGGATATGCTCCGCCGGGAAGTCCTCCCCCGGGGTCAGAATCTCCACCTCTCCCCGCCACTTCTCATAATTGACCGTCAGGGTGCGCAGCGCGCCGATCTCCAGGCCCAGGCGCGCAAGCGCGAGGCGGAAATCGCTCTCCCTGAAATACTGGTAGCTCTCCAGGCGCTCGCGCTCCCACAGCCGCTTTTCCAGGAAGATGGACTTGGTGATATAGCGGGTGAAGTCGCGCCGCGAGAGCTCGACCTGCAGCGGGCCGCCCGCCTCCTCGAAGGAGATGCGGAAGGGGCGGTAGCCGGCGGCGAAGGCCTCGAAACGCCGGCGGGCCTGCCAGTGCTGGAAGCGGATGCGCAGCCGCGCCTGCCCGTCCTCCTCCGGCTCCAGCCCGTCGAACAGGGCCAGAAAGCCGCCCGGCGCCAGGCAGCGCACTGCATCCGCCAGCGCCTGTTCCACCCGGGCGCGGGCGGCGGGCACATCCACCTCCCCCAGCTCAGGCGAGTAGGCGGCTGAGAAGACCTCGTGCAGGGCGTTGACCAGCAGCACCACCTGGAAGCTTCCCAGGCTTTCCAGCAGGCGGCGGTCGGTAAAATCCCCCTCGACGAACGACAGGCCCGGCAGGGCGCGCCCGTACTGCCGGCGGCAGCTTTCGATCGCCCGCCGGGAGTAATCCACTCCGCAGGAACCCTCCAGCGAGCGGTGCTGGCTGTGCGCCTCCACCAGCGCCCCGATGATCTGCCCCTCCCCGCAGCCCAGTTCGAGCAGGCGCAGCGGTTCGCCGGGGGGCGTCTCCAGGCTGCGGACCAGCCGCGAAACCTCCAGGATGGCCTCCCGTTTCCCCAGGTCCTCCAGCGCCTGCAGGCGTACTTCCCAATAAAAATCCCAGAATGCGGTGTTTTCCACTGCCCTCTATTCTACCCTGCCGCAGGACCTGCATTTCCGGCGGGTATGCCCGCCCGGGAATAAGCCCGGGCGCAGGCCGCTTCGCTTCGCGGGCCGGAAATCTCACGGTAAAATAGCACTGTTCCACTCCACATTCTACAAGAGGAGCTGCGCAGTCCAGGCCAACCCCTTCCAACTGTGCCAGTCCTGAACAAAATATACGAGGCGCTTCACCATGAAAAACCGTCCCCTGTTTCAGCGTATCCGCCTGCCGCTCCTGGCCGCGGCCGCCCTGCTGGCGCTGGCTTATCTCACCGCCCGCCTGCTGGCCCGTCCGGCCCCGGCCCATGCCTGGTTCGCCGCCCGCCCCGGGGAAAACCGCCCCCTGGTCTTCGCCCACCAGGGCGGGGAGAACCTGCGCCCCAGCAACACGCTGGAGGCTTTCCGCCACGCGGCCGCATTGGGCGCCGACGTGCTGGATGCGGATATGCACAGGACGAAAGATGGGGCGCTGGTGCTGATGCACGACCAGACGGTGGACCGCACCACCAATGGGAGCGGTGCCATCCGCGACCTGACCCTGGAGCAGCTCAAAGCCCTGGACGCCGGCTACAATTTCAGCCTAGACGGCGGGGAGACCTTCCCCTACCGGGGGCAGGGGCTCCAGGTCCCCACTCTGGAGGAGCTGTTCCAGGCCTTCCCGGACCACCGCTTTGGCATCGAGATCAAGCAGGCCGATCCCCTCCCCACCGCGCAGAGCTTCTGCGCCCTGATCCGCCGGTACGGGATGCAGGACCGGGTGCTGGTGAGCAGCTTCCGGCAGGAGAATATGGACGCTTTTCGCCGCGAGTGTCCCGAGGTGGCCACCTCGGCCACCGAGGGGGAGGTGCGCGTGTTTTACATCCTGTTCCGGCTGGGGCTGGTGGACACGCTTTCCCCGCGCTACCACTCGCTGCAGGTGCCCGAGAGCAGCGGCGGGATCCACCTGCTGAGCCCGCGTTTTGTCGCCGCAGCCCGCCGCCGCGGCCTGGCAGTCCAGCCCTGGACGATCAACGAGGTCGCCGACCTGGAGCGCATCCTGGCGCTGGGGGTGGACGGGATCAACACCGACCACCCCGACCGGCTGCTGGCGCTGCTGCAAGGACAGGACTGAGAGCAGGGCGGGGCCTTTCCAGCCCCGGAAAGTTCAGCGCACGATCCGGATATTGAACCGCGGGGTCTGCAGCACGCCCATCAGGCGCAGCCAGAGCGGCAGGTACATCTCCAGGCCGCGCGCGCCGCTGATATCTCCCAGGTCGAGCACTTCCTGCCAGCCGAAGCAGTCTTTCAGGAGCGAGACCACCTCTGCTTTGGCCCCGGCGTCATTCCCGCACACGAACATCTGGTGCGCGCCGCCGCCGATCTGCCCGGGATCGACCATTACCGAGGCGGTGACGGTGTTCAGGGATTTCACCACCTTCACCTGCGGAAAGCGGCGCTGGATCTGCTCGCCCAGGGAGTCCGTGTTCGAGACCGTCAGGGTCGGGGGCATCCCCTGCGAGAAATCGAGCGGGTTGGTGATATCCACCAGCACTTTGCCGTTCAGATGCGCTTCGCCCGCCTGCTGCAGGGCCTCCAGCGCGCCCTGCCCGCTGGTCGCGTTGAACAGCAGCTCTCCCTGCCGCGCCGCGCCGGCAAAATCGGCCAGCCGGACCCCCGGGTGCTGCTCCAGCCAGTCTTTAAGGGGCGGTTCTCCATAGCGGCCCGGCTCGCTGCGCGCCAGGGAGGCCTCCACGGAGCGCGTGCCGAGCGCCACCTCGTTGCCGAGCGAGGCGAGTTTGCCGGCGATGGTCCTGCCGACCACGCCTGTTCCGAAAATCCCGAATTTCATGCTTACAGCTCCTCTGTGGTAAAAAGGGGAAAAACCGGTTGAGGCTCTGCAGCCCAATCGGACAATACTGGTCAAATTATATCAGCCCGCGTTTTCATAGACGATGCTGCCTGCGGCAGGGCCGCAGGCAGCATCGTCTATCACGCATAACTGCTCCCGGTTCGTGACAACGAAAAGCCCAGGCGGCGCGATAATAGAAGTACCTTGCAAGGCGCATCTGGATCCAAAAAAGAACCTTCACGAGGAGGGAAGCCGTATGTGCGCAACGGATACGACCGCTCAGCCCGTCCCCGCCTGGCTGCTGGACCCTGCCTCCCCCGGGGTGCGCTACCTGGCGCTGCGCGACCTCGCCCGCCTGCCGCCGCAAGACCCGGTGCTGCTCGCCGCCCGGGAAGCCGCCCACCGGGCCGGACCGATCGCGAGCGTGCTGGAGGCCATGCACCCGGACGGCTATTGGGCGGCGCGCGGCCCGGGGTACCTGCCCAAGTACCGCTCCAGCGTCTGGGCCGTGCTGCTGCTGGCGCAGCTGGGGGCTTCCGTGGAATGCGACGAGCGCATCCGGCGCGCCTGCGCCAGCCTGCTGGAGGAGGCCCTGACCCCCACGGGGCAGTTCACCTCCACCGGCGCTCCCGGCGGTACTGCCGACTGCCTGCAGGGGAACCTGTGCTGGGCGCTGAGGGAGCTGGGCTGCGACGATCCGCGCCTGCAGCCAGCCTACGAGTGGATGGCGCGCAGCGTGACCGGGGAAGGGATCGCCCCGGCCTCCAACCGCCGCGCCCCCCTGCGCTATTTCGCCGGGAAATGCGGGCCGGATTTCGCCTGCGGGGCGAACAACCGCCTTCCCTGCGCCTGGGGGGCGGTGAAAGTGATGCTGGCTTTCTCATGCCTGCCGGAACCTGAGCGCAGCGAGCCAGTCCGGCGAGCTATCCAGCGCGGGGTCGAGTTCCTGTTCAGCGTGGAGCCCCTCAGCGCGGCCTATCCCAGCGGCTACGCGGAGAAACCGAGCGGCAACTGGTGGAAGTTTGGCTTCCCGGTCTTTTACGTCACCGACCTGCTCCAGCTTGCCGGGGCGCTGGTGGACCTGGGATATGGGGAGGACCCGCGCCTGGGCGCCCTGCTGGATTACATCCGGAAGAAAGCAGACCCGCAGGGAAGGTACGCGCTGGAATACGACTACAGCGGGAAGACCTGGGTGGATTTCGGGCCCAAAAAACAGCCCAACCCCTGGGTGACCCTGCGAGCGCTGCGTGTCCTCTCCGCTCAAACGGTTCCAGCGGGTTGAGCCGCCTCTGCAGCGGCCGCCAGAACGTGAAAACCGGCGTCCAGCAGGAAGTTCCCTGCGGGACGCCGGTTTGCATACCATACTCTCTCTATTGGAGCTTATTTCCCAATCACCGGCAGATAGAGCCGCTGTCCCTGCCCTCCGCCCGGCGGGGGCTGTGTGGGAATGGGGGTGGGCGCGGGCGCGGGGCTCTCGTCCAGGTTGGAGCACTGCCCTTCCGCGTCGCCCCTCACCACATTGCCCGAACCGGTCGGGGGTGGATTATTCCCCTGGCACTGGAGGTTGCCGCCGATCGTGTTATTGCGCACCGTCACGCCGCCGGTGTTCCCAAAAGCCTGCAAATCGCCGTCAATCTCGTTGCCGTCCGCCAGCAAGAGACCGCTGTTCTGTTCAACCTGCAGGTTCCCGTCAATCACTACCGACAGGATCTGGGCAGCCCCGGAACGCGTTAGCTGGATGTCGCCGTCCACCGTCGAGCCTGAGCCAACCACGATCTCTCCGGAGTTTTCCGCCTGAATATTCCCTTCCACCCGCACGCCCTGCGCGTTCAGGGCGGCATTTGTATTCAGGATGATATTCCCGCCCACACGCGTGCCGTTCAAGGTGCACGCAGCGCCATCCGGCACGATCAGGTTATCCACCTGGGTTTTCCCCAGCGTACCGGTGCATTGAACGTCATCTGCCCGTACTACGGCGCCGTTCGCCAGCGCAATGAAGAGCGCGACCGCGACCGCGATTACTGCCCCCAATCTTCGTCTGTTTTTCACAGGTTTTGCCTCCGATTTTCTTCGAAGTTCCCCCAAACGATCCATGCAGCCGCCTCGCCCTGGCGGGGCGGCTCTTTTCCTCAGTGTATTTACCTGAGTTCGGGATAAGGGAACTTCCCAGCAATCCTTATCCTGAAATGACATTTTATTACATAATCAACAATAAGATGCGGGAAGGTAGTGCGCGTGCAGGGGTTAAAGGCTGCGGAGGCCGGGCTTCGCCCGGCCCCCGCAGATTGTCGCGAATATTCTACTCGCGGCTGTTTGGGGACAGCCTCGCAGCCGGCACGTATGCCTTCGCAGCTGGTCTTCAAGCCCCGTTTACTTCCCGACCACCGGCAGGTAGAGCCGCAGGTCCTGCCCGCCCCCCTGCGAAGGGCGGAAGAGCCAGATATGCGGAGAGCTCGAGTTGTTCCCGGACCGGTCAACCGCAAACACGAAAATCTGGTTCCAACCCGGGTTAAGGATGCCGGTGTCCAGGGTGATTGCGAACGGGGGCTGTACTACTTCGCCCACGGGAATGTGCTGCAGGCTGACTGCATCCCAGCGCAGGAAAACGACCCGGGCAACGCTGTCGTTGTCGCCGGCCGCCACTTCGAGGAAAACCTGCTCCCCGGGGGAGACGTCGTAGCGCTCCTGCGCCAGTACCGGCGCGACCCACTCCACGGCGGGCGGTTCCAGGTCCGGAATGGTCAGATGGACCCGGGCGGGGTCCGACTGCATTCCCCCGCTTCGCAAGGCGTATTCGAACAGATCCTCCCCGAAATAGCCGCTCTCCGCCTGGTAGGTGAAGCCCCCCTGCTGCCCCAGGTCCAGGACGCCGTGCTGCGGCGGGCTGAACAGGACCACTTCCACCGGTTCCCCTGCGGGAAGCTGGTCATTCTGCAGGACCCCGGGAGGCGGGAGCAGGAGCTGGGCCCCTGTCAGGGTATAGGCGTCGTCATTTGCCGCCAGTTCCAGCCGGCCGGTGGGGGGCGGGGTGCGGGTGGGCGACTGGGTGGGCGTCTGTGAGGGCGTGCGCGTAGAGGTCGCGGTCTGCGTGG
>JAEWYL010000005.1 GCA_023395675.1 Chloroflexota bacterium | reverse complement strand
AGCGGGACGCCCTGGCGGGTGACCTGGTGCACAATCGGGCAGGCGGCGAAGTCTTTGCCGTAGATATTCTCGAAACGGTTCAGGGTCAGGACGTAGTACGGGCGGCCGGCGCCGGCGGGGTCGAAATCGGCCAGGTGGGTAACGGCGATGGGGGCGGAGGCGAAGGTCTCGGCGGCGTAGTAGGGGCGGCTGGCGATGACCGGGGCGCCCGGCGTCCAGCGCCCGTTCACCCACTCCATGGCGGCGCGCATGCTCAGGCCGTAGTAATCCGTCTCGAAGCGGCCCCCGGCCCTCTCCAGCCCGCCGTAAAGGCGGTTGAAGTACACGTACTCGTAGGGGTGCAGGGCGAGCATGTCCTGCAGGACGGGGAGCACGGCCAGGAGCAGCACCAGCGCGACGGCGGCCCGGGCCAGGCCCGGGCGCAGCTTTTCGAGGCTAAAGGCCGCCGCGGCGGCGGCGATGGCGGCGATCCCGGGTAGCATGAAGAGGAACTGCCGGTATCCGTCGTAGATGGTCGAACTGCGCAGGATGGCGAACCCCGGCAGGAAGCCGATCTGGAGCGTCACCAACAGGAAGCAGGCTTTCTGGACAGGTGAAAGCGCCCGGAAGCGGCCCGCGAAGAGCAGCCACCCGCCGGTGAACAGCACCAGGAAGATCAGGGGGGTGGTGATCGCCAGCCAGACCGGCAGGTAGTACCAGGGGACGTCCTGGGCCTGGAGGTAGTAGCCGTTGAACAGGTTCGCCCCCTCCCAACTGTAGCTGGAGAGCGACAGCAGAGCCTCGACCAGCCAGCGCGCCGGGTTCGACCAGGAGGCGGGGTGCAGCCCGACCATCACCAGCAGCCAGCCCAGGATGAGGACGGCATACAGCCCCCAGCAGCGCAAAAACCCCTTCAGCTCCCGCTGCTGGAAGAGGTAAAGGACCAGGTGCGCCAGCCCGACGAAGGGGATGAGCAGGAAGCCGGCCACGCGCGTGCCGGTGACCAGCCCGACCAGGGCCCCATACAGGAAGGCCGCCGCGGTCAGCCGGTTCCGGCCGGCGCGCGCGGACGGGTCCGCCAGGAAATCGCCCACCAGTCTCGCCCCGAGCATGGTGCCCAGGGTGAACAGCGCCGCAAAGGGGATATCCTTGGGGTTGTAGAAGCTGTCGCCCCAGAAGCGCGGCAGAAACGCCAGGGAGAGCAGCCCCAGCCAGGCGTATCTGCGACCTGCCAGAATGGCGACGATCCCGGCCGCGCCGAGGTTGGCGAGCAGCGAGAAAAGGAAGGTGTAGCGGTGCTTGACGGCGATGCGGTCCCGGAATTCGGCCCGGGTGAAGCCGTCTCTCGCCAGGATCCCGTCAATCTCAGCCCGGGCGGAATAGCGCGGGTCCAGCAGCTTCGTGGCCTGGTAGATCAGCTCGGAGGAAACCGGGAAGAAGTTCCCGTAGTAGACGCGGGTCTCCGGTATCGGAGCCCCGGTCTGGACCAGGCGCAGGTTCCAGAAAACGGAAAGGGCGTCGGCCCTTTCGTCCGAAGCCGCGCCATAATCCCCGGCAGTGAAGAGGCCGGTCAGGGTCAGGAGCAGAAGGACGACCAGACTGGCGACCAGGGAGAGGGTAATACTTGTTTGGCGGCTGGCAGGATGCGCAATGGTATTCATAGCTTCTCGCAATTTTTCTTGCCCTCGACGCTTGAACAATACTATTGTCATACTTTAGAGAGGAACCTGCTATTCTCTCTGAGCATACCACCATTTTTCAAAATATTTCATATCTATTTATTGGCGCTGGGGGAAAAGATAGATAAAATTCGGCGCAGAGCGCCGTATTCTTTGAACGCCGGTACGGGATAAACCCAGGCAGAGAGTTCACAAAGCAGCCTGACGGGCGCACCCGGGGAACCAGATCCTAACAGCTTTGGCCCAACTTCGTTTACAATTAGCCCGTTTGTGAAGCCCTGGCGGCCTCACCGCCCTCCTCCCACCACAATCAAAAAGGAGCCCAACTTGAGCCAACACGAATTAGCCGAACGATCTGCGGGGGGGATTCTGCAGGGCGAGCAGGAGAAAATTCCGCCCTATGCCTGGGTGATCCTGGCGGTGGCCTTTATCGCCTCGGTGGCCGCGCCGCTGAACCAGTTCAAGGCCTCCCCCGTGATCCCGGTGCTGATGGAGGTCTTCGGTTTCAGCCTGGGCCGCGCCGGGTTGCTGATGTCGGTCTTCGCCATCACCGGGCTGGTCCTGGCCCTGCCCGCGGGCCTGATCACGCAGAGGCTGGGGCTCAAGCCCACCGCCCTGATCGCCACGGGCTGCCTGGTGGTGGGTTCGAGCCTGGGGGCGCTCTCCTCCAGCGCCGCCGTGATGCTGTTCAGCCGGGTGATCGAGGGGGTGGGGATGGGCCTGCTGGCGGTGGTGGCCCCTGCCGCCATTGCCATGTGGTTCCCGCGCAGCCGCCAGGGGACCCCCATGGGCATCTGGGCCACCTGGGTGCCGGTGGGCGGGATCCTCAGTTTCGTGGTCGCCCCACCCATGGCGGCGGCCTTTGGCTGGCAGTCGGTGTGGTGGTTCGGGGCGGCCTTCGCCCTGGCGGCCCTCGTCCTGGTGCTGTTCTTCATGCGCATGCCCCCCAGGCTGCAGAGCGCCGGCGCGCCGGAGGAAGCCGCCGCCCCCGAAGCGCACCCGGTGCGCAGCGCGCTGGCAAACCGGGATATCTGGCTCCTGGCGCTCACCTTCGGCATGTTCAACCTGGCGACCATGCCGATGAACACCTACTACCCCACTTTTCTCACCAGCGTGCGCGGCTACAGCCTGGCCGGCGCCTCGCTGGTCACCAGCCTGACCATGATGACCGTGCTCATCTTCGCGCCGCTCTCCGGGGTGCTGTCCGACCGGATCGGCTCGCGCAAAGCGCTGTTCTCCTGGCCCTTCCTGGTGATCGCGGCGTTTATGCTGCTGCCCTACAACGTCACCGGCTGGGGGATCCCCCTGACCGCCGTCCTGCTGGGGGTGATCGCCGGAGCCATCCCCACCGCCACGTTCTCCGCCACGCCGGCGCTGATGCGCAGACCCGAGCAGGCGGGGCTGGGGCTGGCGGTGGTGAGCCTGGGGCAGAACCTGGGCATGTTCATCGGACCCATCCTGTTCGGCATGGCGGCCGAGAGCGTTGGCTGGGCCCCCGCCGCCTACGCCATGATCCCCTTCCTGCTCGCCGGGCTGGTCTCCGCCCGCCTGGTGCGCATCCGCTGAAGCGCAGGGGGAGCCTTCCAATTACTGATTAAGCAAGGGTGTTTGCGTCCGGGCGTCTTTCCAGGATCCGGGGTATCTGCGGCACATTTTTTAACCACAGATGAACACGGATGGACACGGATAGGTTCTAAGCACCTATCCAACAAATATTAGGTTGTTGTGATGGGGGGCGTATCTCCCCATCACAACAACAAACCCTATATTTTCAGGATAGGTGCTAAAGGTCCTGGGCACCTTCAGGGTCTGGTTGCCCGCTCTGGAAGAGGGTGATCTGCATCCCCTCCGGGTCCTGCAGGCGCACGTTCAGGTCGCCCCAGGGAGTCTGGACGGGCGGGTGGCCCAGGCTGCCCCCCTGCGCAAGGAGGCGCTCCAGGGCGCGCGGCCGGGCGGGGGCCGGCCGCGCCCGGC
>JAEWYL010000039.1 GCA_023395675.1 Chloroflexota bacterium | reverse complement strand
CCCCACCAAAAAAACCCCCCCGCCTTTCTTTATTTTGCCTCTTGACTTTTGGATTAATTAATAGTACAAATGTTCTAGATAAGGGCTCTTTTTTAGCTGAAGAGCCTCAGCCAAGCAGGATTCCGGAAAATGTGATGTACCAGCCAAGACCAGCATTCGAACCAGCCAAAAGTAGAATAGGAGTAGAAAGAATGGAACCGATCACGTTGGATCCCACCCTGGCCCGCAAGCTCGACCTTGGAATGCGCTCCAGTGAAAGCGTGGAGCTGCCCTTCCCGGTGGTGTACGTCTGGGCCCTGAACGGGCAGGCCAGCTACAAATCGCAGGGCGGAGCCCTGTATTACGGCGGTTGGGCCTGCAAAGCCGAGGATATGCAGTCCATGACCGACCAGCAGGGGCTCTCGATCCCCTCGGATTGGAAGCTGGTCACCATCGCCAGCCGCGACGGCGGGGAATTCGAGGCCTACACCAACCGGCACGTCATCGTGGCGCCCATCGGGAAGCGCGAATCCTGGCTGACCGACGGCAAGCGCACCACCGAATACGTGGAGGGCGGGCGCCGGCACCTGCAGGTGCTGGCCTACATGGCTGAGGCGCGCGGCGAGAACGGCTCGAAGCAGTTCGTCCCCTGGGGGCCGGTGATCCTGACCGCCAAGGGCTACCAGGCGCGCAACCTGCTGGACGCCTTCGCCCGCTGGAACAAGGCCACGGCCCAGCTGCGCTGGCGGGTGGCGCCGGGCGTCCCCGCCTGGTGTTTCTATCTCTCGCTGGGGACCTTCGGCAAGGAGCGCCAGGCGATCAACGTGGGCAAGCCCGGCGCGCAGAGCCCGATCACGCCCATTTCGGCCTATGTCAGCGAGCGCCTGAACGACGACCTGATGGCGAACCTCTTCGTGGGCAACGAAGTGGCCGCCCTGATGGCGGACCTGCAGGACCAGGCAAACGACTGGCTGAACGCCTGGAAGGAGCCCGCCCTGCTGGAGCAGGGGATGATGGACGAGTATCACGAGATCGGCCTCCCGAACGAGGAGGAGATCCCCTTCTAAGCGGGAAGCGTTTTTCACCCCCCATATCACAGACAAAAATATCCGGCGCCTGGGGCGCCGGATTTTTTTGTCTGTGGTCCAGCTCAGCCGGAGCTGGCGCGCATGGAATGGCTCCTGCGCCACTCGCGCACCCGGCGCGTCTCGGTATCGTTGCGCTCGCGCATGCAGCGCTCGACCGCCCGCGCCTGCTCCATGGCGCTCTGGATGTCGTAGCCGTGCTGCACCAGGTACTCGACCGAGCTGTTGAAGCGGCCTTCCATCAACATGCGCTCGACCTCCAGATAGAGCTCTTTGAAGCCCAGGAAGCTGGAGGGGCCCGACTGGCGCACCTCTCCCTGGTGGCAGATGGTGACATTGGAGGGGACGGGCAGCAGCAGGGGGGCCACCGCCTCGGCGTCCAGGCTGCCCTCGCCCGCGGCCGGGAAATTCATGCGCACCTTCAGCCCGCCGTTCTCATCCAGGTAGGCGCGCAGGCAGTCCATGGAGTAGCGGATCAGCTCGGGATCGGGGGCCTCGTCCCAGCGGTAGCGGGTCTGGAACAGGCCGAAACCGATCAGGCGCTCCTCGGGGCGGGAGGGCCGCACAGGCAGAAAGCCGTACACCCCATCCTGCGCGTGCTGCAGCACCGCCTCTCCGCACTGCAGCTCGATGCCGGGGATGCGCTGGACTGCCTCCTGGCCCGGGCCGTAGCCCATGAACAGGCGCCGGTCCGGCTCCAGCGCAGCGTGGCCGGTCACTACGATCATCCCCGGGTGGCCCGGGTGCTTCCACAGGTCATCCTGAATGACTGGCATATCCTCTCGCCTCCCTGGAAGCGGGGAGTCCCCGCCCCCTCCAGGCCGTCTGCTTCACCGCCCGGGCCACTTCCTCCTGTACGTACAGGTCAATGGCCTGGCGCAGGTCGTTATTGAGCAGACGGCGCGCTTTCGTCAATCCCTGGGCGTCACGGGCGATCTCGGCGTAGTCTATGGCATCCACGATGGAATCGATCAGGTCATTGGGGTCCATGGCAGCCCCTCCATTCCAGGCTTTCGCCTGGCCGGCCCAGGCCGGCTGTACTCGTACGGTCTTCAATTGTAGGCATAGCTTCTTCCATTTCTAGGTTCTGACAGGGTAAGATGAAAAGGTTCCACCAGGTTGTTCAGGTCCTGCCAGTGCAAATTCGACCATTGAGACCTGGAATACATAGAACATATCATAGAACAAATGTTCTGTCAATCCCTGAAAAATCAGCATTTTATTCCGGAATTTCGAGGTCCGGGCGCGGGGAGCGTTCAAAAATGGTTGAAGTGCGTGTCTCAGCCGCGCCCAAAATACCCCATTCACAACCTGATGCCCCGCCCCGGCGGCGCGACATGATTGCCCGCAGCCCTCAAACCGGATACAATATGCGTCTATCCGGCTATCATTTGGTCTGGCGCGGAGCTGCTTAAGACGCGCTTCGAGAGTTCTGGAGGACCCCTTGGCAACAGCACACATTCAGGCAGGCGCTTGCGGCTTCAACACCACGGTCAAAGCGCACATGGACGGCCCGCTCTGCCGCCTCACCATCGAGAGCGAGTGCAGGGCGATCCAAAAGCTGGCGGCGGAGCTGGCGGAGGTGGACCCCTTCCGGGAGATCTCCCACCGCCGGAACACGCCCCTCACCCTGGAGCTGGGGGCGAAATACTGCAGTCACGCGGCCTGCCCGGTCCCCGCCGGCATTATCAAGGCGGTGGAGGTGGCGGCGGGCCTGAACCTGCCGGTGGATGCCGCCATCCGGCTCTCGAAGGATTGAGCAGCAGGCAGGATTACCGGGACGGCGGCTTCTACGCCGCCGTTTGATTCAGGAGAGCGGGCCCCGAACCCGAGCCGAAATCAACGAAACAGGAGGGAAAGCGATGGATAACCCGATTGCATGGACACGCGCGGTGCTGTCCTCCACCCCGGCGCGCTGGACCGAGCTGGGGGCGAACCTGCCCGAGGCGCTGCTGAAGCGCCCGCCGGCCCCGGGCGAATGGTCGGCGGTGGAGTGCCTGCAGCATTTGATGGATACCGAGAGCGTTTTCCAGTTCCGGGTGCGGGCCCTGCTGGACGGGCAGGATTTCCCGGCTTTTGACCCGGAGCGGGAAGGCTCGCAGGCGGGCGATACGCCCCCGGCAGGCATGGCGGCGCGCTTTGCCCGCATGAGAGCCGAGAGCCTGGACCTGCTGGCCGAGGTGGCGGAGGAGGACCTGACCCAGCGCGCCCGGCACGCGGAGCTGGGCCCGGTGACGCTGAGCGAGCTGCTGCACGAGTGGGCTGGGCACGACCTGATGCACACGGTGCAGGCCGAACGGGCCATGATGCAGCCATTTATCGAGGGCTGCGGCCCCTGGCAGATTTATTTCACCGCCCATGCGGCGGGCGCAGGCGGATAGGAGCGGGGACCGGCTATGCCGCTCTACGCGCAACTGACCGCCCTGCTGGCGGAAAAAGCCCGCAGCGACGCATTCTCCGGCGTGGTCCTGGTGCAGCGCGGCGACGAACGCATTTTCAGCGAGGCGCTGGGCTACGCCAACCGGTCCTGGAGGATCTTCAACACGCTGGAGACGCGCTTCCGCATCGCCTCGATCTCCAAAATGTTCACCGCCGCAGCCGTGCTGCAGCTGGTCGAGTCCGGGCGGCTGAGTTTGGAGACCGGCGTGGTGGAGGCCCTCGGCCTGCAGGGGACGAAGCTGCGCCCGGACGTGACCGTCTACCACCTGCTCACCATGACCGGCGGCATCCCGGACTGGTTTGACGAAAACGAGGCCGGCGAGGACGCCTGGGAGGCCCTGGCCCGGGAACACCCGCTTTACCTGCTGCGAGACAACCCCGACTACCTGCCGCTCTTCGCCTATCAAGAGCCCCTGGCCCCTCCGGGCGAGGGCTTCCGCTACAGCAACGCCAGCTATATCCTGCTGGGGATGCTGATCGAGAAGGCCAGCGGGGAGCGCTGGACGGAGTATATCCAGCGCGAGGTGCTGGACCGGGCAGGGATGGCCTCCTCGGGCTTCTTCTCCCTGGAGGAGAACACCCGCCGCAGCGCCGAGGGCTATATCCCCCTCCCGGGCCCGGTCGGGCGTCCCATCCGCTGGAAGAAGAACCTGTATGAGCTCACCCCTTCCCCGGCCGCGGACGGCGGGGCCACCGCCACCGCCGGGGACCTGCTGCGCTTCATCCGGGCGCTGCGCCGGGGCGAGCTGCTCTCGCCCGAGATGACGCGCGAAGCCCTCGCGCCGAAGGTGCTGGAGACGCCGGAGCGCCACCGCGGCTATTCCTGGATGTACGGCTACGGCTGCGAATTCCTGCTGGACGAAGAGGGTGAGGTGGTGCGCTACGGGCACACCGGGGAGGAGGGCGGGATCAGCTGCCGCCTGTATTCCTTCCCCTGCCAGGACGTGGACGTGGTGATCCTGGGCAACCAGAGCGGCTGTGCAGGGGAGATCGCCTGGCCCATCCACGAGCTGGTCGTCCGGCAGGACTGAGGAGCCGCGCCATGGATGACCCGATCCCTGCCCGCTACCTGAACGAGATCCAGGCCGCCTACCCCGGGCTGCAGTTCGCGCAGGCGCGCCTGAACCGGGATGGGCTGGTGAACGACGTGGTGATCCTGGACAACGCCTGGGTGTTCCGCTTCCCGAAGGACGCCTGGGCCGGAGAGGTGCTGCAGCACGAGGCCCGGGTGCTGGAGCTGGCGCGCCGGTACGTCTCCCTGCCCCTCCCCGAACTGGCGCTGCACCCAAACTTTGCCTCCTACCGCATGATCCCGGGGCGGGCGCTCTTTCGCGAGGACATTTTCTCGCGCCCCGATCGCGAGCAGGAGGCGCTGGCGGAGGCGCTGGGCGGCTTCTTGAGGCAGCTGCATGCGATCCCCGCCGCCGAGGCGGAGCGGAGCGAGATCGGCCCTTCCGGCGCGGCCCGCAGCCTGGACGACTGGCGGCAGATGTACGCCCGGCTGGAGGGGGAGCTGTTCCCTTACCTGATGACGCACCAGCGGCAGTGGGTGGAGCGGCGCTTCCGGCCGGTCCTGGACGGCAGCCTGCCGCTGGACTGCAGCCCGGCGCTGATCCACGGCGACCTGGGGCAGTACCACCTGATCTACGACCCTAAGGCCAACTGCCTGAACGGGGTGATTGATTTCGGCACGGCGGGGCTGGGCGATCCGGCGGTAGATTTCGCCGCCGTGATAGACGCCTTTGGGGAGCGGTTCCTGGAGCGCATGCTGCCCTATCACCCCGGCATCCTCCCTGCCCTGGAGCGGGCGCGCTTCTGGGCGGCTACCCTGGAGCTGCAGTGGGCGCTGGGCGGGCTGCGCAGCGGCGACCTATCCTGGTTTGCGGTGCATATCGGGCGGGCACGCGACAGCCTGCCCTACGGCGCGCCGCTGCGGCAGAAGCCGGGCTCGTAATCAGGGGAAAATGAGGGATGGGCGGGCGTCGCTGACGCCCGCCCATGCCGCATTTTAGGTCAGCC
>JAEWYL010000306.1 GCA_023395675.1 Chloroflexota bacterium | reverse complement strand
TTGAAAAGCTGTGGGGGGTGAGCCAGGCTCGCCCCCCACAGCTTTACAAAAAAACTATCGAAGGTGGCTAACCGTTAGTGAGGGGTGATGATTGGAGCAGCCCGATGAAAACCGAAAAATCTAACCTTAAGAGGATGGACAACGTCGGTATCGTAGTCGATTCGCTCGATGAGAGCATCGTTTTCTTCACCGAGCTTGGACTGGAGCTCGAAGGGCGAGCCGTGGTCGAAGGGGAATGGGCCGGGCGCGTCACCGGGCTGGGCACACAGCGCGTCGAGATCGCCATGCTGGTCACCCCCGACGGCCACAGCCGGCTCGAGCTTTCGCGATTTATCACCCCGCCTGCAGTGGCCGACCATCGCAGCGCCCCGGTGAACGCTCTCGGATACCTGCGCGTCATGTTCGCTGTGGAAGACCTCGACCAGACGCTCGACCGGACCCGAAAACTCGGAGCGCAGCTTGTCGGGGAAGTGGTTCAATACGAGGATACGTATCGCCTCTGCTATATCCGCGGCCCCGGGGGGCTACTCATTGGGCTGGCTCAGGAAACCTGAAACCGGTGAAGTATTGAAG
Source organism: Chloroflexota bacterium (assembly GCA_023395675.1). Taxonomy (GTDB): domain Bacteria; phylum Chloroflexota; class Anaerolineae; order Anaerolineales; family UBA4823; genus JAEWYL01. The sequence goes on along the minus strand of JAEWYL010000306.1, from coordinate 2,231 downwards.
CTGGAGGTCGCGCCCCCTAACCGGTGACCGCTACCACCTTTTCCTGGCTGGCCTGGGGACAGCCTCTCGCTTTCAGCTCCCCTACAGGCAGCTAGCGGCAGTCTTCCAGGGGGATGGGGGCCTCTACCCGCGCCTGTATGTCCCGCTCCATGCTCTCCAGCTCGGATTTCACGCGTTCCACCACCTTCTCCAGGGGCACGGCCTCGCGTTCGGTCGCGTCGCGGCGTTTGAGCTCCACCGTTCCGGCCTGCAGGCCGCGCTCGCTGACGGTCAGGCGCAGGGGGATGCCGAGCAGGTCTGCGTCTTTGAATTTCACGCCCGGACTTTCCGCACGGTCATCAAAGAGGACGTCAATGCCGTACTCCCACAGGGTGCGGTAAATCTGGGCGGCCTGTTCCGAGGTTCCGGAGCTGCCTTTGCCAACCAGGCCTACCAGGTGAAGCTGGAAAGGAGCGACGGTGACCGGCCAGAGCAGGCCGTTTTCGTCGTGGTGGGCCTCGGCAATACAGGCGAACAGCCGCCCAACCCCGATGCCATAAGAGCCCATGATCACGGGCCGGGCAGTGCCCTCCGCATCCACATAGGTACAGCCCATTTTCGCGCTGTAGCGCGTCCCGAGCTTGAAGATATGCCCGAGTTCAACGCCCCGCACGGCTCGCAGGGGAGCGCCGCAGACCATGCAGGCGTCGCCCTCCCGGGCTGCGGCGATATCCGCCACCTGATCGGCCTGAAAGTCACGCCCGTAATTGACGTTCAGCAGGTGAAAACCGTTCTCGTTGGCGCCTGCTGCCAGGTTTGGCGAGTCAAGCACCAGGTCGTCCGTGATGACCACGACCGGCTGCCGGGAGCCGCCCTGCGCCTCCCGCTGCAGGCCAACCGGGGAGGCATAGCCCGACGCCGCCCCTGCAGCCACGATTTCCTCCTCCAGCGCCGGGCGCAGGGAGAGGGGATGCACCCCTGCGCTTTTCAGCGCGTTGACCAGCTTGGTCTCATTCACCTCCATATCCCCACGCACGACGGCAAAAACCAGCACCGTGCGGATCGCCGCTTCCTGTGCCCGTTCATTTTGCGCTCCATCCTGCCCGGCCCGCACCTCCGCCGCCAGGAAGACGGCTTTGGCGGTTTTCGAGCGGGGGATGTCCAGGAAATTTGCCAGGTCTTCGATGGTTTTGCATCCGGGCGTAGCCACTTTTTCCAGGGGCAGGGGCGCTTCCTGAGAGGCCGACGGCTTGTGGAAACGGGCTACCTGCCGGTTGGCCGAGTAGCCGCAGTGATCGCAGATCAGCAGGGTGTCCTCCCCGGTGGGGGTCAGATACATGAATTCGTGCGTGCCTTTCCCGCCCATCATCCCGCTGTCGGCTGATACGGCGATCGCCTCCAACCCACAGCGCCGGAAGATGCGGAAGTAGGCCTGATAGTGGGCGCAGTACTGGCGGTCGAGGCCCTCCCAATCTGAGTCCAGGCTGTAGGAATCCTTCATGGTGAACTCTCTGGCCCGTACCAGGCCAGCGCGCGGGCGGGGATCGTCCCGCCACTTGGTCTGGATCTGGTAAATAAGCTGGGGGAGCTGGCGGTAGGAGCGGATTTCGCGGCGCACCAGGTCTGCGACGGCTTCCTCATGGGTCATGGCGAGGGCCATATCCCGCCCGGAGCGGTCTTTGAAACGCCCCATCTCGGAGTCGATTTCATACCAGCGCCCGCTTTCTTTCCAAAGCTCCGCCGGGTGCACGACAGGCAGGCGCACCTCCTGCCCCCCGATGGCCTCGATCTCGCGGCGCAGCAAGTTCTCGATTTTCTTCATAGTCCGGCGCGCCAGGGGCAGGTAGCTGAAAATTCCCGCGGCCTGCTGGCGGATGAAGCCGGCGCGTAACAGGAACTGGTAGCCGGCGCCCTCGGCATCGGAGGGGGCCTCCCGCAGTGTCTGTGAAAAAAGATGAGACATGCGCATAGCAAACTCCTTTTGGGCAAGAAAAACACCCCCGGCTTTCAGTCCGGGGGTGTGGGCAGGCGATGGCTGTCGAGCGCTACCTGCGGGACCCGAAAAAACCGAAAGCCAGGTCAGGCTTGCGGCAGGGAGGGACCACTGGCAGCGCTTGCGTGGAAATCATAAAAACAAGTTTACCCGCGCCGTGAAGGGCTGTCAAGGAATCACGAAACGCCTTCAGGCGAGGGTTTTCAGCCCCGCCTGGCGGGCCATCTCCATCGCTTGGGCGTACTCCTCCGGCTTGATC
>JAEWYL010000293.1 GCA_023395675.1 Chloroflexota bacterium | reverse complement strand
GCGGCCAACCTGCGCCCGGAGCTGGATTTCGAGCAGCTCGAACCGGCCCAGGCGGCCCTGGACGATATGTTCCGGGCGCGCCGCAGCCGGCAGATCCCCGGCGTGGAAGAGCTGAACACCCTGGCAGGCGGGGGCCTGCTGCCCACCTCCACCGCCCTGGGGCGCGTGGTGCGCTACCTGAGCCGGGCGCTCAAACCGGACAAAGGGGTGCTGGGGATTGACCTGGGCTCTTCCGCCGCCACCCTGGCGGCCGCCTACAACGGCGAGCTGGCCCTCGGCGTCTACCCGCAGTTCGGCCTGGGCCGCGGGGCGCCCGATTTTGCCGAAAGCGGCGCCCTGAAGGATATTATGCGCTGGCTGCCCCTCCCGGTGGAGGAGGGCTACGTGCTGGATTACCTGTATACGAAGGCGCTCTACCCCTCCAGCCTCCCGGCCACCCCCGAGGATCTGGCGATCGAAGGGGCCCTGGCGCGCCAGGCGATCCGCGGCGCGCTGCGCCGGTCCGCCGCCTCCATCCCCGAGCGCTGGCGCCAGGCTTCCGGCCGCGCCCCGGGCTTCGACCCGATCCTGGCCTCGGGCAGCGTGCTCACCCGCCTGCCGAAGCACGCCCACAGCCTGCTCACCCTGCTGGACGGCATCCAGCCTTTCGGGGTCACCACCCTGGTTCTGGACGCCAACCACCTGGCGCCGGCCCTGGGCGCGGCGGCGGCTGTCAACCCGCTCCTGGCGGTGCAGGTGCTGGAATCCAATACCTTCGTGAACCTGGGGACGGTCATTACCCCGATCGCCCCGGTGCGCGCGGGGACGCCGGTCTTGCGCGTGCGCATGAAAGACGACAGCGGCAACGAGACCGGCTACGAGATCAAGCAGGGCCGCCTGGAGCTGCTGCCCCTGCCGCTGGGGAAGAGCGCCACGCTGCGCCTGCAGCCGCTGCACCGGGCCGATATCGGCATGGGCGGGCAGGGCCGGGGCGGCAGCCTGAAAGTTTCCGGCGGCGCGCTGGGCGTGGTGATCGACGCCCGCGGCCGCCCGCTGCGCCTCCCCTCTGACCCGGCCAAACGCCGGGACCTGCTGCAGAAGTGGACCTGGATGCTCGGAGGCTAGGAGATCGCAACCATGCTGGCGCCTGTCACCCATATTTTGCCCCTCACCACCATCCGCCGGGAGCGGCTGCTCCCGGCCCCCGGCCGCCTGCTGATCCGCAAAGGCCAGAAAGTGGCCGCGGCCGACCCCGTGGCCGAGCTTGACCTGCAGCCCGAGCATATGCTGCTGGACATCGCCCGCGGGCTCGGTTTGCCGCCCGAGAAAGCCGACCGCCAGCTCCAGTACGCTGTCGGGGAGCCGGTGTCGGAGGGCAGCGTGATCGCCGGCCCGGTGGGGTTTTCCAAGCGCGTGGTGCGCGCCCCGAAGGCGGGCCGTATCCTGGCCGCCGGCGAGGGCCAGGTGCTGCTGCAGGTCGAGAGCCCTCCATTTGAATTGAAAGCCGGGCTGCCCGGCTCGGTGGTCGAGCTGCTGGGCGAACGCGGGGTGGTGGTCGAAACCACCGGCGCGCTGGTCCAGGGGGTGTGGGGGAACGGGCGCGTGGACTCCGGCCTGCTGAATGTCCTGCTCACAGCCCCCGACGAGGCCCTCACCTCCGACCGGCTGGACGTCAGCCAGCGCGGGGCGGTGGTCCTGGCCGGCCACTGCAGCGACGCTCAGGCGCTCAAGACCGCCGCCGAGCTGCCGGTGCGGGGCCTGATCCTCGCCAGCCTGGACCCGGGCCTGGCGCGCCTGGCGGCGCGCATGGAATTCCCGCTGATCCTGCTGGAGGGTTTCGGGAACCGGCCGATGAACTCCCTGGCGTACCGCCTGCTCACCACCAACGAGCGGCGTGAAGCCGCCGTGAACGCCGAAGCCTGGGACCCCTACCGGGGGGCCCGCCCGGAGGTGGTGATCCCGCTGCCTGCCTCGGCGGAGCTTCCCATCGCCGGAGATGTGGTCAGTTTCAACCCCGGACAGACCGTGCGCGTCCTGCGCGCGCCCTACAGCGGGATGACCGGCTCGCTGGCCGCGCTGCGTGACGAGCCGGCGCGCCTGCCCAACGGGCTCACCGCCCCGGCAGCCGAGGTGCGCCTTGAAAACGGCGAGCTGGCCCTGGTGCCCCTCGCCAACCTGGAAGTGCTGGCCTGAACCTGTGGTTCGACCTTTAATGGATCATTGTGGCGGTTACGGCGGCGATGCCGCCGCACACGCCCCAATCAGCATTGTTTGAGAAAGCAGCTTAGCAACCTGGTAAGTAAAAAGGAAAAATTTCCGGATAGACGCTTTTTATCCGTACCCACGCAGAGGAGCACATCATGGCCTTCGAAGAACTCACCCCCGACCCCCTCATCCCCGCTGAAGCTCCCCCTCCGGAAGAAGCCAGCAACCGTCCATTTCTGATCGCCATCGGCGCGCTGGGCCTGATGCTCGTCCTGGGGCTGGGCTGCCTGGCCGCATTCGTGTTTTACTTCGCCCCGCAGCAGAGAGCGGCGCAGGCCCAGGCCACCCAGCAGGCGCAGCAGGTTGACGCGGAGAGCCAGAAGCTCCTGCAGCAGACCGCGGTAGCCCTGGCCGTCAGCCAGACCTCGGCTGTGCTGTCGCTCACGCCCGCCGCCACCTTCACGCCCGTACCGCCCACCCATACCCCGGTGGTTGTGGTCGCCGACACCGCCACCCCCACCGCGGGGGCGCATACAGCCACGGTGTCGGCCCTGCTCACCCAGGCCGCGCAGGTGCAGCTCACCCACACCCCCGACGCGGCGGGCGGCGGGACGGACGCCACCGTCACGGCCACCCCTGCAAGCGGCGGGAGCTCGGGCAGCGCCAAAGGCCAGAGCCCGAGCCAGGCCCTGCCCAAAGCCGGGTTTGCCGACGAGGTCGGCCTGCCCGGCCTGCTGGGGATGGCGGCCGCCCTGGTCGGGCTGATCTTCCTCGCCCGGCGGCTGCGCAGCGCATTAAACTGAAGAAAAAAGCAGAGGGATGATTGAGAACCTGGGGCTGTGCAGGGCCGGTTTCGCCGGCCCTGCACAGCCCTGTGATTTTAAGTCACATTCGCCGCCACCTGCTCTCCAAAACCGAGCAGGGCTTTCACCATCTCGTGCGAGCGGCCCTCGGCGTACACGCGCAGTACCGGCTCGGTCCCCGAGGGGCGGATCAACAGCCAGGAGTCGTCCTCCAGGATGTATTTCACGCCGTCATTGGTGCGGATCTCGCTGATCTCCATCCCGGCGATGCTCTTCGGGGCGCCGTCGGTCAGGCGGCGCGTCATGGCGTCCTTGGCCACCGGGCGGTTCAGGCGCAGGTCGGTGCGGTGGTAGACGGCCGGGCCCACATCCTGCAGCAGGTCCTCCACCAGCTCGCACAGCGAAACGCCGGAGGCGGCCACCATCTCCACCACCAGCAGGCCCATGAGGACGCCGTCGCCCTCGGGGATATGGCCTTTGAAGGAGATCCCGCCGGATTCCTCTCCCCCGATGAGCACGTCTTCTTTGAGCATATGCTCGGCGATATGGTTGAAGCCCACCGGGGTCTCGTACACCGGGATGCCGTAGCGGGCTGCCAGGCGGTCAATCATGCGCGTGGTCGAAACCGTGCGCACCACCGGGCCGCGCCAGCCGCGTTTTTCCACCAGGTAGCGCAGACCCAGGGCCATGATCTTGTGCGGGTCCACGAAATTGCCGCGCTCGTCCATGGCGCCGATGCGGTCGGCGTCCCCATCGGTCGCCAGCCCAAAATTGCCCATATGCGAGCTGATGGCGCTGGCGAGGGCGTTCAGGTACGACCCGATCGGCTCGGGATGCACCCCGCCGAAGCCCGGGTTCATCTCACCCCGGATCTCCTGGACCTCGCAGCCGGTGCCCTGCAGGATGCCCTTGATCACGCCCCGCCCGGAGCCGTACATGGAGTCCACCACCAGGCGCTGGGGGTTCTCGCCGATGATGTCGAAATCAATCAGGGTGCGCAGGTGGTTGTAGTAGGCGGTGATGGGGTTGAAGCGCTTGATCAGACCCAGATCGCGCGCCCCTTCGTAGTCCATCAGGTTCGGGCCGCGGGCGCGCTGCTCGTTGTCGTTCAGGTACACCTCGACCCGGCGGCACTGCTCGCTGGTGGCCGAACCGCCGTACGAGGCCTTCAGCTTGATGCCGTTGTAGCGCGGGGCGTTGTGCGAGGCGGTAATCATCACCCCGCCGATGGCCCCCTGGCTGCAGACCGCGTAAGAGATGGCGGGGGTGGGCGCGTCGGCATGGGCCAGGTAGACGGTGTACCCGTTGGCCGCGAGCACGCGGGCCACATCCACCGCGTAGCGGTCGGAGAGGAAGCGGGTATCGAAGCCGACCACCATTTTGCGCGGGTCCGGGGCAGGACCTTTGGTCCCCCCGTTGTTCCAGAACCCGGAACTGACAGCATCTGCAATGGCCTGGGTCACCATCCGCAAGTTATGGAAGGTAAAGGTGTCGGAAATGACCGCACGCCACCCATCGGTGCCAAAATGAATAGGCATACTGGACTCCTACTGTTAAGGGGTTGTGAGCAGTCCCGATTGTATCACCGTTTTTGAAGGGAAAGCCAGCGCGGAGTTGGAGAAAACCCCAACCTGGCCCGAAAATTGTACCGGAGAGGGTGCGGCCGTCCTGGCTGGCACCGCACCTGGGCAATCATGTCTTGCCTTTATCTCCCACCCGAGAGGAGAAAGTAGGGTTGTTTGTGGGGCTGCGCCCCAC
>JAEWYL010000114.1 GCA_023395675.1 Chloroflexota bacterium | reverse complement strand
CCGTCGTTCTCGATCTCCACCAGCATGTGCGCGCCGAACTCGCCCTGCTGCACCCGCACCCCCAGCGCCTCCAGCCGGGCCGCGAAACGCTCCACCAGCGGCGCGGCGACCTCCGGCAAAGCGGCGTCCGTGAACGAGGGGCGGCGGCCCTTGCGCGTGTCGGCGTAGAGCGTGAACTGCGAGACCACCAGCGCCTCCCCGCCCATCTCCAGCAGCGAGCGGTTCATCTTCCCCGCCTCGTCCTCGAAAATGCGCAGGTGGGCGATCTTCTCCACCAGTAACTCGATCTGCGCCTCGCCGTCGCCGTGCCCCGCGCCCACCAGCAGCACCAGCCCGGGCCCGATCTCGCCTACGGTGCGCCCCTCTACCGACACCCGCCCGCGGGAAACCCGCTGCAGCACCACACGCATGGTTCTACTCCTTCAATCCTGAAAACGATCCACAGATGTCCCAGAGGAACGCAGATGAGAAAGATAATCCCGATCTATTATTTATTGCCCTCCTCATGCCTCTCCACATACCGCTGCACCAGCCCGGTCACCTCGCCCGGCTCGGCGTGGCGGCGGGTCTGCAGCTTGGAATACAGCAAGGTTCCGTTTACGCTCACCTCGAAGCGGCCCCCGTCCGAAGGGACCAGGGTGAGGGCCTCGATCTCGGGCTCGAACTCCTTCAACAACTCGACCGCCAGACTGGCAGCCCGGTCGGTGTAGTGTCAGACCGCGCAGTAGACCAGCTCGATGCGCAAAAGCATAGCAGGACCTCCGAAAGCTCAGCCTATGATGGCAAAATCTAGAATTTATCAAACGTGGAAAATCGCGCTTCTCTCGCAGCTTGGTTCTGAGGGGGAAAAGCGCCGCCGCGCCGCAGTTTTCCCCACACAAACAGCAAAGTGCTCCGGAAATATCTTCGAGAAGAGCGCCCGGCGAGGGACCCGCCCGGGAAAATACCAGAAAAGGCGAAGAAAAACCCCGCCGGGGCTGCGGCGGGGTTAACTATAACATGAAAAGCGCCTCAGCCGAAGCGCTGCTCGGTCCACACGTCCGCCTCATTGTGATAGCCGGCCTGCTCCCAGAACCCGGGCTTATCGTGCTCCAGGAACTCGAGCCCGCGCAGCCACTTGGCCCCCTTCCACAGGTAGGGCGTGAAGAGGTCGCCGCGCGCCTTGATCGCGCCCACCACCCCGCGCAGCGGGTAGCCGTGGTCCGGCGAGACCGGCTCGCCGTTGAAATGGGTGGCGAGCAGGAAATTATCGGACAGGACCACCTCCAGCGGCAGGTTGACGGTGAACCCGTATTCGGCGTGCTGCACCACGTGGCGGGCGTTGGGACGAAGGCGCAGCAGCCCGGCCTCCACCAGATCGCGCAGGTGCACCCCTTCCCATTCGGTGTCGAACTTGCTCCAGCGGGTGACACAGTGCAGGTCCATCACCACCTTGCGGCGCGGCAGGCGGTTGAACTCGTCCCAGGTCCAGCGCGCCTCCTGCTCCACCTCGCCGTAGAGGCGGAAATCCCAGGTGGCGGGGTTGAAGCGCGGCACCGGCCCGTAGTGCAGCACGGGGAACTTCTGCGTCAGCGACTGCCCGGGCGGCAGGCGCCCCTCCTCACGGATGCGCTGCTCCTCATCGCGGCGTTGGAAAACGTTATTAAACATCGTGAACCTTCCTTCTGAGCGAAACGACAACCGCCCGGCTCCGGTTATGGGAAGCGGGCCCGCCGCCTTCCACAACCGGGCGCGCAGCGGAAAAATCCGGTCACCGGTCACGCGCCCGCATGCCCCCTTGGCCTCCACAGGCGCAGGGGAATTATATCAGACGAAGATAGTCATAATTATTACAGGGATATTATGGGGCGGGGCGCAGGAATACCCTGAGTACCTGTCCGATAAATAATTGTGTTGTGATCGGGGGCTGCGCTCCCCATCACAACACAATTATTATTCAGGCTCGCCTCCAGGGCCGTTCAGGAAAGGGTGAAGCTCTCGCCCGGCTTCAGCACGTGCACCTCGGCCTGGGTCTCCTGGCGCACCTGCGCGGCCCAGGAGTTCTCGTCCTGGGCGATCAGGTCCCAGGTGCCGTAGTGGATGGGGATGACGTGTTTCGGCTGGATGAGCTTCACGGCGCGCAGGGCGTCCTCCGGGCCCATGGTGAAGTTGTCGCCGATGGGCAGCACCGCCAGGTCCACGCCCTCCTCGCCGATCAGGCGCATATCGCCGAAAAGCCCGGTGTCCCCCGCCAGATAGAGCCTGCGGCCCTCGTCGGTGGTGATGAGGAAGCCCGCCGGGTTGCCCCCGTAAGAGCCGTCGGGCATGCAGGACCCGTGCAGGGCCTGGGTGAACTTGACGTAGCCAAAGGGGTGGCGGAAGCCGCCGCCGATGTGCTGGGCGTGGGTCTTCAGGCCCCGGCGGCCGAGCCAGTTGCTGATCTCGAAATTGGTGATGACGGTGGCCCCGGTGCGCTTTGCGATGGACTCGGTATCGCCGAGGTGGTCGTTGTGCCCGTGGCTGATGAGGATGAACTCCGCCTCCACCCGCTCCGGGTCGGCGTCCGCGGCGGGGTTATCCGAGAGAAAAGGGTCCACCAGGACATGCCGCCCGCCGATCTCCAGGCCCAGCGCCGCATGCCCGTACCAGGTCAGTTTCACACTCATGCTTCCCTCCTGTGTGTTTTAATCCGGTTGAGACCATTGTTCGTGGCTCTGGCGGCGGGCCGCCGCCCGCCGCAGGTTCAATTTTGGGCAGAGCAGTAGAAAACCTCTCAAAAAGCGATTTTCGGCGTGCGGGCAGAGCCGCCGCAGGCCGGTGCTGCATCTTTTTTTGAGACAGCTCCTAGTATAGCCCAAAAAAGGGCCGCGAGGGCTTCAATTGTGGATTTCCCCTCTCACTTTTCCGGTTTAATGCTTATAATCGCGCCTGAGACCCACGCCGCAAGGAGCAATAAATGGCCCAGAAAACCCTCGGATACATCGAACTGGAATGGACCTGCAAACGCTGCGGGACGAAGAACCCCGGCACCCAGCGCACCTGCAGCAACTGCGGCGCGCCGATGGAGGAGCAGGACGCCTTCCAGGCCCCGGCGGAGGCGAAGCTGATCGAGGACGAGGCGCAGCTCGCCGCCGCGCAGGCGGGGGCCGATATTCACTGCCCCTACTGCGGGGCGCGCAACCCCGCCGGCGCCGGCGAGTGCGTCCAGTGCGGGGGTGATCTGAAAGAGGGCGCCCAACGGCAGAGCGGGCAGGTTGTCGGCGCATTTCAGGAAGGCGCCGCCGCTCCCCCGCTCATCTGCCCCGCCTGCGACAGCCCCAACCCGGCGGGCGCCCCGCGCTGCCAGAACTGCGGCGCCAGCCTGGCGGGCGAGCCCGAGGAGCTTCCGGAGGCGGCCCTGCCGGCTGCCCCGGCCCGGAAAGCCCCGGCCTGGGCGGCGGTGGGGGTGATGGCGCTGGTGGTCCTGGGCTGCGCGCTGGGGGCGCTCTTCCTCTATTTCTCCGGGCGCACCACCGGGGTCCCGGCGGTGGTGGAAGGGCTGTCCTGGGAGCGCAGCATCCCCGTGCTGGAGCTGATGCCGGTCGAGCGGGCGGGCTGGGAGGACGACCTGCCCCAGGAGGCGCAGGTGGGGGTCTGCGAGCTGCGCTACAGCCACACCTCCTCGGACCCGGCCCCCGCCGCCACCGAGGTCTGCGGCGACCCCTACACCATTGACGAGGGCAGCGGGCTGGGCAAGGTGGTGCAGGACTGCCAGTACGAGGTCTACGAATCCTGGTGCGAGTACAGCGTGCAGGAGTGGCAGGTGGTGGACACCTTCAGCGCCAGCGGCCGCGACCTGAACCCCGCCTGGCCCGGGATCAACCTGGCCTCCGCCCAGCGCGAGGGCGAGCGCCAGGAGAGCTACTCCGTGCGCTTCGAGGCGGAGGAGGACGGGCGCGAGTATTTCTATACGCCGGACAGCCTGGAGGAGTACCTGCAGTTCGAACCGGGCAGCCGCTGGGAGCTGCAGGTCAACACCTTCGGGGTGGTGACCCGCATAAATCCTTGATAAACGTTTTTGGGGCAAATGCGCGGTTTCGCCGCACATTTGCCCCAAATTCTAATATCAAAGCTTGAGCGAGTAGATTGCTCAGCCTTCGAGGAACTCTTTCAGCACCCGGGCGCTGTTGCGCGCCTCATCTTTGGCGGCGTAGACGAAGGTGACCACCCCTTCGCCCGCCAGGGCGCGCAGCCGCTCCAGGGGCTCGCCCGCGGCCTCCAGCTCGGCCCGGTAGCGGCGCTGGAACTCCCCCCACTTTGCCGGGTCGTGCCCGTACCACTTCCTCAGCTCCGGGCTGGGCGAAATTTCCTTCAGCCACAGGTCCAGCGCGGCCCGCTCTTTGGTCAGCCCGCGCGGCCACAGGCGCTCCACCAGCACGCGCTTCCCATCCTCGGGAGACGGGGGCTCATACGCTCGCTTCAGACGGATCACCGGACGCTCCTATCCCCATCCTGCCTGCGCTCGGGCACAGGAAAGGATGAACGAAAACTACACGCATACAGGGCTACAGCCACTTTCCCCGGTCGCGGCCCGGGGCGGAGACGATGCGGGTCAGCTCGCGGTAATCGAGCCAGATCAGGTGGCAGCGGGGGCAGTTGTCCACCACCACATTCCCCGGCCCGCCGTAGGGGTGCGTATCCAGCGGGGCGCGGCACTGCGGGCAGAGCAGGCGGCGCTCCAGCTCCTGCCGGTCCAGAGGCTGCAGCGGGGCGGGCGGGCCGGAGGCGGCGGCGCGCAGGTAGTTGAGGGTGGTGAGGAAAGCGGCCTGGGGCAGCAGCGAGCCGCGGCAGCGGGTGCAGTGCTGCACCTCGGTCTCGCCGATCCAGGCCAGCGCCAGGGGCAGGCGGCAGAGGGGGCAGTCCAGCCCGCTCTCCGTCCCCAGCACGCGCAGGCCGTCTTCCCCCTCCTGGGGGAAGTGCAGCGAGGCGCAGTACTGGCAGGAGAAAAAGCGCCTCCTGGGCTCGAGCTGCATCGGCGCGCCGCAGTTGGGGCAGTTCACGGGATTAAGTTTACTCCGTTTTCCCCCCTGGGGCAAATGCTTCGCCCGCCATCTATCCCCCAACTCTGGAAAAGCGCCTCGCACCCGGCCATTTGGTGCGAGGCGCTTTCAACGTCCCCCTCTACCGCATCCCCTCCTGCAGGGCTTTCACGGCCTGGGCCTCTGTGTCGTGCAGGGCCATGAGCTGTTCGGCCAGGCCGGCGCAGAGGGCATTCACCCCGGCCTCGTCCAGCGGGAAGAGGCGCTCCATCTCGCCGGCGATGGCCTCCAGGCGGTCGTTGTTCTCCCGCAT
>JAEWYL010000346.1 GCA_023395675.1 Chloroflexota bacterium | reverse complement strand
GGCCGCAGCCCAGCCCTTTGGCCGGACCGATGCCCGCTCGCAGGCAGTTAATAAAGGCAGCCGGATCCCTCACCTCCAACAGGCCCTCGAAATCGGCCATGTGAATGGTCGCCCGGGCCCGCTCGCGGCGCCCCGGTTCGCCCTTCACGCTGTTGTAGGCATCGAAGGCGGGGAGGCCCGTATCGCGCACGCTCACCCCCGTTTCCCAGACGAGGAAGCCGCCGGTTTCACTTTTGCGCTGCAGCCAGGCCAGGCGCTCTTCGGCCCTGACCAGGGCCACGCGCCCCCCGCTGCGCGGGTCGCGCTTGCTGGGGTTGCCGCGCAGCCGGAAGCGCAGCCGCTGTCCGGGCTCGAAGGCCAGCCCGTTCAACTCCTTGACGGCCGGGGGGCGCGCCAGGTAGGCACCCAGCGAGACCAGCGGCGACCAGTCGGGCAGGCCGGCCGACTGCACCAGCACAGACGCCTGGCCGCCCGAGGCTCGCTCCGGCAGTTCCAGGCGGAACAGGACGCGTTCGTCCGGCGGGAGCGGGGTTGGGAAAGCGCGCATCAGGCTGCGGTGCAGCTCGTAGGGGCTGGCGGCGTCGGCGCGGGCGGCCCCGTGCAGCGGGTTGAGAATCAGCAGGCTCAGGTACATGCTCAACCTCCGTTCTCGTCGTTGAAGAAACGCTCCGGCGGCGCGGCAAAACTGACGGCCAGGTTTCGCCGGGAGAAGAGGCGCGCCTGGTAAGAAAGCGGCCGGTCGTTCCTGGACAGCGGCCCCTGCGGGTGGGTGTAGACGAACCGCAGGCGGCCGGGCAGTTTTTGGGTTTCCCATGCGGCGCGCGGCGCCCGCCGCAGCCAGGGGTAGCCCTGCAGCGCGCTTTCCAGGGCCTCGCCCCGGCGCAGCCCGTCCGGCAGCCAGACGGGTGCGGCGGGCGGGAAAGAACGGCGCCCCAGGCAGAGCAGCCAGCGCGGGGCGCGCAGGGCTGCCTGCAGGCGCTCCAGCAGGGGCAGGTCTTCGCCCGCCAGGCCCACCAGAAAAATCGCACCCGAGAGGTAATAGCGGGTGGAGAGCACAGCGTTTTTCAACACCCTTCCTTCCGCATTCAGCACCTCCCGCGCGGTGTGGAAATCGGCCATCAGCCGGCCCTCCTGATCCACCCGCACCCCCATGCGCAGGCTGAGCAGGTCGTCGAGCGGGGCGGAACGGGTACGGCCCAGGGCGGCGCAGAGCAGGCCCAGCACCCCGCTCAGGGTCGGCTCGCGGGCAGTCTCGCGCACCGAGAAGCGGCTCCCCATGCCCCAGGCCTGCAGCGGTCCCTGCAGGCGCAGCAGCAGCGTGCTCTCCATGCTCACACCTCCGCCATGGCGGCCAGCACGCGGGCCTCCAGCTCGGCCAACGACCCGGCCGCCTCCAGGCCCTCGGGCAGGTCAATCTCATCCAGGGCCAGGGCCGCGGCTCGGGCAGGGCGCTGCGGGTCGCCGTAAACGCGCTCCAGGCGCGCCCAGTGCCGGGCCAGCGCCGCCGCCGAGGGGGCCAGGTAGCCGCCCTCCGAGCGGGGGGCCGTCACCGGCTTTTCGAAGGCATTGGCCAGCGACCAGGCCTGACCGTCGCTGCGCACCACCACCAGAACGAAGCCGGGCGGGGTCTGTGCGGCGAAGCTGTTTTGCTTGCCGCTGGGTACGGCCTTCACCAGCGCCCGCAGGAAGCCCTGAACCGTGCAGCGCGCCAGCTCCCGGTTACCGTCCAGGTTCGCCATGAGTTGGTCCCAGTCAATGGCGGCATAGCGGTAGAAAGTGGCCGAGTTGAAGGCCGTCACCCCCATCATCCCCGCGCCCGTCTCGGCTTTCGGCTGCAGGTCGTCCACGGCGGTGAAGAAGTCAATCTCCATGTTCACGCGGTGGGTAGAGATGGCGTGCGAAACCTGGCAGGCGGCGTCCAGGTTCAGGTCCGGGCCGTCGGCCAGCATGCGACCGAATAACGCGATGTCCGGGGCGCTGGAGCGGTTCTGGAAGCGTTTGCGGTAGTCTTTAATAATCGGGTCGAATTTCCCCTCCCGGGCGTTCTCCCAATCGGCATCGAGCTGGCTGACCAGGGCCTCTTTCTCCTGCGCGCTGATAAAAAACAGCACGGCCGAGCGGTCGGGGGATTTCGTATCCATCTTCCCCAGCAGAGCCTCCGTGAACTTGCGCGCCACAGCGGCCGCCTCTTCCTCCGCGCGCCCGCCAGCGACCAGCAGGTCCTTCAGGTTCCCGGCCAGCAGGCGAGTGCGAGAGGCGGGCTCCACGCCGGTGGCAGCGCCGAAGTCGGGGTGCTGGCGCACAGCGCGCTTGAGGCACTGGCTGGAGATGCGCGCCCGGCGCACCCCGCCGAACTCGCAGTCTTTGGGGGTGTTGGTGTCGTCCCGGTTCAGATTGGCGGGGGGGAAGCTCTGCAAAAGGTGGAATTCAATCTTAGCGCCCATGTTATTTCTCCTCAAGATACGGGGTCTGTTCTTCGGACTCTGGTTCTTCATTTGAAATGGCTTCAGCCCGGGCCGCGCCCCAAAAGCCGCGCGCCCATTCACGCTGTACGCGGCTGGGGTCGTGCTCCAGGAGGAGCAGGTCTTTCAGCAGTTGCCGCCAGTTCACCGGTCTCTCCTTCGATTTCAGGAGAGAGATGGCCTGGCGCAGATAGTCGGGCAGGTCATCGGGGTGGGCGCGCAGCAGGCTGATGAAGCGCCGCTCCACAGCGGGCGAGACCTTCTCCAGGTCGTTCTCGTCGAACCCGGCGCGGCGCAGGTGGGCGCCCAGGTTGCCCTCCCGATCGGTTTGTGGGTGGAAGGCGTAGAGCGAGGCCACCAGGCAGTAGGTGGGCAGGTGGCGCTCCTGCTCTTCCTGTGTCAATTGGGGCAGGATGTAGGGGAACATGGCCGGCTCGCTCCCGGGCGGGCCGCTCAACCCGCGCCGCAGAGCCGCCAGGGCGGCGGCGTCTTGCCGGCCGTCTTCGCGTGTCAGGGATTCGAGGTAGCGGATGAATCTCTCCATTTGCATTCACTCCTTAATGATGGAAAACCTTGTTCAGGCTGGCGCCCAGGGCGGCGCGGCCCCGGACGGCGGCCTTCTGCGCGCGCGCGTCCTCGCCCGCCAGGGCCTGGCTGTGTTCGAAGGCGCGCCAGGCGACGCGTACCAGGAGCTCGTTCCAGGTCTGCAGCGCCGCCTCGCGGCCGGAAGGTATTCTCTCGACCAGCGCATGGAAGTCATTCTCCAGTTCGGACCAGTACACCCGGTCGGCGCGCAGGTGGTTGCGCAGGGCCTCCACCTGCCTGGGATCGGGTTTCTGGTTGTTCCGCTCCCAGTCGAACGAGGCGATCACCTCCGCCATGCATGCCACAGCCCAGCGCAGCCCTTTGGCCGCACTCTCCGCCCGCCCCAGGGCCACTTTAAGGGCATCCACGCAGTCCGGGTCGAGCAAGAACTCCAGGGGCAGCGGCAGGCGCTCGTCTCCGTAGAAAAGGGCTTTAGCTTTGTCGGATGCCAGCCCCAAAGCCTGCACCTGGTAGCGTTTCCCGGGCCACAGCTTATGGCGCCTTGCCAGGATCTGCAGCCAGGCCAGACTCGGGGGCGGTAGCAGTCCGGCCGCATCGGGGTCCATCCCGAGCAGGGCGGCGCTGTCGCGCCAGACCGCTCGGTCCTCGGTAAAGCGCAGCGGCAGCAGGCCGGTGCTGGCTTTGCGGTAATAGTGGTACGGGTCCCGGACGGTGTTTCCGTTGATGAAGTCCTCGCGCAGGCGCAGGCCGGGGGCCTCCGTCATGCAGCGCACGACCACCGTTCCTTCCTGCTCCTCGGGGAAGAGCAGCACGCGGCGGTTCTGCCAGGTGAGATAGTCGAACCAGCCGTAGGGTATGGGGCGGGGGTCGAAGGGGTCCTCCATCTCCCAACAGGGCCGGTCCAGGGCGGGGTCCAGGCTGGGAATCCCGTGCAGCTCGTTATGGTATGCAGGGTGCAGGTTGAGAAGCAGGCTTTCGAACAGGTTCTCTCCCTGCACAAAGAAGTTGACTCCTTTGCCTGTAGGGGCGTTGGTGAATTTCTCCTCGATGCCGCTCAGGCCGCCCAACCCGAAATACTGCAGGGCGACCAGATAGAGTGCGGCCTCCGCAGGGGTGAGGGTGATCCCCACCTTCTCGGTGGAGTGATCGAACAGGGTGGGGTTGTTGCCGGAAGCCAGGTGGGGGACCATCTTGAGCAGCTTTTTGGGCTTCACGCGCCGGTCGGGGGCCTGGAAGAAAGGGCGCTCCGGGTGGAAGAGGTCGAAGCGCGGGCTCCAGGCGGAGAAGTAAGCTTCCAGATGCCCCCGATCGAAGGCGCCTGCAGATTGCAGCGCCGTCCACCCGGCTGCGTCCTGTGGCTGGAAGATGCGGCCAAGCAGAGCCAGTAGCAGGCGGTACAGGCTGGCTTTCACCACCGGCGCCGGAGTGGTAAGGTCTTGCAGGGTGTGGGCCTCGGCCAGCAGGTCCAGCAGGCCCAGCCGGCGTTCGTGGCCATCCAGGGCGAGGGCAGGGATCCAGGTCTGAGTTATCAAGTCATATGAGAATAAATTCATAGCATCTCCTTTGGTTTTCTATTCATTACAATATTCTTATCGCGCTAAATCATCGCTTTGTCAAGAGGCAATTAAACGAACTGGCAGGCAAAAGAATACTTCTTGCCTGCCAGTAATGGCTTTACCCCCACGAAGGTGGGGAAAATATTCGTCTGTTCATCACAATCGGTCCACCCCCAATAAAGAACTTTATCCAAGTTCGGATTGATTTTTTGGGGAATAACTAAAGTCATTATATCACCTTGCATCTTACTTGATATCAGCGTTTGGCTTTGTTTGAGATGGTTAGGCCTAGAAAGCGGTCCAGTTGGAAGACCAGGCGCTCGGTCTCGAACCGGCCTCCCTCGAAGGGCAGGATCCTGGCATACCGCAGGGCAGGAATATCCTGCTCCAGGCGCAGGCGGTCAATATCCAGCAGTTCGATCACCGCGTCTGAGCGGTTCAGGTTCAAACGCATCTCCAAAACGGCTTTCAAGTGCGAGTAATCGTTTGCCAGCCTTTCCCAGTTAACCTCCTGGCTGTATTCCGGGTCCAGGAATAAGCGTTCGCCCCTGCGGAAGAGACAGATCAAGTTCAGGCTCAGGCCGTCGCTGTGCCGGGTCAGCGCCCGGTAGTGCCGGTGCAGCAGCGGGTCTTCCTCATCCCGCAGGTCGGCCTGCTGGGCATACAGCAGGTCTTCGTTTGCTGGCTCTGCCACCAGAGAGGCCCGGGCGGCAGCCTCAATCTGCATGTCCTGCGTGTTTTCGTGGGCGATCCAGCCGCGCAGTTTTTCGGCCAGGGCGGGAGGCAGCTCCGGAAGCACTCCAGGGGCGTAAACCTGCTCGATCAACGCGCGTGTCTGCTGTACGGTGAGCAGGACGGCGTGCGGTTTCAGCGCCAGAAGCGACTTCAGCAAGAGGCTGCGGTGATAGACCTTCCCCGAACGGCCAAAATCCGGCTGGCCCTGCGCATCGCTTTCCGGTTCCAGCAGGAGCAGCTCAGGCTGTTCCAGCCCTTCGGGCCGCTCGCGCCGGTGGCGGTGCAGCCGGCCGGCGCGCTGCAGTACCAGGTCCACCGGGGCCAGCTCGCTCACCAGCAGATCGAAATCCAGGTCCAGGCTCTGTTCGATGACCTGGGTAGCGATCACCAGGGCTTTTTTCGGCCGTTTGGGGTTGTCGTCTTCCCCCCGTTCGTTCTTTCTTCCATCTCTGCCCTTACCGAACTTCTCCAGCACCTGGTCTTCTCTGGCCTGGCGCCAGGCCTGAGGGAAGCGGGCGTGAAAGAGATACAGCTCCTCTTCCGGCACGATCCTGGCCTCCCGGAGCTTCTGGTACAGTTCCTGCGCCCGCACAACCGTGTTGCATACCACAGCCGCACAGCCTCCCAGGCGCAACCGGTTTTGCAAGGTCTCCGCCAGCGCGGGGATGGAAACCCAGCCCAGGCGCAGCTCTCTATCCTGGTCCGCAGGGATCTCGGCCTTTAGATCGACCGGGACGACCGGCTTTCCCGGAACAGCCAGGGTCAGGCGCGGGTAAGAACCGTCTGGCCGGACTTCAGCATCCGGGCCGCAGTAAGCCTGCACAATCTGCCGGCGGAAGTGCTCGGGCAGGGTGGCGGAGAGCACGATGACCGCCGTCCCCAGCCCGCGCAGCCAGGCGAGCAGCCGCCCGAACAGGGCCTGCATATGCACGTCATAGGCGTGCACTTCATCAAAGATCACCACCTTATTCTTCAGCCCGAACAGGCGAATAAAGAAGTGCCGGTTCTGCAGGATGCCCAAAAAGGCCTGGTCCACCGTACCCACGCCAAAAGGGGACAGCAGGCTGCGCTTGCGATTGTTTTGGAACCAGTCCATCGCCGCCACCGACTGGCTGCTTTCCCGGCCGATATCCGCCAGGCGAATGGCGTTTACCCGCTCGCTCCAGGCCGCCTGGCCGTGTGCCAGCACAATGGGCACCAGTTCCTCCGGATAGCGGTCGCGGAGCACCTCCACCGTACGGTCAAAGATCTGGTTGCTGGTGGCCTGGGTGGGCATAGCGACATAGAGCCCACTCCCGGCGCGCGCCTGAAGCCAGCGATCGGCCAGGTACAGGGCAATTTCTGTCTTGCCAATGCCGGTAGGGGCTTCCACGATCAGCACAAACGGCTCTTCCGGCCCGGTCTCCTCGAAGTGGGAAAAGATTCTGGTCTGGATCGGCCGGGGTATAGGTGTTTTGGGGAACATTTCGGCAAATGAAACTGTTTCGCCGCGCGCCTTCCATCCCACCCAGCCCAGACGCTGGAGAGCCTCGCCGGCGCGCTTCAGCGTTTCCTGAAAATAATCACTCAGTGGCTGCAGACCGGATTTGAATGGAAACAGGTCTTCGTTCGAGGCAATCCAGTCGGCGGTGGTGATAAATCCGCTCAACCAGGTGGTAAAGAGGTTGGAGTCTTCATCTTCGGGAAAAGTGAGCTGCCGGGCGGCCTCGCCCGGCCCCAGCAGCGCAGCCACGCGTTCCATCGCCTCCAGGCGGTAATCCTGCCAGAGCCCGCCTCCGTAGCTATCGGAGCCAAATTCATAGTCGCAATTCCATGCGCCATGATGCCCGCTGATGGCGATATGTACCTGCAGTGGTATTCGCCCACTCTCCTCCAGGAAACGACCGCTGACCAGGCTGTGGTAAATTTTGGGGTTCAGGACGCCGTCGAAAGTGAATTGAGCTTCTCTGGCCTGCTCTTTCAAATACGGGTTCATACTCTGGAAAACCGGGCTGGCTTTGCCAATGTCATGCAGGGCACACCAATAAGCGATGAGCTTGCCGGCCTCATCCTGGTCGAGGCCCAGGAAACAAGCAGTCTCCTCCCGCACGGACTCGGATAATGCGGTATCCCATAGCCGGAGAGCGACGGCTCCAGAGTCGAGCAGATGATAAATAAATAGATGGAAACGCTTCTCATCCCGCCGGTCGGATTTCGACCACAAAACCGTGCTTAACGTGTCGAATTTATCGGCTTCCATTTTCTTACTCCAGCTTCCAGCCATAGTTCAGCGCACATTGTCGGACCTCAGCCGCTACGCTCTCGCGTAGCGTTTTTGGCTCCAGCACTTCGCAGTCGGAACCCCAGCCGCGGATCCAGGGCAGCATCTCCTTCGGTTCGGCCACCTGCGCTCGCCAGATCAGCCCGCCGTCCGGCTGCTCCTGCACCTGTTCGGATGGATGCCAGACCGATTCCCGCACCCGCTGTGCAACCCGGGGATGAAAGCGCAGCGTCACCTGTATCGGGGGCGCGCCGGTAAACCAGATGCCCCACGCGTCAGCCAGCAGGGCGCAGGGGTCGAAATCGGGCGGGATTTCATAATGCTCGCGCAGCAGTTCCACCCGCTCTAATCGCTCGATTTTGAAGGTCCGCTGCTCGCCCGGCGGCTCGCGCAGGCCGATCGCATAGGTGGACCTTCCCACCGCACTTGGCTCGATGAAATAGGGTGAGAAGAGATATTCATGCACCAGGCCTGTCTTATCACTTCGACGCCAGACCTTCACTTTGCGCCCCTCAGCCCAGGCCAGGGTGAGCTTTTCCAGAGCGCCCAGATAGCCGGGGTCCTGGCGGCGCGAGGAGGAATCGAGCAGGGAGGCTGACTCGCTCAGATGGTGGCTGATTTGCGGAGCCAGTTTCTCCAGGGCGTAGCCCAGCTTGCGCAGGGCAGAACCGGCGTGTGGGTTCTGGCGGTCCATACCCGCTGCCAGGAGGCGCGCTGCCAGATGCAGCGCCAGGGCCTCATGCAGGTTGAAGCGCACGTGAATCAGGTAGGCCTCGCGGTCGAGTTTCCAGCGTCCATCCTCATCCAGGTAGATATGTTTTGGCAGGTCGGGAAGGCAGCGGCTGATGGTAGATCGGTTCACCATCAGCCTGCGTGCAATTTCCGCCGGAATCAGGCCGGCAGGATGCGCAAGCAGTAGCGCCTCGATCTGGGTCAGCCGGGCTGCTTTGTTCTGAGCTCGAGTCATGGCGCGCTCTCCTGATTACAGCGAGTTACGGCTCTGTCAGATATGCTTGCATTATTCCAGAACCGTGTTGCAACTACGACAACAACAGAGATTTTTACCTATTAAGTTGGCACAAATAAGAGGATTTAAAAAGGAAGACGAAAAAGTGTCAGAAAAGTTACAGGCGATTATTCCCCTGCGGCCTCATACACCCGCCTGAACTCCTCCAGGAACGCCGCGGCGAGCTCCTGGTTATGGATCACCAGGGTATTCTCGTCGTTCACACGTTCGGCGCTGCTGGAGAAGTTGTAGGAGCCGGTGACCACGATGCGCCCGTCAATCACCAGCACTTTGTGGTGCAGGCTGCGGGGGTTCCCGTCCAGGCGCACGTCCAGCCCGGCCGCGCGCAGGTT
>JAEWYL010000285.1 GCA_023395675.1 Chloroflexota bacterium | reverse complement strand
AGGACCTATCACCGCCTCACCGCCTCTCTGAGCAGGCTCAACGGCGAGCTGTTGCTGCTGGCCGCCTGCACGCTGCTGGCCGCCGCCCTCCGCCTGTACCGCCTGGGCGAGTGGAGCCTGTGGGAGGATGAAGCCTTCACCCTCAGCAGCAAGGAGGACGGCTTCACCTTCTCCTTCTGGCGCAGGCCCCTCTCGCTCACCCTCATCCGCCTGGCGGTCTCCGCCCTCGGGGCCAGCGAGTGGTCCGCCCGCCTGGTCCCCGCCCTGATCGGGGTCCTGTCCATCCCGGCCCTCTACTACCTGGTGCGCAGGATGTTCTCGCCCCGCGCCGCCCTGCTCTTCGCCGGGCTGCTCTCCGTCTCCACCTGGCACCTGTACTGGTCCCAGAACGCCCGCTTCTATTCGCTGCTGATCCTGTTCTACACCGCGGCCCTCTTCCTGTTTTTCATCGCCCTGGAGGAGGACCGCCCCGCCCTCTTTCTGCTCTCCTTTCTCTGCCTCGGCCTGGCGGCCCGCGAGCGGCTGATCGCCCTTTTCCTGCTCCCGGTGGTGCTCGGGTACATCCTCCTGGTGGCGCTGCTGCCCTTCGAAAAACCGCGCGGCCTGAAGCTCGCCAACCTGGCGCTTTTCTTCGGGCCGGGCATCCTGCTCGGGGCGTTCTTCGCGGGCCCCTTCCTGGGGAACCTGCCGCAGTGGTTCGAGGGCTTCGGGCGCGTCAACACCACCCCTTTCTGGATTCTGGGGGGCGTGCTGGCCTACACCGGGGTCCCGGTCGTGCTGGGGGCGGCGGTTGGGACGGTCGTGCTCCTGGGGCGCAGGCGGCGGGCCGCCCTCTTTTTCGGCCTGGGGGCGGCGCTCCCGCTGCTGGGGGTCATGTTCCTGTCCCTGTTCCAGTACGCCGCCAACCGCTACGTATTCGTCTCGGTCACCAGTTGGATCCTGCTCGCCGGCCTCTTCCTCGACCAGCACTTCCGGCACCCGGAGAAGAGCGTGCGCTTACTGGCGGGCGGCCTGCTGGCCGTGATGCTGCTCAGCGCTCTGAGCGATAACTACCTCTACTACTTCCACCAGAACGGCAACCGGGCCGATTGGCGGGCGGCCTTCCGCTATATCGACGCCCGCCTGGAGCCGGGCGACTGGGTGGTGGCGACCGACACCGACCTGGGGGACTACTATCTCGGGCGCAGCGTGATCGGCATGGAGAACTTTCAGCCGGGGATGCTGGAGGGCCGCCAGCAGCGGGTGTGGTTCATCGAGGATCTGACCCTGGCCGAGCGCTACCCCGGGGCGGAGGCCTGGATCAAGGAGAACGCCCGCCTGATGGAAGTCTTCGACGTGGCGGTGCAGGCCAGACGGTTTACGATGCGGGTGTATACCTATGAGAGCCGATAAAAGACTGCTGTGGATCGCCCTGCTGCTGGGCTGCTGCCTGGTCCCGCTCGTCTATTATTACAGCTGGTGGTTTCAGGCCGGGCGCTACCGCTCCCTCCCGCTCCTGATCGTCCTGGCGCTGGCGGTGCTCTACAGCGGGGTACAGATGCTCGGCAACTGGGTGCTCTACCTCTCCATCCGCCCCCGGGAAACCCACCCGCCCCCGCCCGCCGGCTTGAGGGTGGACGTGCTGGTGGCGGCCTGCGGCGAGCCGTTCGAGATGGTGGAGGAGACCCTGCGCGCCGCCTGCGCCCTGCACGGCCCGCACCTCACCTGGCTGCTGGACGACGGCCGGGACCCCGCCCTGCAGAAGCTGGCCGAGGGGCTGGGGGCGGGCTACCTCACCCGCGCCGGCAACGCCGGGGCGAAGGCGGGGCACCTGAACGCCCACCTGGGCCGCTTCCAGGGGGAGGTGCTGGCCATCTTCGACGTGGACCACGTCCCCGAACCGGATTTCCTCGAGAAGACCGCCGGCTATTTCGCCGACCCCCGCGTGGGTTTTGTGCAGGTGATGCTCACCTTCCACAACCGGCGCCAGAGCTGGATCGCCCAGGCCGCGGATGAGACCAGCCTGGAGTTTTACAACCCGACCGCGCTGGGCACCGACGGGGTGGGCAGCGCCACCCTGATGGGCAGCAACGCCCTGATTCGCCGGGAGGCGCTCCTCTCCATCGGGGGCTACCAGCTCGGCCTGGCGGAGGACCTGGCCACCTCCATCGCCCTGCACGCCGCCGGCTGGCGCTCGGTGTACGTGGCCGAGCCGCTGGCCCCGGGGATCGCCCCGCCGGATCTGGCCGCCTGGTTCACCCAGCAGTTGAAGTGGGCCCGCGGGGTGTTCGAGCTGCTGCTCACCGCCTACCCGCGCAGCTTCCGCCGCCTGACCTGGGGGCAGCGCCTCTCCTACGCGGTGCGCATGACGAAGTACTGGATCGGCCCGGCGGTCTTCCTGCACCTGCTGGCGACCATCCTGGTGCTGATCTTCGCAGATTTCCAGACGCGGGCCGCTTTTCACGCCTACCTGGACCACCTGGCCCCGCTCGTGGCCGCCGACGTGCTCATCCGCCAGGCCGCGCTGCGCCTGTGGGGCCATGCCGCGGCCTCGCGCGCCTCGCTGGCGCGGGCGCTGGTGCTCGTCTATGCCACCTGGCCGGTCTACCTCCTGGCCTGGGGCATGGCCGTGCTGCGCGCCCCCCTGAGCTTCCGGCCCACGCCCAAGCTCGCCGGGGGGAACCTGAACCCGCTCTGGCTGCTGCCCCAGGTGGCGGCGATCTTCTTCCTGGCGGGGGGCGCGCTCTACACCGTCCTGGTGGAGGGGCACTCGCTCTCGCTGCTGCTGGCCTTTTCGATCGTGCAGGCGTTCTTCCAGCTTGCGATCCTGGCGAACTGGCTCTCCTGGAGAACGTTCAAAAAGCGCAGGGACCGCGCCCTGCGCGCCAGGCCGGTGGGCCGGGCGAACTCCTGAGAGCCCGCCCCGGCGAGAACGCGTGCGAGGACGGGCATGAGACACCTGCTGATCTGCCGCGAATACCCGCCCGCGCCCGGGGGAGGCATCGGGACCTACGCCCTGGTCCTGGCGCGCCTGCTGGCCGGGGCCGGGGAAGAGGTGCACGTCATCGGGCAGGCCTGGGAGGGGGCCGAGGCGCCCGTCCAGGAGGAATGCGAGGGGCGGCTGGTCATCCACCGCCTGCCCTTCATGGACTGGCGCGCCGCGCCGCGCCAGCGGCCGCACCCGGCCCTGCGCGGCCGCCCGGAGGCCGGCTTCTTTCACACCGCCTGCCCCGCCCTGGCCTTTTCCTGGGGCGCCGCGCGGCTGGCCGAGCGCCTGGTGGACGAAGCGGGGATCGAGCTGGTCGAGGCCCAGGAATACGAGGCCCCGCTGTATTACTTCCTGCGGCGGCGCGCCCTCGGCCTGGGCCCCCGCCGCCGCCCGCCCACCCTGGTGCACCTGCACTCCCCCAGCGAGTACATCGCGCGCCACAACGGGCAGAACCTGGACGCCCCCGCCCTGCGGGCGGCGAAGCGCCTGGAAGACTACTGCATCGCCGCCGCCACCGCCCTGCTCTGCCCCAGCCGCTTCCTGGCCCGCCGGGTGGAGGAGGCCCGCGGGCTGCCGCGCCGCTCCATCCAGGTCATCCCCCTGCCCATGCCGCCCGGCGAGGCGGCCCGGCGGCCGTCCCCCGCCCGGGCGGGAGGCCCGGTCTGCTACGCCGGGCGGCTGGAGCGGCGCAAGGGGGTCCTGGAGTTCATCGCCGCCGCGGTGGAGGTCGCCGGGGAAGACCCGCAGGTGAGCTTCGAGTTCGCCGGGGAGAACATCCTGGGCCGCAGCCCGCTGCAGAGCGAGCTGGTCCTGCGCAGCCTGGTCCCGCCGGAGCTGTGGGAGCGCTTCCGCTTCCACGGCCCGCTCTCCAGGGGCCGGCTGGCGGCGTTTTATGCCCGCGCCCGCCTGGCCGCCGTGCCCTCCCGCTGGGAGAACTTCCCCTACGCCTGTGTGGAGGCCATGAGCGCCGGCCTGCCGGTGCTCGCCACCCGCAGCGGGGGGATGCCCGAGATGATCCGGGACGGGCAGACGGGCTGGCTGGCCCAGGCCTGCGAGAAAAAGGCCCTGGCCCAGGCCCTGCGCCGGGCGCTGGAGACCCCGCCCGAGGAGCTGGCGCGCATGGGCGCGAGGGCCGCGGCGGAGATCGAGCAGCTCTGCGGCCCGCAGGCCGTCCTGGAGCAGCAGCTCGCCTTCCGGGCCTCGCTGGCGGCCCAGGGAGCGCCGCGCCCGCAGCCTTTCCCCCTCCCCAGCCCGGTTTTTGCCTGGCCCGGGGACAGCCGCGCCAGCCTGGTGCGGAACTGCGGGGCGCGCAAACCGGCGCTGCAGCTCGGGCTGGAGCTGGCGCAGGACGGCCTCGCCCTGGCGCTGCGCCACCCGGCCGCTTTCTTCGCCCTCGGGGCGGCGCTTGCCCGGCGCCTGAGGCGCGCGCTGCGCCGGGGCGCAGGGAGGGGGAGTTTTCGAGCGGCGAACCCGCCGCAGGGAGGACCGGACGGATGATGGGAACCGCGCAGGCGCACCTCTGCGCCAGCTTTGTGATCCCCTGCTACAACCTGGGCCAATACCTGCCCGAGGCGGTGGATTCGGTTCTTGCGCAGACCCGCACCGATTACGAGCTCCTGATCGTGGACGACGGCTCGACGGACCCGCACACCCGGGAGGCGCTGGAGGCCTGCGCGCGCCGGGGCCTGCAGGTGCTGCGCCAGGAGAACCGCGGCCTGGCTGCGGCCCGCAACGCCGGCGTCGCCCGGGCGCGCGGGGCCTTCATCTGCTGCCTGGACGCCGACGACCGGCTGCGGCCCGAGTACCTCGAGCGGGCCGCAGCCGTGCTGGAGAGCCGCCCCGAGGTGGGTTTCGCCAGCAGCTATTACCGCGAGTTCGGGGAGCACGAATCCCTGGTCGAACAGTCCGACTGCCAGTTCCCGCGCCTGCTGGTCGAGAACCGGGCCATGGTCTCCTCCCTGTTCCGCAAGCAGGCCTGGGAGCAGGTGGGCGGCTACTGCGAGGACTTCTCCGTCCCGGGGTACGAGGACTGGGACCTGTGGATCTCCCTGGTGGAGGCGGGTTGGGAATGCGCCGTGGTCCCGGAGGTGCTCTTTGAATACCGGGTGCGCTCCGGTTCGATGTACCGCACCGGCCTGCAGGACCCCGAAAAGCTGGGCGAGACCGTGCAGGCGCTGGCGCGCCGGCACCGGGAGAGCTACGCCCGCTACGCGGTCGAGGTGGTGGGCGGCCTGAACGCCTACTGCGCCGACCTGCTGCACCGCCTCTCCGCCCTGGAGCTTGACGTCACCTGGTGGCGCAGGCAGGCTCAGAACTGGCAGGCCGAGACTGAAGCCCGGGACCGCGCCATCGCCGGACTGAAGGGCTGGATCGAGACCCTCCAGGCCGAGAAGGACCGCCTGGAGGCCGGAGCGGCGCGGCAGCAGGCCGGAGCGAGCGGGCGGATCTTCCGCCGGCCGCAGGCGTTTCTCCGTCGGCTGCAGGCCCGGCTGCGCCCCGCGCCGCGCCTGAATAAGGAAGGTTGAAGAACAGGCCCATGATTGACCCCACCGCGCCGGACTACCGCAGCACCCCCGCCTCGCCGCTCAGGCCCGAGTTCGCTTACCGCCCCGCCGCCTCGCCGGCGGAGCCCGCCGTCACCATCGTCACCCCCTGCTACAACACCGGGCCGGTGTTCCACGAGACCGCCCGCTCGGTGCTGGGCCAGTCCTTCCAGGATTGGGAGTGGCTGATCGTCAACGACGGCTCCACCGACCCGGAGACGCTGGCGGTGCTGGACGGGTACCGCCGCTGCGAGGCGCGCATCCGCGTGCTCGACCACCCCGAAAACCGGGGGTTGAGCGCGGCGCGCAACACAGGCTTTCACTCTGCCCGGGCCCCCTTCGTGGTCCAGCTCGACGGCGACGACCTGCTCGAGCCCACCGCGGTGGAAAAATGGTACTGGTACCTGCTCACCCACCCGGAGGCGGCCTTCGTCAAGGGCTACACCGTCGGTTTCGGGGCGCACGAGTACCTCTGGGCGGTCGGCTTCGAGGCCGGCAAGGCCTTCCTGGAGGAGAACCAGGTGGACGCCACCGGTATGATCCGGCGCGAGGTCCACGCCGCGATGGGCGGCTACGACGAGGAGAACCGCGCCGGGCTGGAGGACTGGGAGTTCTGGCTCAAATGCGCCCACGCCGGTTATTGGGGCGCCTCCATCCCCGAATACCTGGACTGGTACCGGCGCCGGGAGGACCATTCGGACCGCTGGGAGAACTGGGAGTATGGGCAGGGGCATTCCGCCTTCCGGGAGGGGCTGCGGCGGCGCTACCCGCGCCTGTGGCAGGGCGGCTTCCCCGAGATCCGCCCGCGCTGGCATATGCCCCACGAGACCCTCCCCGACAGCCTGCCCTGCGCCAACCGGCTGCAGAAAAATAAGCCCCGGCTGCTGCTGCTGGTGCCCTGGCTCACCTACGGCGGGGCGGACAAGTTCAACCTGGACCTGGTGGAGCAGCTGCGGGCCCGGGGCTGGGAGGTGAGCCTGGCGGCGACCAACCAGGGCGATCACTCCTGGCTGCCCCATTTCGCCCGCCACACCCCCGATATCTTCGTCCTGGAGCGCTTCCTGCGATTGCCCGATTACCCCCGCTTCCTGCGCTACCTGATCCAATCCCGCCGGGCGGACGTGGTCCTGGTCGCCAACAGCGAGCTGGCTTACCTGCTGCTCCCCTACCTGCGCCAGCACTGCCCGGAGACCGTCTTCCTCGATTACTGCCACATGGAGGAGGAGGGGTGGAAGAACGGGGGCTACCCGCGCATGGCGGTGGAGTACCAGGAGCTGCTGGACCTGAACCTGGTCTCCTCCGGGCATCTGAAAGCCTGGATGGCGGCCCGCGGCGCGGATCCCGGACGGGTGCGGGTCTGCTATACGAATATTGACGCCCGGCGCTGGCAGCCGGACCCCCAGGCCCGCCGGGAAACCCGCCGGCGGCTGGGCATCCCGGAGGACGCCCCGGTGATCCTCTACGCCGCCCGCCTGACCGCGCAGAAGCAGCCGGGGGTCTTCGCCCGGACGCTGCTGCGCCTGAGCCGGGAGGATGCCCGCTTTGTGGCCCTGGTGGCCGGCAGCGGGCCCGATTTCCGCTGGCTGCAGACCTTCCTGCGCCTCCACCGGCTCGAGGGCCGGGTGCGGCTGCTGGGCGCGGCGCCCAACGCGCAGGTGCGTGAGCTGATGCAGGCGGCCGATATCTTTTTCCTGCCCTCGCGCTGGGAGGGCATCGCCCTCTCCATCTACGAGGCCATGGCCTGCGGGCTGGCGGTAGTCGGGGCGCGGGTGGGCGGGCAGGCCGAGCTGGTGACCCCGGAGGCGGGCGTGCTGGTCGAGCCCGGCCCGGAGGAGAGCGAGGGCGAGCAGTACGCGCGCTTGCTCAAGGAGCTGCTGGCGGACCCGGAGCGCCGGCAGGCCCTGGGCCGGGCGGCGCGGGCGCGCGTGGAGAGCGGCTTCCCGCTCGAGCGGCGGGGGGAGGCGCTGGAGGCCCTGTTCCGGGAGGCGGGCGAGCTCCACCGGCGGCAGCCCCGGCCCCTCCCCGGCCCGGGGCTGGCCCGCGCCTGCGCCTCGGCCGCGGTGGAGTACCTGCGCCTGTTCGCCCTGGCCGAGGACCTGTGGCTGGAGCGCGGCCGCTCGGGCGCGGCCCGGCCCGCCCCCCCGGGCCTGCAGCTGCGCCGCAACCGCGCCCTCTACCCCTGGCACGCGCCCAACTACCGCAGGTATTCG
>JAEWYL010000280.1 GCA_023395675.1 Chloroflexota bacterium | reverse complement strand
CGCTGATCCTGGCATTTCGCAAGCTGAATTCCTTCAAAGGGGGATCTTTCCGCGCCTGGCTGGTGCGCATCGCCACCCACGTCTGCTACGACGAGCTGCGCCGCCGCAAACGGCGCCCCTCCCAGCCGCTGTTCCCGACCAGCAAAGAAGACGAGGAGATCGAATCGCCGGAATGGATCGAGGACCTGAGCGAATCTCCGGAGGCCTTTGCAGAGCGGGCCGACCTGCGCCTCACCCTCCAGCGCCTGCTGGACTGCCTGCCGCCGGACTTCCGCGCCGTCATCTCCCTGGTGGACGTGCAGGGCTTCGATTACTCCGAGGCGGCCCAGGCTCTGGGCATCCCCACCGGGACGGTGAAGAGCCGCCTGGCGCGGGCCCGCATGCGCCTGCGCGAGAGCTACCAGGCGGCGGAGGAGCACCCCGTCTATCGCGTGCAGAGCTTTCAGTCCTGCAGCTGACTCCCGAAAAAACACACAACTGAAGCACAACCCCCATTGCGGCGGGGCTGAACCCTCCCCCAGGGCCGTTTTCCGATTACGGGAAGCCCGTAATCGCAAAGCGCCGCTGGGGAGGGGCTGGGGGAGGGGTTCGGCCCCAGGTAGGCACCCTCCTACCCCCACTGGGTGAATTCCCGCATTGTCCCCGCGTCTCGATCGGTTTATGATCTGGAGACAGGAAAGAAGACGATCTTACCGGAAGGGATTGCGGATATTACGGCCATGAAACTAAAACCAGTGAGCGAGCAGGTGGTGGTGGTGTTTGGGGCGAACAGCGGCATCGGACGCGCCTCAGCCCTGCGCTTCGCCCAGGAGGGGGCGCGGGTCGTCCTGGGCGGCAGGTCGCTGGCGCCCCTGAATGAGCTGGCGGATGAGATCAACCGGCAGGGCGGGACGGCTGCCGCGGTGGAGGCGGACGCGAGCGTTTTCGAGCAGGTCAGGAACCTGGCGGACAGGGCGGTGGCGCTCTACGGGCGTATCGATACCTGGGTGCACCTGCCGGCGGTCACGCTGTACGCCCCGTTTCAGGAGATCACCCCGGAGGAGTTCCGGCGCGTGATCGAGGTCAATCTGGTGGGACAGGCCTATGGGGCGCTGGCGGCGCTGCCCCACCTGCGCCTGGAGGGCCGGGGGGCTCTGATCCACGTTTCCTCGATTGAGGGGCGCAGGGCGGTGCCCCTGCACTCGCCTTACACGGCCTCCAAGCATGGGGTGGTCGGCTTTGTGGATGCGCTGAGAATGGAGCTGGAGAAGGAGGGCGTGCCGATCTCGGTGACCAACGTACTGCCGGCCTCCATCAACACGCCGCTGTTCGATAAAGCCCTGACCCGGCTGGGCGTCAAGCCGCGCCCGATGCCCCCGATCTACGAGCCGGAGGTGGTGGCGGAGGTGATTGTGTATGCCGCCGGGCGCCCGGTGCGCGATATTTACGGCGGCGGGGCCGGGAAAGCTTTCGGCCTGCTGAACCGGATTTCGCCCCGGCTCGGAGATAAGCTGCTGCTGCCCGTGGCCTTTGCCGGGCAGAAGACGGACGAGCCGAAAGGGCCAGAGGCGCCCAACAACCTGTTCGCCCACCTCGAAGGATTCGACCGGGCCGAGGGGTCGTTCGGGCAGGAGGCGAAATCTTTCAGCATTGGAAGCTGGTACCAGACCAACCCGGCGGCGAAAGCGGCCGCGGTGGGGCTCCTGCTAGCAGCCGGGATGGCGGTGGGGGCCTTCATGGCGAGCAGGGCAGGCTATCTGAAAGCCCTGCCTGCACAGACACGCAGACTGTTTAAATAACCCAAATATCCGCTCAGGCGGTTTCCACGCGTCGAGAAATTCCGGTTGGACCGGCCGGAATTTCTCGACGCGCTTTTTCTTCCTTATTTTGTCCGATATATGACCACCGAGAAAGGTGATTTTTGTCACTTTGAAGGCGATTCGGATGGTGGTATATTAAATTGACGAAAAATTGTGAATTGGATCACAAGAGTATGAATTAGCTGCCGCAATAACGCCGGTATTCCGCAGAAGGCAGAGGGTATTTGAAAGGAGATAGTTATGTACAACATCAAGCTCTCAGATGAAGAACGCGAGACGCTGGTTGATGTCCTGGAGTGCTACCTGGTAGAGCTTCACAGCGAAATTATTCACACCGACCGGAGGGAACTGAAAGACTGCCTAAAAGGACGCAAACAGACCTTACTGAATATTGTTGAGATGCTGAAGCAGGAGACCTCTGTTCAGCAATCCTGACCGTACCGGGCCAGACACCCGGCTGGCAATCAGCGGACCCATTTCCCCTGATCCCCTGTCTACAGCAATAATCATCGAATCAGGTAACGGATCATCCGGAATTACGAGCTGTTGGGTGCGCAGGCAGGCGCCTCGCACTCAACAGCCTCCTGGCTCCGGCGGGTTCAACGGATGCCGGATGTCTGGCAATCAGGGCGCATGCGAAGCCGGCGCTATGGCGGGAAGCGGGTGAGCGGAGTAGCTGCCCATTTTGCGTTCTGCCGGTCCGACCTCTGAGCGCATTGGATCATTCATTCACGGAGGCAAGATGGATATTCTCGGGTTAGCGAGGCACGGCCTTAACTCTTTCGAACAAATTGCCGTGCTGTGTGTATTGATCACCGCATTTATCAGCCTGCTTTATGCCTGGCTCCTGCGTGGGCTGGTGATGAAAAAAGACCAGGGCGATAAGAAGATGCAGGAGGTCTGGAACGCCATCCGGCTGGGGGCCGACAGCTATCTCAGCCGCCAGCTCAAGACCATCCTGCCGGCGATCGCACTGCTGGCAGTTTTGCTGTTCTTCAGCGTTTACGTAGTCCCGCCCAGCCGGGAAGCGCTGGAAGAATTCCCCCAAAACACCCAGATCATTATCGCCGTAGGCCGCACCGTCGCTTTCATTATGGGGGCGACGTTTTCGCTGCTGGTGGGCCAGTTGGGCATGCGCATGGCCATTCAGGCCAACGTGCGCGTCTCCTCGGCCGCCCGGCGCGGCTTCACCGAGGCCCTCTCCATCGCCTATTACGCCGGCACCGTTACCGGTATGCTGACCGACGGCCTGGGCCTGCTGGGCGGCACGGTGATCTTCATCGTCTTCGGGCGCGCCGCTCCGGATGCCCTGCTGGGCTTCGGCTTCGGCGGCACCCTGCTGGCGCTGTTCATGCGCGTGGGCGGCGGTATCTACACCAAAGCGGCCGACGTGGGCGCAGACCTGGTGGGTAAGGTCGAAAAAGACATCCCCGAGGACGATCCCCGCAACGCGGCCGTGATCGCGGACCTGGTGGGCGACAACGTCGGCGACTGCGCCGGTATGGCGGCCGACATTTTCGAGAGCTACGAGGTGACCATCGTCTCCGGTCTGATCCTCGGCATCGCCCTGATGGAAGCGGACCCCTCGCACAGTCTCAAGTGGATCGTCTACCCGCTCATCATCCGCGGGATTGGGGTGATCAGCTCTATCCTGGGGACGTTCACCGTCCCCATCTGGGAGAAGTTCCCCATCAAGTTCCTGCGGGCCCACGACGCCGAAGAGGCCATGTTCCGCTCGTACGAGGTCTCGAGCATCAACACCATCATCTTCGCCTTCCTGGTGGCCTTCCTGTACGCCAATGACTGGCGTCTGGGCATGCTCACCACCCTCGGCGTCGGCCTGGCGGTGGCCTTCAACCCGCTGACCTCCTACTTCACCAGCACCAAGCAGTCTCCGGTCAAGGAGATCGTCGAATCCACCGGCACCGGGCCGGCCACCACCATCCTTTCGGGCCTGTCGGTGGGGATGGAATCGAGCGTCTGGGCCCTGGTCGTGATCGTCATCAGCTTTATCTTCTCGCTGATGCTCTACGGCTCGCAGGGCTCGCTGTACGTGCTCTACGCGGTCTCCATGATCGGCATCGGCATGCTCAGCCACACGGGCAACAACGTCGCCATGGACTCCTACGGCCCCATCTCGGACAATGCGAACGGGATTGGCGAGATGGCCTGGCAGGGGCAGGAGGACGAGAACACCCTGAACGCGCGCCAGATCATGGCCGACCTGGACGCGGTGGGCAACACCACCAAAGCCATCACCAAGGGTGTGGCCATCGCCTCGGCGGTGATCGCGGCCGTCAGCCTCTTCGCCTCCTTCATCACCGACGTGGGGCGGGCGCAGGTCTCGCTGGGCCTGCCGCCCCTGGACGCCATCCGGGTTTCTGAGACGCGGGTCTTCATCGGCCTGCTGCTCGGCGGGGCGCTGCCCTGGCTCTTCTCCTCGCTCTCCATCCGCGCCGTCAGCCGGGCTGCGGGCGAGATCGTGGAAGAGGTGCGCGAGCAGTTCCGCATCCCAGGCCTGATGGAAGGCAAGGTCAAGCCGGATTATGCCCGGGTGGTGGCGATCTCCACTCGCTCGTCGCAGAAAGAGCTGATCCCCCTGGCGACCATCTCCATCGCCCTGCCGTTGATCGTGGGCATGATCCTGGGCGTCGAAGCCCTGGGCGGCTTCCTGGCGGGCGTGATCCTGAGCGGGCAGCTCCTGGCGGTGTTCATGTCCAACAGCGGCGGCGCCTGGGATAACGCCAAGAAGGCGATCGAGGACGAGCCGCGCAACCTGGCCGCCAACACGGGCAAGGGCTCGGAGCGGCACAAAGCCGGCGTGGTGGGCGACACGGTGGGCGATCCCCTCAAGGATACCGCCGGGCCGGCCCTCAACCCGATGATCAAGGTGGTCAACCTGGTCTCACTGCTCGTGGCGCCGATCCTGGTGAAGTTCGAAGACCTGACGGTGGGAGGCTGGCTGATCGTCGGCCTGCTCCTGGCGGGCATAATCTGGGGCATCGCGCAGAGCAAGAAAAAAGCCACTAAACTGCAGCCGGCGGTGAAAGCGCCAGCCGGCGACTGAGCCGCTCACAAAGCCTGTCACTTGATAAGAAACCCTCAGGGTCTGCAAGACCCTGAGGGTTTTTTTGCCTGTTCGAGCGGCGCAGTCTTTTCTCCCGGAGCGCGTTTCCCGGCGGGAAGGGGGGCCTGCTGCGCTTCCCTTTGTCTGGTGTGAGCCGCGGTACAGAACGCCGCAGGCCATATCAAAGTTCCACTCGTTGACCGGCTATTACAGAGCAGTAGAAGCGCTCGTAGGCGTCAAATGTGGCGGAGTCGGCGTGGGCCTTCCCGATCTCCTGGCTGGCGCGGCCCATGCGGGCGGCGAGCGGCGGGTTGTCCAGGAGGTCCAGGATCGCCCGGCTGAGGCTCTCGGGGTCGTCCGGGGGGACCAGGCAGCCGTTTTCGCCGTGGCGCACCAGCTCGGGCAGGGCGGCGGCGTTCACCGCCACGATTGGCAGACCGGTGACCGCGGCCTGCAGGGTGGGGATGCTCTGCACCTCGACGTTGGAGACGATGGCGAAGAGGTCGCAGGCCCGGTAGACTGCGGGCAGGTCGGCCTCGGGCACAAAACCGGCGAAATGCACGTAGCGCTGCAGGTTCAGGCGCTCGATCCGCCGCTCGAGCTGTTTGCGCTCGCCCCCACGGCCCACGATGACCAGATAGGCTGCGCGCTCCCGGATCACGCGCTCCAGGGCCTCGATCAGCAGGTCGAGCTTCTTGTCCTTCATCAGCCGGCCCACCACCAGGATCCTGGGGTGAGGGGGCAGCCGGTAGCGCTGCCCGGCTGGCTCCCCTTTGCCGTTTGGGGGGTAGTAGCGCAGGTTGTCCACCCCGTTGGAGATCACGCTGGAGGGCGTTTTCAGACCGCCGCGCAGGAAGAACTCCTGCTGGGTGCGGGTCGAGAAGATCACATGGTCGAACCGGTTCAGGTTGTTCAGCGCATAGCGCAGGGTGAAGCGCTCGATCCAGCGGTCCACCTGCTGCCCCCAGCGCAGGTAGTGGGTCACGTAGCGCGGCAGGAAATAGCAGGAGGAGACGATTGGAATGGTGAGATGGCCGCGCGCCTGCAGAAGCAGGTTGCTCAGGATGACGTTCTCGTGCGTGTGGATGAGGTCCGGCTGGAATTCTAGGAGCGCCTGCCGGAGGGCGGCGGGGGAGGGGAAAGGAAGCGGGCCTTCGAGCCAGAAGGGGTTGTGGAGGGAGCGCACCCGCAGCAGCTCAACCTGCTGGTCGAGGGCGCGGTATTCCCGGCCGCGCTCGCTGGCCGTGAGGACCCGCACCTGGTGGCCTTTACGGGCCAGGGCGCGGGATATTTTCTGCACCACGAGGCTCACGCCGCTGATGGTCGGCGGGTAGCCGTGGCTTAACATCAGGATTCGCATCGAAAATCCCCTCGAACCTGCGGCGACGAGATCTCGATGGCTGTGTCAGGTGCGTGGTCAGCCTTTCGAACGGGCTGCGATCAGCCCGGCCTTTTTCTGGGCCAGCTTCTTCTGCTCGCGGCGCTCGCTGCGGAGCTCGCGCTGCAGTTCCCGGCGGCGCTGTTTGAGCTTCCGGCGCTCCAGGGTCTTCTCGTCCATGCGAGCCAGGGCTGAGGCCTGGATGAGGGAGGAGACCACGAAGGCGGTGATCAGGGCGATGGCGATGATCCCCACGAGCACGTCATAGACGGTGGTGGTGAAAGCGGCCAGGGTGAGGGTGGGGTTGCCGATGAAGAAGATCAGGGTGTTGGCGAGGATGGCGATCAGCCGCATCTCGGTGGGGCCGATTTTAGCATAGGAGATCTTAAACTCGCCGTTGACGTAGGTGGTGATGTACACCAGGATGGACATGAGCATATAGCCGATCAGGGCCAGGGCGGCCAGGTCGAAGCGCACGTAGGGCGAAAGGCCCAGGCCCAGGAAGACGAGCATCTCGCTCAATGAGTCCATCGTGTGGTCAATGAAATAGCCGTAGCGGGGGCGCTGAATGTCGCGGTAGCGCGCCAGGGTGCCGTCCAGGCTGTCGCCGAACCAGTTGATGACGAAGCCGAGGCTGGCCAGCCACAGGAACGCCGGGTGAATGAGGGTGAGCGCATAGCCGGTGAAGATAATCAGCGAGCCGGCAAACCCGACCGCGGTCAGGTGATCGGGAGAGACCCAGGCAGGCATGTGGGCGGCCAGCCAGCGGAGCGCCGGGCGCTCGATTGGACCCAGCAGGATATCGTTAATCCGTTTGTGCGCTTTCATTTCAGCCATGATCATCTCCTATTGGGGAATAAGAACTTCAGGCCAGACCGGATAAAACATGGCCCATTGATGAGGCGCTTGACAAATGATCTCCTCCGCCGCGGCCAGCACAGCCTCCGCGTTCCGCACCAGTTCTGCATGGCGGTCGGGATAGGGCTGCATGTGGATGGGACCGGTGATGTTGATCTCGTAGATCCCGTCGGGCTGCAAGACGGCGGCGGCGATATAGACCGGCGCGTCGGCCTTCAACGCCAGTTGAATATGAAACACCGGCAGAGCCGCCGGGTGTCGGAAAAACTGCACCCGGTATTTCGAGTTCTCCTGCGGGCGGTCAATGCCGGTCAGCACCATGCCTCCCGCGCGCAGGTGGCGGACCGCCTCGCGGAACAGGTTGATCGAGGCCGGCCGGATGTCCAGCCCCGCCTTCCTGCGCAGATCGTACTGCCACTTATAGCCCGGGCCGAGTTCGGGCAGGGTGATGGCCAGGGCCTTGAGGCCCCATCCGGCGGCGGCCTGCATGGCAAAGTCAAAATTGCTCATGTGCAGGCCGACCAGAACCTTTCCCCCGGGCTGTTCCTGCCCGCTGCGGATAAATTCCAGCGTGCTGGGGGAGGTACGGACCAGGCGGGCGGCAGCCTGGGGGTTGTGCATGTAGTGGTACAGGTCATACAGGCAGTGAGCGGTGCTCTGGAAGGTGGACAGCACAGCCCGGTCGAGCTCTGCAGAGGTCAGCCTCCCTCCGGAGACCACCCACTGGTTCCTGCGCACTGCCTGCGCCATCGGCGTGTCGCGCCGGGCGAGCAGCCCTGCGAGCCGGCTGCCCAGCGCATAGCCAAATTTTGGGGGGATCGCGCGGCTGAGAAACAGCGCCGTCCCCACTCCTAAGGGACCGTTGATGATGGATTGTAAGTTCACTACCGTACCCTGCCGGTGCATCTGTGAATGTGGTGGGCAAGACCCGGTGCTGCGGTGGTCAGGTCTGCAGAATGGTGTAGGGCTCCAACAGGCCCCGGCCCGGCCGCCGGGATGCCTCCGGGCGCGGCAATACCCCTTTCTCGCCAAACCAGTAATCAACACTCGTAAAAAAAAGCCGGGCAGGGGTAATTGCCGCCGGATGGATTTGAGCCCACCGGAGTTAAATTAATAATACCTGAAATTCCGTGTTTATGTCCAGCGGCTATCTCGAAAAAAGTGCACGAAAAGTATTCTACCCGCTTTCGGTTCTATCCGCTCCTGATAGGCTGCTGTGTGAGGCGCCCTGGCCTGTGCCCGGCCGGCGCAGCGCACAACAACCGTAAACGATTTTTTAGAATCCTTGCCCTGGGTGCTCTCCTCGAACCCTATGCTCTGTATACGCTGAACTGGCCCTGGAGTCGCGGGACAATCCGCCGGGCAGAGGGCTGCGGCCCGGATCAGAGATCGAACAGGCAAAAGTTCTGGCCGTTGTGGCGCTCCTGCACGAAGCGGCAGACGTTGTAGACCGGGATGCCGCCCGGCGTCTGCCCGAACGGGGAGCCGTGGTGGGCGTGACCGTGCAGAATGAGGTCCACCTTCTGCCGGTCCAGAGCGTTCGCCAGCCGCCCGGAGCCCAGGAAGGGAAAAAGCTCCTGCGGCTCTCCCTCCAGGGTGGCTTTGATGGGGGCATAATGGGTCACCGCCACCCGGCGCTCGCAGTCCAGGCGCGCCATGGCATTCTCCAGGCGCACCGCCTCCTCGATGCTGGCGTTGATAAAGGTTTTCAGGGCGCGCTCGCCAAATGGCTGGATCAGCAGCCCGTCGAAGCCGCCGCAGAACCCCTTGGTGCCCACGAAACCGACGTGCTCGATCTGGTGGACGGTGCCGTCCAGGATGCAGACGCCCGCCTGGACCAGGAGGCTGGAGATCTCCTCCTGGGCGTCGCCCTCGTGGTCGTGGTTGCCCAGCACCGCGATCACCTGCAGGTCCATGCCCTGCAGCTCCTCCGCCAGAATCTCCGCCTCGGCAGGCAGCCCGTTGTCCGTCAGGTCTCCCGCCAGGACCAGCACGTCTACCTCGCCGGGGATGCTGTGGAGCACTGCCTGAAGCTGTTCTCTGGCCGTCGCGCGGGTGTGCAGATCGCCGATTGCCGCAATTTTCACAGCGCCTCTCCTTTCTGGTCCACCAGGGGCTGCATCTGGCGCCGGTCTTCATAGCCCCATTCGTCAATATCTACCCGGAAGAGGAAGGGGTCAATCAGCGCGCCGCGGAAAGCTTTCGGGTTGGAGACCGGCTTCTCCCAGCGGGCGCGCATCTCCTCGAAGAGCTGGCCCATCAGTTCCTGGGGCAGGAAATCCTGGTGCCCGGGGTAGACAAAGTCAAATAATACCAGATGCCAGAACAGGAGCTGGCGGTTTTCGCCCAGGCGGCGCAGGACCCGCTGCCAGTCGATGCGGCCCTGAACGGAGCGGATCAGGTGGACCACCTCGCCGCCGTCGAAACGGCCGCGGGTGGCGATGTAGGCGTCCGAGGCCAGCATCTCCTCCAGGGGCGCCAGGCGGGTCGGCACGCCGAGCACCACGCCCCGCGGGCTGCCGGTGAAAAAATCGTCGTCAATGGGGAAGTGACCGTTGCCGGTGCCGAAGATCAGGTCCACGAAATGCTCCCCCTGGCACGCTTTCGCCAGCCAGTGCTCGTGCTCGATGCTGGTCGTGAAGCCCGCGCGGCGCAGATGCTCCAGGGCGGCGCTCAAGTCCGCCGGTTTGACGAAAATATCCAGGTCTTTGGTGTTGCGCCAGATGCCGGTGTAATGGTGGCGGGCGAAGGTCGCCCCGACCAGGTACTGCACCCGGCCGGAGTTCAGCGCCAGCAGGGATTCCCGGAACACGCGCTTTTTTTCCGGCTCCAACTGCGGCGGGCTCTCCTGGGTGGCTGCGTTGTTGAGGTCCTCATCCTTCGCTTTTTCGGGCCCGCTGTCCTGCCGGAGGCCGCCCGGGAATTCCGGGGTCAGGCCCGCCTCTTGCGGGCTGTTTTTATCGTCTGCGTGCATCGCTTCTTCTCACCCCTTCCGCATTCCAGGACCGTGCGGCGGTCTTGCGCGGGTCCTGAACACTTAAATAAAAAACAGGCGGCTGATTTCCAGCCGCCTTCGAATATAGCCTGATTGGAGTGGAGCAACAATAGGGAAAATGCCTAAGATGCGGGTAGGAATTCCCCCTATCTCCGCCCTTGCACGGCGAACTGACCGCTCTTCTCGCTAAGAAAGGTCAATTCATGGAGTGATTGTGGGGCGCAGCCCCAGAATCACTCCATGAATTAAGTTCACCGGTCTGGCGGGAGAACCGCTAACCGCCCCGGTCACGTCCAGCACCCATCCGGCAGGGAAAGTCCTGACTGGAGGGCGAGCGCTCAGCAGGGCAGGTAGTCGCGTCCGGCGGCGGCCAGTTTAGCCAGGCTGTCTTCCAGGCCGCCGGGGCGGCTGCGCTCCAGCCAGACCCCGGCCTGCTCCTGCAGGAGCTCCTGCAGGTCCTGCGCCAGGGCGGGGGCCTCTGCGGCTGCCAGGGCCGGGTCGTCGCTCACCGCCAGGCGGCCGCGGCGGCAGGCGTGGCGCAGCAGGCGCAGCACCAGGCGGTATTCGCGCCGGATGAGCTCCGCGTCGGAGCGCTCCATTTCAGCCTGCTCGAGGCCGGGGGCCAGCTCGTCAAGGCGGCGCAGGAGGCGCTCGTAGGGGATGGAGCGGATTTTGGGGTGGTCGCGCAGCTGGTCGAAGGGGCGCTGCAGGATGGAGAAGAGCGGCGAGGCATTCAACCAGACGATCCCCGTTTCCCGGTAGAGGCTGCCCAGGTTGTAGGCCAGGCAGCCCATGACTCCGGCCCGGTCCTGGAAGGCGAAGCGGTCCAGGGCCTGGGGCAGGTCCAGGTTCCGGTTCGCCCCCAGGCACCAGGAAAAGGCGGCCCCGGCGGCAAAGCCAAAGTAGCTGACCGGCAGGGGCTGCCAGTGCCCGTGATCGCCCCAATCGGTGATCAGGTAGCCCGCCGCGCCGTGCTTCAGGCCGTGCTCGGCGGCGCTGAGCAGGTTGCCGCGGGCGTTATCGCTGCGGCCCGCCAGGCTGCACCAGGAGGAGGTGCCGGGACAGACGTAAAAGGGCAGCCCGGCGGCGGCGAACCGGGCGCCGTGCTCGTCGAAGGGGTGACCGGCCTCGTAGCCCCATTCCAGGGCGATGGCGTCCTGCGGCAGGCGGGCGATCAGCTCCGGGTGCTGGAGGACGATATCGCCCCAGTACTGCATCTGCCGCCCGCGCGCGCCGACCTCCCGGTGGATCTTGAGCAGGAAATCCAGGTACAGGCTGCCGGCGCCCTCCTGCTCGCAGC
Organism: Chloroflexota bacterium; assembly: GCA_023395675.1. Lineage (GTDB taxonomy): Bacteria > Chloroflexota > Anaerolineae > Anaerolineales > UBA4823 > JAEWYL01. The sequence goes on along the minus strand of JAEWYL010000280.1, from coordinate 12,379 downwards.
GCGCTTTGCTGCGGCCCTGGCCCAGGTCGAAGGTCTCGTCGCAGCCCACGTTGAACATGCGGCTGGTGAAGTGGGGCAGCAGCTCGTCGTACAGGTCTCTCAGCAGCTCCAGGCTGCGGGGATCGGTGGGACAGAGGCTGTTCGAGCCTTCCACCCGGCCCCAGGGGGCGTCGTAGCCGTCCAGCAGCTCTGCGAGCGGAGCGTAGCGGGGGTGCTGCAGCCAGCGGTGCATATGCCCGAAGGAGTTCTGGTTCGGCACCAGCTCGATAAAGCGCTCCCGGCAGTACTCGTCCAGCAGCAGGACCTCCTCCCCGGTGAGCGGGGAGGCCTGGGCCCAGACCTCCGGATGGCGGCGGTAGGCGAAGGTGTGCTCGGTGTAGAGCTGGAGCTGGTTGATTTTCCAGCCGGCGAGCAGGTCCACCAGGGCGTAGAGGGTCTCCAGGGTGGGCACGCGGTCGCGGCTGACGTCCAGCATCACCCCGCGGGCGGGGAAGTCGGGCCAGTCCTCGATCTCCAGCCCGGGCAGGTCCGGCCCGCAGGCCGCGAGCAGCTGGATGAGGGTGCACACGCCGTAAAAGACGCCGGAGGGGGCGGGGGCTTCGATGCGCACGCCCTGCGGGCTGACCGAAAGGCGGTAGCCCTGCTCCGGCAGGCCGCAGCCCGCCCGCACCTGCAGGACCAGGGCGGCCTGCTGCGGGGGAAACCCGGCCGCGGCCTCCCAGGAGCAGCCGTTTTGCTGCTCCTGGAAGCGCTGGAAGCGGCGGGCGGCGGGCAGCAGCAGGCGGGCCGGCGCGGCCTCCAGCAGCACCAGCCCCTGCGGCGGCAGGCGGAAGCCCTCCCCACCGGGGAGGGCCTTTCTCGGCGCGGGGAGCAGTGGGGGGATCACCGCGGCTCCTCGCCGGCGAGCTCAATCAGGGCGTCGAGCAGGGCGGCCGCGGCAGGGTCGCGGGCGGGGGTCTCGGGCTCGATGCGGAAGGCGTTGAGCACCGCCCTACCCCTGCCGTAGCGGCGCTCGGCGATGAGCGCCGCCGGGCGGTGCACCCAGCCCACCACCAGCCCGGCGTGCACCTGGGCCTGATAATCCCAGTCGCCGAAGCCGGTCATGACGTAGTGGGGGAAGACCCGGTCGAAGCTGTGGTCCAGCAGCGGGCCGCCCGGCAGGCGCGCGAACGCGCCGCTGCGTTTCAGCCAGGCGAAGGAGGAGGCCCAGTCGCCGTCCCAGGGGGTGCCCTCGCGCGGCTGGAGGCAGATCTTGGGCAGCAGAGTGCGGGTTTCGCCCTCCGCCTGCCCGCTGTCGGCCAGCACGAGCAGGCTGCCGCCCTCTCGCACGTAGGCGATGGTCTCGGGGGTCACGCCGCCGGAGACGAAGAGGCGCGCCGCCTGCGGGTGCGCGGCGAGCGGGTAGCCCTGGCCTTCCAGCATGGCCGCCAGGGCCGGGTCGTCGCAGAACAGGGAGAGGGCCTGCGAGGGCCGGCCGCGCTGCGGGAAGAGCGCCAGGTCCACCCAACTGCGCGCCAGGATGGTCCCGCCGTCGCCCAGCAGCTCCAGCTCCAGGCGGCGGGAGGCCGGGGCGGCAAGTTTCGGGAGGGTGAAGGCCAGCTCGCCGATCTCGCGCACCTCGCCGGCGGCAATTTCGCCCGTCTGCAGCTCGCCAGACAGCCTGCTCTCCGCAAGCCTCCAGGCGAGCCGGGCAGGCGGCAGGCTGCCGGAGCCGGCATGGGCGATCGAAACCGGCAAGCGAACCGTCTCCCCGGCGGACCAGGCTGTGCGTTCCCAACCGGGGAGGATCACGGTATCGGAATTGATCCGGTCGAGCTGGTGGTGGAAAGCCTTGGGCCGGCGCTCCAGGTCGAGCAGCCCGTTGGCCTCCCAATGCACGTCGGTCAGCTCGGTGATCACGTACCCGGCGATCTCGGGGTGGCGGCGCATGCTTTCGATCTGGTATTTCAACGCCAGCAGCTCCTGCTGCTGGGTGGCCCAGGTGAAGGCCTTCCAGGAGCCGAAAACCTGCTCCAGGCCCAGCCTGCGGAAGCGCTCCTTCACGCCGGAGGGGTAGACCACCCCCTCGCCCCACTCGATCCCGGTCTCGCACCACCAGGGCGCGCGCCCGTCCAGGCCGCGCTGCAGGTCAAGATCGGGCAGGCCCCAGTTGCCGAACTCCGAGAGGATGAGCGGCTCCTTCCCGCTGCGGACGGCGTCGCCGTGCGGGCTGAAGGTGAACGGCGCCCGCCGGGCGAAAGCCTGCACGAAGGCGTCCCACTCCAGGCGGTGGTCCGGGATCTGGCGGTAGTAGTGGTAGTCCTCCAGGTCGGTCTGGACATGAAAATTCGGCTCGCAGGCGGAGTTATCCACCACCAGCCGGGTGGGGTCCAGGTTCTTGAGCCAGGAGTAGGCGGATTTCAGCCACAGGCGGTGGGTGGGGTCCCCCACCAGGTCCATGCCCCAGTCCTCGTTGATGAGGGTCCAGATGACGATCGAGGGGTGGTGCCCGTCGCGGCGCAGGACGCCCTCGAAGGTCTCGCGGGCGGCTGCTTCGCCCTGGGGGGTGAAGGTGCTCCAGTTGGGCAGCTCCGCCCACACCAGCATACCCAGGCGGTCGGCGGCCTCGTAGTAGCGCGGGTCGGGGACTTTGATATGGCAGCGCAGGCAGTTCAGCCCCAGCTCTTTCGCTTTCCGCACCTGGTCTTCCAGAAAGTCCATACCGGGCGGGGTGCAGATCGCCTCGGGGTAGTAATCCTGGTCCAGGGCGGCGCGCAGGTAGAGGGGCTCCCCGTTGAGGTAGAGGCGCCCGTCGCGGGCCTCGATGCTGCGGAAGCCGAAAGTCTTCGCGGCCGTGTCCGGCTGCGGCCCGGCCAGCTCGACCACCAGGGTGTAGAGGCAGGGGGAAGCGGGCGACCAGGGGCGGGGCGAGGGGACGGGCAGGTCGAAGCGCGCCCCCCGCGCGCCGGCGGCCGGGGCGCTCTCCGCCTGCGCCACCGCCTGCCCATCCGGGCCGGTGAGGCGGGCGGTCAGCTGCGTCCCGGCAGGCGCCGGGCGCGAGAACTCCACCTGCGCCTCCACGCAGCCGTGCTCCAGGTCGGGGAAGACCTGCAGGGCCTGGAGGTGCAGGGCGGGGCGGCTTTCCACCCATACCGGCTGCCATAAGCCGGAGAGGGGCCCGTACCAGCCCTGCTTCCCGTGCGGGATCTCCGCAAAATGAGCGGGTGAGTCATCCACCCGGATGGTGAGGGTGTTGGAGCCGGGTCGTGCGGCTGCGGTCAGGTCGAGCTCGAAGGGCAGGTATCCGCCCCGGTGCTCGCCAGCCGGGACGCCGTTCAGCCAGGCCTCGGCGGCGTAATCGGCGGCCTCCACGCCCAGGACGACCACCCGGTCCGGGCCGGAGAGCCAGCCGGCCGGGAGCTCCAGGCTGCGGCGGTACCAGGCGACGCCGGCGTAATCGCGCCAGGCTTCGGATTGGGCCTGCCAGGGCCCGGGCACGGTGATGGCGGAGGCGGGTGCTCCGTCCAGGCTGTCCGGGTCGAGGCGGGCAGCGGGGTCAAGCCAGAAATCCCAGTCTCCGTCCAGCGAGAGGCGGGTGCGAGGGTTGTGATCTCGATGCATGGATAAATTTTTATACCTTCAGCTAAGAAAAGGTTCCGGCTGCCGCCCGGGTGCAGGCGGGAGCGGTTAATACAATATTATATGACAAAATTTCTCCGTTTTCAGGGGTTGTGGCTGACAGAGCTGAAAGTTGGGCGAGAAGCGAGAAAAAAATCGCCGTGGAACCCGGCGAAAAAGCCCTTGACGCGCCGTTGCATGTATAGTAAACTACTGCCCGCACGATCAATGGACCCGTGGTGTAGTGGCCGAACATGCGGCCCTGTCAAGGCCGAGATCGCGGGTTCGAATCCCGTCGGGTCCGCCATACAGGATCGAACGCAAAAATCCGGAGCCGGAAGCGGCTCCGGATTTTTGATTCCAGGGGCGCTGCGCCGGGGCGGGGAGGAGCAGCCGGGTGGCGCAAGCCCGCCGCTTTTACGGCCTCGCCCGGGGCTGAAGCCGCCGGGCTGTCTTTGGGAAGGCCTGCGGCCTGAAAGCTGCGGCCCCGAGGACAGCCCGGCGGGCTTTGCAAATGCGGCCGGGGAGTTGGGCTTGCTTGCGAGCCGCACCCAGGCGGGCAGGCGCCGGCTTGCCCGCGCCCGTTCTGCTGCCGGGGCGCCCGCCTGAGGTATAATCCGCCCTGGCGCATGCCTATGGATGAACCAGGCAAGACCAACGGAAAAGACCAGGGATACCCAAACTTTCATGAGCCTGAATAAGCTGATCCTCGCGCTCTGCTGCCTGGCCCTCCTGGCCGGCTGCCGGGGCGCGCCGGCTCCCGCTGTAACCCAGGTTTCCCCCGAGGAGGCCCTCGCCAGCCCGGAGCCCACCCTGCACGACCCGGCGGTGCGCACCACGCGCCTGCCCGAGCCCGGGCCGGCTGCGGCGGCATTTCTGGAGGCCTGGGAGAAAGCGGATTACGAGGCCATGTACGCGCGCCTGGACGCGGCCAGCCGGGCTCAGCTCTCCGCCGAGGCCTTCGCCGAACAGGCGTCCGGACTCACCCGGCAGGCGTTGATCACCGCCCTGGAGTTCGAGCTGGACCCGCAGGAGGCGCCGGGCGGGAGCAGGCGCGTGGCATACCGCACGGTATTGCACACGGCGCAGATGGGGGAGATCGAGGACGAAAACTGGATGGAGCTGGTGCTGGAGGAGGGCGCCTGGCGCGTGCGCTGGGAGCCGGGACTGCTCCTTTCGCACCTGCGGGGCGGCAACAGCCTCAGGCTGGCCTGGGATGGGCTGGACGGGGCGCGGGGCGCCATCTACGCCCGCGATGGAGAGCCGCTGGCTGCTCCGGCCCAGGCGGCCGCGGTGGGCCTGTGGCTGGGCGCGCTGGACCAGTCCCAGTCCGGCGGGCTGTACCGCACCCTGGGGCTGCTGTTCGGCAAGCGCGCCGAGAGCATCCAGGCGCGGGTCGAGGCGGCGCTGGAGGTGGGGGACGACTACCTGGCGGTCGGCGAGACCACGCTGGAAAAGTTGGACCGGCTGGCCCCCGGCCTCTCCGGGTACTCCGGGGTGCAGATCAGCCCCTACTCCGGGCGCTTCTATCACGACAGCCTGGCCCCGCACCTGACCGGCTACGTGGGGAGCATCCACAGCGAGTCGCTCGAGCGCTACCTGCTGGAAGGCTACAGCCAGGACGAACTGACCGGGCAGTACGGCCTGGAGGCCTGGGGGGAGCGTATTCTGGACGGGCAGCGGGCGGGCAGGCTCTCGGTGGTGGACCCGCAGGGGCAGACGGTGGTCGAGCTGGCGCGGGTGGAAGGCGCAGCCCCGCAGGAGATCCACACCACCATTGATCGCGAGCTGCAGGCCGCGGCGCAATCAGCCCTGGAGGGCTTCCGCGGCGCGGCGGTGGTGCTGGAGCGCGATACCGGGCGCGTGCTGGCGCTGGTGTCCACCCCCGGGTTCGACCCGAACGCTTTTGCCCCGGCGAACTTCAACGCCTACGACCTGCTCAACGGCATCCTCTCCGACCCGGCCCAGCCGCTCTACAACCGGGCCGCGGAGGGCCAGTACCCGCTGGGTTCCGTTTTCAAGATCATCACCATGGCCGCCGCCCTGGAGCTGGGGGGATACACGCCCGCCTCGGAATACCAGTGCAATTACACCTTCGACGAGCTGCCGGGCCTGACCCTGTACGATTGGACCTGGGAGCATTTCCAGGAGGATGAGGAAACCCAGCCCAGCGGCTTGCTGACCCTGTCCGGCGGGCTGGTGCGCTCCTGCAACCCCTATTTCTGGCATATCGGTCTGGACCTGTTCCGCCGCGGCCTGGACCGGGCGGTGTCGGATATGGCGCGCAGCTTCGGGCTGGGGACCTCCACCGGGCTCGAGGAGCTGGCGGATAAGCCCGGGACCATCCCCGACCCGGGCAGCGAGGTGGACGCGGTGAATCTGGCAATCGGGCAGGGAAACATGCAGGTCACCCCGCTGCAGGTGGCGCGCTTCGCCGCCGCGGTCGGCAACGGCGGCGCGCTTTACCGGCCCCAGGTGATCGAGCGCATCGCCGCGCCCGGAGGGGAGACCTCCTTCCAGTTCGAGCCGCAGGTGCAGGGAGAGCTCCCGCTGCAGCCCGAAGCCCTGCAGGCCGTTCAGGAAGCCATGCGCGGGGTGGTCGCCGGGCGGGAGCCGCGCGGCACGGCTTTTCACATCTTCAACGGCCTGCAGATCCCGGTAGCCGGGAAGACCGGGACCGCCACCGCCGGCGCGGTGTTGCCCCATGCCTGGTTCGCGGGGTACACCTTCGCCGGTGATCCCGAGAGGCCGGACATTGCCATTGCGGTCATCCTGGAGAACGTGGGCGAGGGCTCGGATTTCGCCGCGCCGGTCTTCCGCCGGCTGGTCGAAGTGTATTTCCTCGGGCAGCCCGGGAAGCTGCTCCCCTGGGAGCGGACCGGCAGCGGCGGGGGCAGCGGAGAGGCGCCTCCCGGCGGAGGCGCGCCCCCGATGATTGACCGGGACCCGTAGCACCAGAGAGGCTGCGCAGCCGGTTCTCCCTGCCCGCCGGGCGGGGAGCAGGGTGGATTTATCAGGCCAGATAGATTTAAAGGGGAAAATGATGGACGCGAACTTGCAGACCATCCAGGTAGAAGAACTGGTTTTCCGGGTGAAGGCGCCCGCGGGCCAGGGGCCGCACCCGGTCTTGCTGCTGCTGCACGGGCTGACCGGGGACGAGAATATCATGTGGGTCTTTACCGGCAGGCTGCCGCAGGACCTGTATATGATCGCGCCGCGCGCAGTTCACCCGGCCCCGGGCGGGGGCTACTCCTGGCTGGAGGATACCGGCTCCAGGCCCTGGGTGGACGACCTGCGCCCCGCGGCCGACCGCCTGCTGGAGGCCCTCCGGCCGGAGCATTTCCCCGGGGCCGATTTCAGCCGCATGAGCCTGATGGGGTTCAGCCAGGGGGCTGCGCTCACCTATACCATCGGCCTGCTCTACCCGGCGCGGGCGGCGGCGCTGGCAGGGCTGGCGGGGTTCATCCCCGAAGGGGCGCAGGCGCTGGCGAGGAACCGCCCCCTGCAGGGCAGGCCGGCTTTCGTGGCCCACGGGACGCGGGATGAGACCATCCCCGTGGCGCGCGCCCGGGAGGCGGTGCGCGTGCTGGAGGAGGCCGGTTCGCAGGTGACCTACTGCGAGGACGAAGTGGGCCACAAGCTGAGCGCAAAATGCTTCCGGGCGCTGGAACACTTTATTGCGCAGCACGGCTCGCCTTCCTGAGAGTGCGTGTATGTGAGCGATTGTGGGGCCGCGTCCCAAATCACTCACCGATCACCCCCCTACACGAACTTTTCGTGCCCGCTTTTCCGAGATGAATCATTAAATTGGCATTTTCGAGTGTATAATAAATAGTATTCAATCGGAATTCTTTCAATCGAAGGAGAAGGAGACAGGGGATCGCCAGAAGCCAGCCGCCGATTTCATCTCGTATTTGCGCTAAGTCGCATTGTCTAAACAGGAACCATCAGCAGTAGTCTTGAGGATAAAATGAACATCTATGTAGGGAATCTGTCTTTTTCTGCCACCGAAGATGAAGTGCGGCAGACATTCGGCGCCTATGGGAGTGTCTCCTCAGTGGCGATCATCAAAGACCGGGACACCGGCCGGTCTCGCGGTTTTGGTTTCGTCGAGATGCCCAACGCCGAGGAAGGCCAGGCGGCGATCCAGGCGTTGAACGGCAAGATGATGGGCGGCAGGGCCCTGGTGGTCAACGAAGCCCGGCCGCGCGAAGAGAGCGGCTTTGACCGGCGCGGCGGTGGTGGACAGCGCCGCGGGGGTGGAGGCTATGACCGGGGCGGCGGCTACCGCAGGTAAAAACGCCGGCCTCGTAAAATCCTGTTCTCAAAATTCATATGGCAAGACTTCAGCTGTACGACACGTATACGCGTAGTCAGCGAGAGTTCGAGCCGTTGGAGCCGCCTCCGCCGGGGCAGCCGGCGGAGGTGCGCTTATATACCTGCGGCCTGACGGTCTACGACTACGCTCATATCGGAAATTTGCGCTCCTACATCTTCGAGGATATCCTGCGCCGCGTGTTGGAGTTTAACGGCTACCGCGTCAAGCACGTGATGAACATCACCGACGTGGGCCACCTGACCTCAGACGCGGACACGGGCGAGGACAAGATGGAGAAGGGCTCCCGGCGCACGGGGAAATCCGCCTGGGAGATCGCCGAATATTACACCGGGGTCTTCCAGGAAGACCTGAAGCTCCTGAACATCGAGGAGCCGACCATCTGGTGCAAGGCCACCGACCATATCCAGGAGCAGATCGAGTTTATCCAGTGCATCGAGGCGAACGGCTTCGCCTACCGCACCTCGGACGGCGTCTATTTTGACACCTCGAAGCTGGACAATTACGGCTACCTGGCCCGCCTGGATATCGAGGGCTTGCAGGCCGGGGCGCGCATTGATATCGGCGAGAAGCGCAACCCGACCGATTTTGCCCTGTGGAAGTTCAGCCCCCCGGGCGAGCAGCGGCAGATGGAGTGGGACAGCCCCTGGGGCGTGGGCTTCCCCGGCTGGCATATCGAGTGCTCGGCCATGTCGGCCAAGTACCTGGGGCCTTATTTCGACATCCACTGCGGCGGCGAGGACCATATCCCCGTCCACCACACCAACGAGATCGCCCAGACCGAGGCCTGCTACGGCACGCGCCTGGCGAACTTCTGGATGCACGGCTACTGGCTGCTGCTGGACGAGGCCAAAATGGCGAAGTCGGCGGGCGGGTTTATCCGCCTGCAGACCCTGAGCGAGCGCGGCTACGATCCCCTGGCCTACCGCTTCTACTGCCTGAGCGCGCTGTACCGCGCCAAGCTGAACTTCAATTGGGAGAGCCTGGACGGGGCCTCCACGGCCCTGAACCGCCTGCGCAGCGCCGCTTACGAGTGGGGCGAGCCGGGCGAGCCCGACGCCGGGTTCGTGGAGCGGTTCACCGCGCAGGTGAACGACGACCTGAACATGCCGCGCGCCCTGGCGGTCACCTGGGACCTGGTCAAGAGCGACCTGCCGCCCGCAGTCAAGAAAGCCACCCTGCTGGTCTTCGACCGGGTGCTGGGCCTGGGGCTGGGCGAGTGGAAGCCGGGCGAAGAGGCCGTGCCGCAGGAGATCCTGGAGCTGGTGGAGCAGCGCCAGCAGGCGCGCAAAGAGAAGCGCTGGGCCGACGCCGACGCCCTGCGCGATCAGGTGACGGAGGCGGGGTACGAGATTATGGACACCCCGCAGGGGCCGCAGGTCAAGCGCCGCCGGGTGAGCGAGCAGGGATGAAGCTGGCGATCACCGGAAAAGGAGGGGTGGGCAAAACCACCCTGACCGCGCTGCTGGCCCAGGTCTACGCCGGCAGCGGAAAACAGGTGCTGGCGGTGGACGCCGACCCCTCGCCCTGCCTGGCGGGCGCGCTGGGCTTTCCCGAGGAGCTGCGCGCCCGGCTCAGGCCGATTGCCGAGATGGAGGCGCTGATCGAGGAGCGCACCGGGGCGAAACCCGGCACGGTGGGCGGCTTTTTCACCATTAACCCCCGGGTGGACGATATCCCGGAGCGCTTCAGCCTCCTGCACCGGGGCGTGCGCCTGCTGGAGATGGGGGCGGTGGACCTGGGCGGCTCGGGCTGTATCTGCCCCGAGAGCGCCATGCTCAAGACCCTGTTCACCCACCTGCTTTTCCGCCAGGACGAGCTGCTCATCCTGGATATGTACGCCGGGGTCGAGCACCTGGGGCGCGCCACGGTGGACTTTGTGGACGCCATGCTGGTGGTGGCGGAGCCGACGCGGCGCAGCCTGGGCACCGCGGCGCAGATCAAGAAGCTGGCAAACGATATCGGCCTCACCCGCCTGTGGCTGGTGGGCAACAAGGTGAGAGACGAGGCCGAGCGGCGCTTCCTGGAGGAGGCCTCTCCCGGGCTGCCGCTCATCGGCTGCCTCCCCGCCGATCTGGCGGTGCAGGAGGCCGACCGCACCGGGAGGGCGGTGTACGATCACGTCCCCGCCCTGCGCCTGGAAGCGGAAGCCATTGCCGGGCGATTATCACAACTATTGGAGCGAGCATGACGGTAACGATAGCGGTAGCCGGTAAAGGAGGGGTGGGCAAGACCACCATCTCCGCGCTGGTAATCAAATACCTGGTGGCGAACTGCCCCGGGGCGACCCTGGCGATTGACGCCGATCCCAGCAGCAACCTGAACATGGTGCTGGGGCTGGACCTGGATTGGACCGTGGGAGATATCCGCGAGGATATGCTCTCGCAGGTGAAGAGCTCGCTGGGCAGCGGCGGGGCGGCGATGGGCACCCTGCCCGGCGGGGTGAACAAACGGGACTACCTGGATTATCACATCCGCTCGGCGATGGCGGAGGGCGGGAAGTTCGATATGATCGCCATGGGGCGCTCGGAGGGGCAGGGCTGCTACTGCGCCGTGAACCACAACCTGCGCGAGGTGATTGACGCCATCAGCCGCAACTACGCCTACGTGGTGATTGACAACGAGGCCGGCATGGAGCACCTCAGCCGGCGCACCACCCGCGACGTGCAGCACCTGCTCATCGTCTCGGACCCCAGCCAGCGCGGGCTGGTGGCGGCGGAGCGGATCGCCTCCTTCCGCAACGAGCTCGATATCCGCATCGAGAACGCCTACCTGATCCTCAACCGCCTCCCGGGCGAGCTTCCGGCCGCCCTGGAGGAGCGCATCGCGGCCATGGAGGTGCCCTTCCTGGGGTCCGTGCCCGCCAATGAGGAGCTAACCTCCTTTGAATTTGCCGGCAGGCCCCTGGTGGAACTGGGCGAGGATTCGCCCGTGTACCGGGCGGTCGGGGCCATGCTCGCGAAGATCCTCTAGAATAATTTTCGAACCGTCAGGTGATTTAATAAGAGTGCGGTGGCGAAGCCACCGCACTCTTATTAAATCATAGCTTGAGCCCGCCTCAGCCAATTACACCCGGACCCGGTTCGGGTCCACGATATATTCCCACCAGTTGTTGGAGATCCCGCCTGTATCACCGGCGGTGTGGGGCAGGTGCAGAAACCACCACAGGTGGTGCAGGCGGGTATCGCCCTGGCCCCATTCCCCGGCGTCCATGCTCTCGGGCTGGGAGGCCAGGTCGGGGAAGTTCAGCCAGGCGCGGCTGCGGCTGAGCACCGGCTGGCGGTTCCCCCAGTCGTAATCCCGGCGGCTGTTGGGGGCGAAGTGGATGGTGCCCACCTCCGCCTGACCCGGGTGGGTGTGTTCGCTGCGGGTGAAGCGCTCCCACAGGTTCTGCCCGGGCGGGAGGCCGCGGAAGACCTGGGCCAGGATGGACTCGGCCCGGTGCCCGTAGCTCTCCAGCATCTCGCCCACCCCGCGCTCGAAGCTGAAGCCCATAATCACGAAGCGCCGTCCGGCCTCCTGCACGCCCTCCAGGGGGGGCGCGTTGCACCAGAAAGCGCCGGGCCCCGCCATGCGCGACTCGTAGAACCCGCCGTAGGGGAAGCCGATCGTCCAGACCTCGTCCACCTCGCCCCGCCTGATTTTCGGGACCAGGTCGTAGCGCGCCAGCAGGGCGCGGTAATCCACGCCTTCGGGGCGGTGCCAGCCGCCGGAGCTGCGGCAGCGCAGGTATTCGGCGGGCGTGTAGCGAAACCCGTCTGCCAGCAGGGGAAAATCGTCCTCCAGGATGCGCTCTACGACGGAATAGAGCGCATAGCCATAGCTAGCCTCGCGGAGATCCGCCATGAAGGCCGAGACGAGCCGGTCCGGGTCGTTCCAGCGCAGCAGGGAGCTCATGCGCGGCCCGCCCGCCTCTCCCATGAGCGGGTCGAGCACGATCAGGCTGACCTTGCGCGGGGCGGGCAGGGGGCCGGCCGCCCTCGGGGGCGTGAATTCCCGCGGCAGAGGCGCAGCCGCCCTGCGCTCCGGAGCCCCGAACAGGCGGCGGAGCCAGCGGTTGAGCCGGTTAACAACCATGACGAAGAATCTGGACCATTTTTACCCTGAATTTCCCTGGTTTTATTTTACACGGTAAAACAGAACCTGAAGCGCAGGTTACCGCAGCCGGAAAGGTCAGCGGTGCGCCAGGGCAAGCGCATCGTGCCGGTTTGTTCCCACCCGGGAGGAGAAAGCAGGGCTGTCTGTGAAGTTGCGCCCCACACACCACCCTGCAGTTCCTGATTACACGGAACTGCGCCCTGCAAGAGGGAAGGCTGCAATCGTCCCGGCGCGGCGCGGGTGCGCATACCCGCCCCTCGCCAACTGCGTTATACTCGGGACAGGCTGACGCGTCTGCATAAGGAGGGAGAGAGCATGCCAAAACCACGCCTGATCAAAGCCCTGGCC
>JAEWYL010000216.1 GCA_023395675.1 Chloroflexota bacterium | reverse complement strand
ATTAAAATTTTTAGCGGCGGCCCGTTTTTCCTTGACTTTTCCCCCATACACACTTAGAATGAGGTTGAAAAGACGATGGGAGTCAGGGAAGAGACCCGCACCGGCCCGTCCTCAGGAGCCGGGCTCCTGCAGCAGTGGAGGTGGTCGAGCGGGCACCGAAGGGGCAAACCCGCCCAGGAAACAGGCGGGTGAAACTCTCAGGTAAAAGGACCCGCTCTCAGTAATCCTCTGGAAAGTGAGCGATCCTGAACGGCGCAGCCGTTCGGGTTGTGAGCACCGACGGGGCAAGCGCGTAAGGTTGACAGGCCGCGCGAATCTCTCAGGTTTTCAACAGAGGCGCACGCTCTCTACGCGTGCGCCTTTTTATTTCGGCAGACAGGATTTAACCCTACCCCATTTCCATCTTGATAAAAGGAGAAGCCCCCCATGAATATCCCTCCCGAGCTGAAATACACCAAAAATGATGAGTGGATCCGTGTCGAGGGTAATACCGGTACGGTTGGTATCACCGATCACGCCCAGGAACAGCTTTCGGATATCGTTTTCGTCGAAGTGGTCGTTTCCGAAGGCGACGACGTGAAGCAAGGGGACGTCTGCGCTGCGGTCGAGTCGGTCAAGGCGGCGGCGGACGTGTACCTGCCCGTGAGCGGCAAAGTGATTGCGGTGAACGAGAGCCTGCCCGACACGCCCGAGCTGATCAACAGCGAACCGTACGGGGGCGCCTGGCTGCTCAAGCTGGAGCTCACCAACCCCTCCGAGCTGGACGGCCTGCTGGATGCGGCGGCTTACGAAGCGAACCTGAAAGAGAAAGAATAGTCTATGTACATCCCCCATACGAAAGAAGACACCGAGGCCATGCTGCGGGCCATCGGGGTGGAGCGGATGGAGAAGCTCTTCGAGGCGGTGCCCGCCGCCCGGCGCTTCCCTGAGCTCGACCTGCCCGGGCCGCTGACCGAGATGGAGGCCCTGGAAGAGATGCAGGACCTTTCCGGGGCGAACGAGACCACCCGCGAGCTGGCCTGCTTTCTGGGCGCCGGGGCCTATAACCATTACGTACCCGCCGCAGTGGACAGCATCCTGCGGCGCGGTGAGTTTTACACGGCCTACACTCCCTACCAGCCCGAAATCTCGCAGGGGACCCTGCGCGCCATCTTCGATTACCAGAGCCTGATCACGGCCCTGACCGGGATGGACGTCAGCAACGCCTCGCACTACGACGGGGCCACGGCGGTGGCGGAGGCGGTCTCCATGGCGGTCGCCAATTACCGCGGCAAGCGCTGCAAAGTGGTGCTCTCCCCCGCGCTGCACCCCATGTACCGCGAGACGGTGCACACCTACAACGCGGGCTCGGAAGTGAACCTGGCCGGGGAGGACCTGGACCCCGCCTCCGGCCCGGAGGCACTGCTGCCCCTGATTGACGAGAGCACGGCGCTGGTGGTGGTGCAGTACCCCGATTTCTTCGGGCGGATCTACGATTACACCGCCCTGGCCGAGGCGGTCCACGCCGCCGGTGCGCTGCTGGCGATCTCGGTCAACCCCCTGGCCCTGGGCCTGCTCAAGACCCCCGGCGATATGGGGGCGGACATCGTCACCGGCGAGGGCCAGCCCCTGGGCATCCCCCTCTCCTACGGCGGCCCGTACCTGGGCATTTTCACCACCCGGAAAGAGTACGTGCGCAAGATGGCCGGGCGCCTGGTGGGCGAGACGGTGGACAACCGCGGCCAGCGCGCCTACGTGCTCACCCTGACCGCCCGCGAGCAGCATATCCGCCGCGAGAAGGCCACCTCCAATATCTGCACCAACGTGGGCCTGATGGCCCTGGCAGCCACGATCTATATGAGCCTGCTGGGGAAACACGGCCTGCGCCAGGTATCGGAGCTCTGCTACCAGAAGGCGCATTACGCCGCCGGCAAGATCGAAGCCCTGGAGGGCTACTCGCTGGCGCTGGAGGCGCCCTTCTTCCACGAGTTCGTGGTGCGCTGCCCGCGCCCCGTGGCCGAGATCAACGCCCACCTCCTGGAGCACGGCATCCTGGGCGGCTATGACCTGGGCGAGGCCTACCCGCAGCTGGCGAACCATATGCTGGTCGCGGTCACCGAGATGAACACCCGGGAGGACATTGACCTGCTGGTCGAGGCCCTGGCCGAGGCGGTTAAACCGGAATTTGCCCAGGCGGAGGTGTCCAAATGATCGAACCATTGCTATGCGAACTTTCCGTCGCCGGCCGCGTTGGTTTCCGCTTCCCCGAATCCGATGTGCCCGCCGCGCCGCTGCCCGAAGGCCTGGTGCGGGATGAGCTGCCCATGCCCGAGGTGTACGAGCCCGACGTGGTGCGCCATTTCACCCGCCTCTCTCAGCTTAACTACAGCATTGACACCGGCTTCTACCCGCTGGGGTCGTGCACCATGAAGTACAACCCCAAGATCAACGAAGAGACCTCCCGCCTGCCCGGGTTCGCCCATATCCACCCGCTGCAGCCCATTGAGACGGTGCAGGGCGCGCTGGCGCTGATGTACGACCTGCAGGAGTGGCTGAAGGAGATCGGCGGGTTCGCCGGGGTCACCCTCCAGCCCGCAGCCGGGGCCCAGGGCGAGCTCACCGGCGTGCTGATCATCCGCGCCTACCACCGCTCGCGCGGCGACAGCAAGCGCACCAAGATCCTGATCCCCGACTCGGCCCATGGCACCAACCCCGCCACCTCGGCCATGAGCGGGATGAACGTGGTGCAGCTCAAGTCGGACGCGCGCGGCAACGTGGACCTGGAGGCGCTCAAGGCCGAGTGCGACGAGACCCTGGCCGGCCTGATGCTCACCAACCCCAACACCCTGGGCCTGTTCGACGAGCACGTGGAAGAGGTGACCCGCCTGGTGCACGAGGCCGGCGGCCTGGTGTACGGCGACGGGGCGAATATGAACGCCCTGCTGGGCATCGTGCGCCCCGGCGACCTGGGGATCGACGTCCTGCACTACAACCTGCATAAGACCTTCTCCACCCCGCACGGCGGCGGCGGCCCCGGCTCCGGCCCGGTGGGCGTGGCCGAAGCGCTGGTGGATTTCCTGCCCGGCCCGCTGGTAGTGGTCCTGGAAGAAGGGGATGATGACCTCCCGCCCTTCTACGGCTTCGCCACCCCGGCGCAGAGCATCGGGCGCGTCAAGGCCTTCCACGGGCACTTCGGCATGATGGTGCGCGCCTACACCTATATGCGCATGCACGGGGCCTCCGGCCTGCGCCGCATCGCCGAGTACGCGGTGCTCAACGCCAACTACCTGCTGGCCCGCCTGCGCGACCACTATCCCGTGCCCTACGACCGGGTGTGCATGCACGAGTTCGTGCTGGACGTGCACTGGAAGGACGCGCCGGGAGTGCGGGCGCTGGACGTGGCCAAGCGCTTGATGGACTACGACTTCCACCCGCCCACGAACTACTTCCCGCTCATCGTGCACGAGGCGCTCATGATCGAGCCGACCGAGACCGAGAGCAAGCAGATCCTGGACAGCTTCGCGGAAGCGCTGATCAAGATCGCCGAAGAGGCCCGTACCGATCCGGAGCTGCTGCACAACGCCCCGCACAGAACCCCCGTGGGCCGCCTGGACGAGGTCAAGGCCGCCAAAGAGCTGGTGCTGTGCTGCGGCGTAGGCGCAGAGGCGCTGAAAGAGTAAGAACCTGCCCTATTCCGGACAGATAATTAGGGGCTACCTGTTAGAAACAAAAAAGCCCGGCGCGCGGCGCCGGGCTTTTTTGTTTCTAACAGTTTTCACCCCAGACCCTGTCCTTTCAAAACTATTACCCGCCTGTCCTGGCCTCCCCAAACCGTTCGGTGTTACAATACCATTCTTGAAACATATTTGAGACGATTATGATATGGCTGGAGGCAGCGCGACTGCCTGCAGCCATTGGCATCTCTATCCTTTATTGAAATGCTGCACTGCTATTGGCTACAGCTATGGAACTCACAGAGATCAAACCTCAAATCGAATTCACCACCCCCCGCCCTACGGTGGAGGTGCACCTGCCCGACGGGCGGGTGCTCAGCGGACCGCGCGGCGAGACGGTGGGAAATTTCTTGAAGGCCCTGGAAGACGGCAGCGCGCCGCCCATCGTGGGCGCGATCGTGAACGGGGAGCTGCGCGAGCTGAGCTACCGCATCGAGCTCGACGCCCGGGTCGCCCCGCTTACCATGGGCACCGCGGACGGGATGCGCATCTACCGGCGCTCGCTCACCTTCCTGCTGGAGGTGGCTTTCGAGCAGCTCTACCCGGGCGCGACCCTGACTGTGGACCACTCGGTGGCTTCGGGGGGCTATTTCTGCCAGGTATCCGGACGCGAGCCACTCTCGCAGGAGGAGCTGGAGCGGCTGGAGGAGAAAATGCGGGAGCTGGTGGAGGCCGACCTGCCCTTCCGGCGCGAGGAGATCCCGCTGGAGGAGGCGATCCGGCTGTTTAAAGAAGAGGGGCTGGAGGACAAGGCGCGCCTGCTGGCTCACCGCCGCAAAGACTACCTGACCGTCTACCGGGTGAAGGGGCACACCGACTACCACCACGGCTATATGACCCCCTCCACGGGCTACCTGCGCTGGTTCGCCCTGACGCTCACCGGGGAGGGCTTCACCCTGCGCTTCCCGCGCCGCCACGCGCCCACCCAGCTCCTGCCGATGCCGGATTACCCCAAGCTGCTGGTCGCTTTCCGGCAGTACGGCGACTGGCTCGCCCGGCTGAACATCTCCAGCGTGGGGGCGTTGAACGAGGCCATCCAGCACAACCGCGTGCGCGAGGTGATCCTGGTTTCGGAAGCGCTGCACGAGGGGCAGATCTCCTCCATCGCGGCCCAGATCGCCAACCAGAAGCACCAGGCGCGGGTGATCCTGATCGCCGGGCCTTCTTCCTCCGGCAAGACCACCTTCTCGAAGCGCCTGTCGGTCCAGCTCCTGGCGCGCGGGCTCTCCCCTTTCCCGCTGGAGATGGACAATTACTTCATCAACCGGGACGAGACGCCCCTGGACGAGGAGGGCAACCCCGATTTCGAGTCGGTGAACGCCCTGAACCGCAGGCGTCTCTCGGAGGACCTGCGCCGGCTGATCGCCGGGGAGGAACTGCAGCTCCCGCACTATAACTTCCTGCCGGGCAAGAGCGAGGCGGGCGAGACGGTGCGGCTCAACCCGGACCAGATCATCGTGCTGGAAGGCATCCACGGGCTCAACCCGGCTCTGATCGAGGGGCTGCCCGCCCGGCAGGCTTTCCGCATCTACGTCTCCTGCCTGACGCAGCTCAACCTGGACCGACACAACCGGGTCTCCACCACGGATACACGCTTGCTGCGCCGGGTGGTGCGCGACGCGCGCGAGCGCGGCTACAGCGCG
>JAEWYL010000334.1 GCA_023395675.1 Chloroflexota bacterium | reverse complement strand
GGGCTGCGCAGCCCGCACCATCCCCCTCGACAAACGATGGATCTGCGTCCGGGAATAACCGGCTTCCCTGCCGCATCAGCGAAAATCAAGCGCGTCCGGAGGGTTGTTCGACGGTGTCATACTTGCGCAGGTATGCCTCCGCCAGCTCGACCAGCCTGCGGTTTCCGATGAAAAGCGGCGTGCGCTGGTGGAGCGAGGTGGGCTGGATATCCAGTATCCTCTGCGAGCCGTCGGAGGCATATCCGCCGGCCTGTTCGGCGATAAAAGCCAGGGGGTTGGCCTCGTACAGCAGGCGGAGCTTTCCATGCGGTTTAGAGGGGTCTTTGCGGTCCGACGGGTAGTAGAAAACGCCGCCGCAGAGCAGGTTGCGGTGGAAATCCCCCACGAGCGAGCCAATGTAGCGCAGCCCAAGTGGTTTACCCCCACCCTCCAGCCCCTGCAGGTAGCGGGTATAGCGCAAAACGCCCTCGCTCCAGTAGGTCTCGTAGCCGTGGTTAACGCTGTAGTAGTTCTCTTTATCCGGGATGCGAATATTCGGATGAGTGAGAATAAACTCGCCGATGGTGGTGTCCAGGGTGAAACCGTGCGCGCCTCTGCCGGTGGAATAGACCAGCATGGTGCAGGGCCCGTAGATCATATAGCCGCCGACCACCAGGTCGCGGCCGGGCTGGAGGCAGTCTTCGAGCGTGCCCGGACCCTCGCTGCTGCGCCGGCGGTAGATCGAAAAGATGGTGCCGATGGTGGTGTTGAAGTCAATATTCGAGGAGCCGTCGAGAGGATCGTAGAGCAGGACGTATTTCCCGTAGCTGTACTTACTGGGGATCGGCAGGATTTCTTCGTGCTCCTCCGAGGCCATCGCCGCCAGCCGCCCGGTGTGATCGTTGAGGCGGAACATCGCCTGGTCTGCCAGGCGGTCAAGCTTCATGACCTGTTCGCCCTGGACGTTGTAGTCCTCGGTGGAGCCCAAAATCTCTGCCAGTCCTGCCCGCATGGTGCGGCTGGCGATATACTTGCCTGCCAGCGCAATATCGTACAGCAGGCTGGTTAGGACCCCGGTCGCCTCCGGGTGGATCATCTGCTGGTCCAGTATATAGCGCTCGATGGTGATGATTTTTCCGTGATCATGAGCCTGGCTGGTGAGCATTTTTCCCTCCCTGAAATGAACTCTCTACACCTCGACCATGGATAGCCAATCGCTTTTCTCAGGGCATCATTGTAACATGGCCCCGCAGGGAATCATTCGGACGGGCCTTCTCAGGCGTAAGCCTGCCCCAGGATCCAGCCTTCCAGCCTGCGGATTTCCTCGTCCTCCGGCTCTCCTGGCAGGCGCTGCCCGAGCACAACGTTGAGCATCCCAAAAAGGCCGGTAACGGCATCAAAAGCATCCTCGCCGCCCGGGCTGGGGCCAAAACCATCCAGAATTTGGGCTCGCAGGGTTTCGGAGAGCGCTACCCCGTTGTGCTACGCCCAGGCGAGCAGAGCACTCGCGGAGCGCCGGCGCTCTGCCTGGACGCGCTTACCCGAGCGCGTCCCGCGCCGGGGGCGGGAGAAGGAGACTCCCAACTGGTGATAGTATTCGCCGGGGTAGCATTCAGCCAGCACCAGGCGGCCGGGGAGGAGCAGGGTCTCCAGACGGCCTGAGAAGGGCCAGAGGCTGGCTGGCGCTGCTGCGGCCAGAGCCGGGGCGAGCAGTTCCCTCCACCCGGCGATAGCCGCCTTGCCTACCTGCTGCCCTCCCAGCGTCCAAAACAAGGGACATGCCGCTCTGCGCCCTGCATGGGCCAGCTCGCAGCGGCGCCGGAGCTGGTCCATGGTTTCCGCCCCCAGCCTCTCCAGCAGGTGAAGCTGCAGGGCGCCTCCGGGACGGGCCGGGTAGAAAGGGCGCCCCCGGCTGATCTCCTCCGGAGAATGGGCGGGGTGGAAAAAATCCGCCCAGCCTCCCGTCCCCAGGCGCGGCAGGAGTTCAAGAAAATCGCTCACCCCGGTGAGGTGAGCGTAGTGCAGAGGGAGCCCGATGGGGAAATCGAAGCCGGATAAAACGCAGCCCCCCTGCACGGCTTCGATCTGCAGGCGGGCGAGGAGCGCGGCGGGAGGCTCTGCGGGAGCCGGGGCCTCTGCCAGGAAGCGCCCGTCCGGGCGGCGTACGGCCCTGGCAGTCCAGCGTTTGCTCTCCCCGGCGCTCCAATCCGCATGCTCCACCCGGGTGACCTGTTCAAACAGCATGGGGTATGCCTGCGTTTTCGAATGTGCGGCTCAGGTAAGTTCTCGCAGGGCGAACCATTCGCCCCGGCGGGTGTCCAGCTCCAGCCCGCGGCAGAGCACCCCCTGCTGGACCAGCGCTTCCACCGCCCGCTCGGCATCCGGCGGGCGCCAGCCGAAGAGGCGAGTCAGGTCTCGCAGTTGAGCGGCGCCCACCGCATGTAGATACGTTTCCGCCAGTTTCCGGCGCGCTTCTTTTTCGCCGATGGGGTGAGCCAGATCGGGCAGCTCCGGATAGCAGCGGTGGACGGCGTCGTAAGCAAATGCATAATGCCACGCGCCGGCGTCGGTCACCGCGGTGGGGACAATCTTGAAATCGGCCTGCAGATCGGATAGGGCTTTGGAAAAACGCCCGTTGCTCTCACTGCTGCTCATACGAGATGCCCTGCGCAGGGCAGGAGTGTCGAGCGGGCCCTCGCGCAGGATGGTCTCGTAGACGGTCTTCGCCTCCTGCGTCAACTTGCCCTGCTCGTACTGGGTCAGATAATCCTCGTCCGGGGCCCCGAAATTCTCGCTCAATGCATAAAAATAGGGGACCAGTTCCATGCTGACCATGGTGCCGCGCTTGCGCAGGATTTTTGAGTAATACCAGGCCCGGCTTCCCAACAGGCTGTCTTTCCAGCCCCAGGTGACGTGACCGGGGTCATCATGCGCATCTGCCACCGGACGGTCGCCGGCGGTCGCCACCCACAGGCTGGGTAACGTGATGTCCCGGATCGGCCAGAAATAAACAAAACCGAGCTCGTTGACGTATTCGACAGCCTCTTCCTGGCTCTTCAGCTTCGTGCCGGGGAGCAGCCGGAAAGTTCGGGCTCGATATTCCTCAAGGGAGGTGAGGTTGATTGCGCACATGGCGAGATTATACTGCAGGAAACGGGTATTCTGGAAGATTCTTAGATCAATTGAGCTAATTAATCCGAGGCCGGGAAAAGGGGAAGATATGACCTTATCCGGAATCGACGATATCTATGAATAACGTGAAGCGGTGGGGGGGGGGGGGCCCGCCCCCCCCCCCCCCCCCCGTA
>JAEWYL010000319.1 GCA_023395675.1 Chloroflexota bacterium | reverse complement strand
ACCGTCCCTCTCCCGCGGGGGGCGCGCGTGAGCGCCGCCCCCCGCACTGTACTCTGATCCTCTTGCTGGCGGCTGTTTGAGGACAGCCGCAATCTTTTGCTGCTTAACCCATCGGGTAGCGCATGGGCCGCCCGCCGATCACGTGCAGGTGCAGGTGGAAGACCGTCTGCCCGCCGTGCGGGCCGGTATTGATGATCAGCCGGTAGCCGCCCTCCTGAATATTCTCCATCTCGGCGATCTGGCGGGCGATCGTGAACAGGTGTCCGATCTGCGGCTCGTCGGCGGCGGTGAGCTCGTTCACGGATTCGATGTGCCGGTTGGGCACCACCAGGACGTGCGTGGGCGCGGCCGGGCGGGTATCTCGAAAGGCGGTGGCCTGCTCGTCCCGGTACACGATCTCGGCCTGGGCCTCCCCGCGCACGATTTTACAGAAGATGCAGTCGTTATGCGCCATGTTCCAGCAGCACTCCTGAAAATTCGCCCGCTTCGTTCAGCGCCTCCAGGCGCACCGGGGTAATCTCGTTCCACAGGCGCTGGGGGGCGCAGGCCCGCACCCGCAGATAATTGCCGGTCAGGCCGTTCAGCTCCCAGCCCTCGGGCCCGAGGGCGGTTGCGCTTTCCCACAGCACCGGCAGGGCTGCGCCCAGGAAGCGGGCGCTGTATTCCTGCGCGGACTCGGCCAGGGCAGCCCGCAGTTGGGCGCCGCGCGCTTTGCGCAGCGGGTGCGGCACCTGGTCGGGCATGCGCGCCGCGGCCGTCCCGGGACGGGCGGAATAGGTGAACACGTGTCCCCCGGCGAAGCCCAGCGCGCGCACGAAGTCCAGGCTCTCGGCGAACTCCGCCTCGTTCTCGCCCGGGAAGCCTGCGATCACGTCGGTGGTGACGGCCACGTCCGGGATGGCGCGGCGGGCGGCGCTTACCAGGGCCTGGAAAGACTCGGGCGTGGTCTTGCGTGCCATGCGCCGCAGGGTGGCGCGGCAGCCCGACTGCAGCGGCAGGTGCAGGTGCCGGCAGAGGCGCGGGTTTTCCCACAGGCTGAAGAAGTCCTCGTCCAGGTCCCAGGGCTCCAGGGAGGAGAGGCGCACGCGCGGCGTGGAGGTCTCCTTCAAGATCGCTTCGACAAGCTGGCGCAGGTGGAGCCGGGGGGAGAGGTCCTGCCCCCAGGAGCCCAGGTGGACGCCGGTGAGCACGATCTCGCGCGCATTCTCGGCCCGGCCGATGTCCTCCAGCACCGCCTCCAGGGGGCGGCTGCGCCCGGCCCCGCGCGCCACGGTGGTGATGCAGAAGGTGCAGCGGTTGTCGCAGCCGTCCTGCACTTTGATGAAGGCCCGGGTGCGCAGGCGCGCCCCGGGGACCGGGATGCGCTGCACCGGCTCCAGGTCGAACACCTCCTGCGGCAGGTTCAGCAGGTCGGGGACGAGCCGGTCTTTCACCTCGTTCGGCACCACACGGCTCACCCCCGGCAGGGCGGCAGCCCCGGAGGGGTTGAGGGTGGACCAGCAGCCGGTGACCACCACTTCGCCCGCCCCGGCGCGGGCCGCCTGCCGGATCTTGCCCCGCGAGTCGGCGGCCGCGGCCGAGGTGACGGCGCAGGTGTTCACCACCACCAGATCGGCCTCCTCGGGGGTTTCCACCAGCACGTGCCCGGCGGTGTGGAACTGGCGGGCGTAGGTTTCGATCTCACTCTGGTTCAGACGGCAACCAATACTGTACAGGTAAACTTTCATAGCGCTAATTCTAACTGATCTTGTTGAGAATTCAGCTCAAAAAATGGAGCGGGCAGGCAAAACGGATCAACAGAAAAGAAATGTTGTCCAGGGGTGTGACCGCTTCGCCGGCCACACCCCTGGACAACATTTACAATCCAGCCTCAGGGCCGCGTGACGCGGATATTGTCGAAGAGCAGGTTCGTGCCCGGGGTGCCGAAGGTGCGGCCCATCAGGCCGATGGCCCCGGAGGAGAAATCCGAGTCGCTGACCTCGAGCAGGCGCGTGTTGTTTGCAAACAGGGACAGGGTATCGCCCACGCACTCCGCCCGCACGCGGTTGGAGGTGTTCCCCTGGTGCACGGCGCTGCTGCTGCCCGCCTCTCCGAGCAGCAGTTCCTGCCCGTCCTTCATCTTCCCGATCAAGTACCAGCTATCGCTGGCGATATTCAGGAAATAATAGTTGTCCTTATCCTGGTAGCGGCAGATGACGCCGAAAAAGTCCTCCGGGGGGCCGGAGGCCTTGGTGACCTCCACATCAATGACGACGTCCGCCGTCTCCAGGTTCAGCAGGCCCCAGACGATGTAATAGGGCTCGTTCACCAGGATGCGGTAGGAGCCGTGGTAATAATCGGCCATCAGGTTCGCGCCGGTATCCCGCTCCCAACCGCTCTCGGGGTTCGAGAAATCGTCCTGGAAAAGGATGTTCCCGCTCGCGGCGGGCTCGATGACCCGCAGGGTGCTGATCACCTCGGGCCGGGTGGAGACGGTCGGCGTGGTCCCCGCCTGGGCCGGGCCGTCGCTGGTGGGGCGGGTCGGGTCGGCGGCGGAGGTCCCGGTCGGGTCTGCCTGAACCAGGGCGGAGGTGGCGCCGGCGGTGGGGTCCGGGCTGCCGGACCGGCCGAAAAGGTTAAGGCGCGGGCCGAACTGGCTGGCAGCGAAGAGCGACAGGCCGCAGAGGGCGGCCAGGACCACGCACCCGGAGGCCAGGGCCCAGGGGGGAAGCCGGCGGGTCTGGGCGGGCCGCGGGGCTGCCGGCGCACCTGCTCCGGGGAGCGGCCGCGGCAGGCCCGGGGAAGAGGGGGCGGGGCGGGCGGGGGCGGGGATATCGGCGCCGGAGAGCGGCGCGCCGGCGAGGGCCTGGGCCGGGACAGCGGCCTGCGGCGGTTCTTCCGGGGCGCGCGCCGGAACGGAGGCTTCCACTTCCCATTCCGTAGGCGCTTCGGGGTGGGCGGCGGGGGGAGCAGCCTGCGCGGCCGGAGGGGAGGCGGGTGCGGGCGGCTCAGCGGCGGCGGGGAAGGGCGCTTCCCGGCCCTGCGATGCCGCCAGCGCCTCCAGCGCCCGGGCCATCTCGCTGGCGCTGGCGTAGCGGCTGTCCCGCTCCTTCGCCATGGCCCGCAGGATGATCTCCTCGCAGCCGGGCTCCAGGTCCGCCTTCACCTGCAGGATGCGCGGCGCCGGCTCGGTGATATGCTTCATGGCGACCCCCATCGGGGTGGTCGCCTGGTAGGGCTGTTTGCCCGCCAGCATCTCGAACAGGATCGCTCCCAGGGAGTAGATATCGCTGCGGGAGTCGATATTCGGGTCGCCCAGGGCCTGTTCCGGGCTCATATAGGCCGGGGTGCCGATGATGGCGTCGCCGGTGAGGGTGCTGGCGCCCTGCGCGGCGCGGGCGATCCCGAAATCCGAGAGGTAGGCGTTGCCAAACGCATCGAAAAGGATATTGGCCGGCTTCAGATCGCGGTGGACCAGCCCCTGCGAATGCACCTGGTCGAGGGCCGGGGCCAGGCGCGAGAGCAGGACAGAGCTCTCCGCCAGGGTGAGGTGCGAGCTGCGCAGGCGGTCAGAAAGGGAGCCGCCGGGCATATAGCGCATCACCAGGTAAAGCTCTTCGCCCTCCTCGCCGAAATCGTAGACCGGGACGATGGCCGGATGCTCCAGAGCGGCGATCATCTGCGCCTCGCGCTCGAAGCGGGTGCGGAAGATCGGGTCGCCCAGGAACTGGGCGGGCAGGACCTTGATGGCGACATCGCGCTTGAAGCGGGGATCGTGGGCGAAATAGACGGTGGCCATTCCCCCTCGCCCGAGCTCATTCTTGATAATATAACGACCAATCTGCGCTGGAATCATTGCATCCTACCTGTCTTTCCGGGTTGAACCTGTGGTCAGAAATGGGCAGCCGGTCAGTACACCCCTGGAGCTGTTGCGTACAGCAGTCGAATTGAGCGGACAGCCGCACAATCGCGGTTGTGGCAGCCTCTAGATTTTAACATAATGAAAGAGCGAGGTAGGGGTTATTTGTGTGTGATTTAACCGCCCCATTCGGGTGAGCGCCGGGACCAGGGGAGAACGGCGCGCGGGCGGGATTCAGGGGAGGCGCTGGAAATTGCTGGCGATCAGGCGCTCGGCCTGTTCGGCCAGCGGGGTGCCGGAGGCCAGGGAGCGCGCCAGGCTGAACTGCTCGTAAGCGGCGGCGGGGTCCTCCTGCAGCAGGTGGACCAGCCCCAGGTGCAGGTGGGCGGGGGCGAAGGCGGGGTCCAGCTCGAGGGCGCGCCGGAAGAACCGTTCGGCGCCGGTCAGGTCTCCCAGCTTGAACAGCACCTGCCCGAGCACAACGGGGGAGGCCGGGTCGTCCGGGTTGAGCAGCACCGCCCTGCGAGCGGCGGGCAGCCCCGCCTCGCGCACCTGGTGGTCGTATTCCAGGGTGAAAGCCGCCAGCAGGCGCAGGTAGGCAGGGTCGCGGGGCGCCAGCGCGGCGGCGCGCCGGTAGGCCTCCAGGGCGGCGGGGAGGTCGCCGGTGCGAGCCAGGCAGGCGCCGCTCTCGCTCACCGCCGCCGGGCTGAGCGGGTCCAGCTCTGCCGCCTGGCGGGCGTAATCCAGCCCGCGCCCGTAATGGCCCTGGCGCTGCCAGTACAGCGACAGGAGCAGGTAGGTGGAGACCGAATCGGGGTCCAGCTCCAGGGCTTTGATCAGGGCGGTGAGGGCCGCCTCGCGCTGCGAAGCGGCGGGCGCGGGGAGGTGCTGGAGGGCCTCGCCCAGGAAAGCCCAGGCCTCGGCGTAATCCGGCCGGAGGGAGGCGGCGCGTTCAAAGGCGCGCGCCGCCAGGCTCCATTCCTCCAGGCCGGCAAGGCCGCGCCCGCTCTCCACCAGCGCACAGGCGGGGTCGGGGCAGCGCCCGGCGACGCGCAGGGACTGGAGCAGGGCCTGCGCCGGCGCCTCCAGCGCGGGGTCCAGCGCGGCGGCCTGCTCCAGCGGGGCGCGGGCAGCCCCGGGGTCCTCGGCGGCGAGCAGCAGGGCGAGCCGGTAGCGGCTCGCGGCGTCGTCAGGGCGCAGCGCCAGCAGCCCTTCCAGGGCGGCTCCGGCTGCGGCCCAATCCCCCTGCGAGAAGGCCGTGTCCGCCGCCTGCCTCAGCTCCGCTTCGGCGGGCAGGTCCGGGGCGGCGGCCGGGGTCACCGGGGCGGCGGGGGAGGCCGGCCGGCAGGCAGCCAGGAGGGCGAGGCAGAGCAGCGCCAGCAGGGGGCGGAGCAGGGGGCGGGAGGCTTTCATTAATAGAGATTATAGCCCGGCCCTGCCCGGCGCGAGTTTACGGTATCGTCAGGGGGGGTGGGGCGCAGCACAAATGCGTTATCGCAGGTGCAAGGCGCTGGCAGCGTGCGCCGTTGCCTGGGGCCTTTCTGAAAACCCTGAACTGGGGCGTTCCGGCGGTTGTCCGGCCGCTTTTTAATCGCTATAATGAATATGATCGAGCGCATAAACAGTCGAAAAAAGAAGGGGGAAGGGTGCGTGCGGCCCGGCCGCACACACCCTTCCCCCTTGTAGAATCTAAAGGACCCTGAGTGCAGGAAAAGGGTGATATTTCGTTATCCCGAACTGACGTTCAAGGAGGAAAATATGGATTTCGGCCTCAGCGACGAACACCGGATGGCGCAGGCGCTGGTGCGGGATTTCGCCCAGAAAGAGGCGGCCCCCACCATCAAGGAGTTCGACCGCCGGCAGGAGATGGCCCCGGGCATCCTGGAGAAGATGGGCGCTCTCGGGATCCTGGGCATCTGCCTGCCGGTGCGCTACGGAGGCCAGGGGCTGGACTATATCGCCCTGGGCCTGGCCTGTGAAGAGCTGGAGGTGGTGGACACCACCCTGCGGGTCGTGATGTCGGTGCACGTGGGGCTGAACAGCCTGGGGCTGCTGCAGTGGGGGACGGAGGAGCAGAAGGAGCGCTTTCTGGTCCCCCAGGCGCGGGGCGAGAAGATCGCCTGCTTCGGACTGACTGAATCGGGGGCAGGTTCGGACGTGGCCGCGCAGGTCTGCACCGCCCGGCGCTCGGGCGGCGAGTATATCCTGAACGGCGAAAAAATGTGGATTTCGCTGGCGACCAAGGCCGACAACGCCCTGGTTTTCGCCCGCACCGGGCCGGAAAACGCCGACCCGCACGAGGCGCTCTCCGCTTTCGTGGTGGAGCTGGACACACCCGGGGTGAGCCGGGGGGATATTCACGGCAAGCTGGGCGTGCGCGCCGGCTCGACCGGCTGGCTGGCTTTCCAGGAGGCGCGCGTCCCGGCCGAGAACCGTATCGGGGAGGAGGGCGAGGGCTTCAAGATCGCCATGAGCTGCCTCGATAACGGGCGCTACACGGTGGCGGCCGGCGCCACCGGGCTGATCCGGGCCTGCATGGAGGCCAGCGTGAAGTACGCCGGCGTGCGGAAGGCCTTCGGGCGCGAGATCGGCAAGTTCCAGCTCGTGCAGCAGAAGATCGCCCGCATGGTGCAGGTTTACGAGGCGGCGCGCCTGCTCTACCTGCGCGCCGGGTGGATGAAGAACCAGGGCCTGCGCAACACGCGCGAGACCTCGCTGGCGAAGTGGTACGCCACCGACGCCTCTTTCGAGGCCGCGGCGGAGGCGGTGCAGGTGTACGGCGCCTACGGCTACAGCGACGAGTACGACGTGGAGCGCTACCTGCGCAACGCCAAGGGCGCCATGATCTACGAGGGCACCAGCGAGATCCACCAGCTCATGCAGGCCGGTTACGCCCTCGGCTACCGCCAGGACGGGGAGCTGCGCTGCGAGCTGCCGGCGTACACGCCCGAGGCCTGGCTGGAGCCGGTCTAAGCGGAAGCTCCTCCCGCTCCCTACCGACCGGACGGTAGGAACCTAGCCTTTCAGGGCCTGTTAAGTTATAATTTTCCCAGGCACCTTTCCGAAATTGATACTGTTGTTGTATGGGGCGCCGGCCTGGCACAGGCCAGGGCGCCCCATACAACAGCATGGTATTTTTACCGGCCAGGTACCAGGGGATATATCGCGAGGGGAGAAAAAACGCGCAGGGGAAGATCCATTACCCGGGCCAGCTTAACTGCGGACAAAATTCAAACCAATTCCTTCCACAAATCATAAGGAGGACACCTTGAAAAGTGTAGTATGTATCAAGCAAGTGCCCGATACCGCCGCGCGGGTCACGGCGGATAACGGGAAGGTCTCCTGGGGAGAGGCGCCGCTGGTGATCAACCCCTGGGACGAGTATGCGGTGGAGGCCGCCCTGCTGCAGAAAGAGGAGACCGGTGGGGACGTGGTGGCGGTGAGCGTGGGGGATGAGAGCGCCAAAGAGGCCCTCAAGCACGCCCTGGCGATGGGGGCCAGCGAGGCCGTCCTGATCTCGGACCCGGCGCTTGCCGGCGCCGACAGCCAGGCGGTGGCGAAGGTCCTGGCGGCGGCGATCGAGAAAATCGGGGAGGTGCAGGCTGCCTTTTTTGGCCGCCAGGCGGTGGACGGCGATATGGGCGTCACCGCGCCGCAGACCGCCCGCGCCCTGGGCTGGCCCGCCCTGAGCCTGGTGTCCGTCGTCCGCTCGGTGGATTCTGGAGGCGGGACGATCTGCGTGGAGCGGTCGGTCGAAGAGGGCCGGCAGGTGGTGGAAGGTAAGCTGCCGGTGGTGATCAGCGTGGTGAAGGATATTGGAGAGCCGCGCTACCCCTCCTTTATGGGCATCCGCAAAGCCTCGAAGGCAAATATCCCGGTCTGGTCGCTGGCCGACCTGGGCCTCCCTGCGCCGGAGACCGCCGTGCGCTGGCCCGAGGTGATGAACCCTCCGGCCCGCGAGGTCAAGACCGAGATGATCGGCGGCAGTTCACCGCAGGAGATCGCCGAAACACTGGCCGATAAAATCCTGGGCGAGGGGGTGCTGTGAGCGCGCCTGACCACAGGCGTTCTCACTGCAGCCGGATGAGGCGAATGGGAGGCAATGATGGGAGACAATAAAGTTTGGGTGTACGTGGATCAATTCAAAGGGAACGCGAACCCCGCATCCTGGGAAGCCCTGGGAGCCGGCCTGGAACTGGCGCAGAAGCTGGGGGGCGGGGTGACCGTCCTGTCCTTTGGCCCGGGCTCGCAGGAAACCGCCGCCCAGGCGTTCCAGTACGGCGCGGCGGAGGTATTCTATGCCGATGACCCCAGCCTGAACGATTACCGGGCTGAGGCCTACGCCGAGCTGTTCGTGAAACAGGCCCGGGAAGGGGCGCCGGAAGTGCTGGTTTTCCCGACCACCAGCCGCGGGCGAGAACTGGCCGCGATGAGCGCTTTCGACCTGGGCGGGGGCGTGATGCCGGACGTGACCGCCCTGGAAGTGGAGGATGGCCAGCTGGTCGCCACCCGCCCGGTTTACGCCGGGAAGCTGCTGGCGAAGACGCGCTCCACGGCGAAGCCCCAGGTGATCACCACCCGCGTGCGGGCATTCTCCAAACCGGAGGCCGACCCCTCCCGCAGCGGCGAGGCGGTGCGCCTGGAGCCGGCCTTGAGCGAGGAGGCCATTAAAACGCGGGTGCTCGAAACGGTAGAAGCCAGCGGCGGGGTGAGCCTGACGGACGCGGGGGTGATCGTCTCGGGCGGGCGCGGGGTCTCGAACAACCCCTCGCTGACGCCGCCCGGCGGTATGGATGAAAAACAGGCCGAGATCTGGCGGGCGCAGCAGGGGTTCAAGCTGGTCTCCGAGCTGGCCTCCGTGCTGGGGGGCGCGGTGGGCGCCAGCCGGGCGGCGGTGGACGCCGGTTATATCCCCTACGAGCACCAGGTAGGCCAGACGGGGAAAGTGGTCTCCCCCGACCTGTATATCGCCTGCGGCATCTCCGGCGCCATCCAGCACCAGGCCGGGATGCGCAGCAGTAAAATGATTGTGGCGATTAACAAAGACCCGGAAGCGCCGATCTTCAAGATGGCCCGCTTCGGGGTGGTGGGCGACCTGTACCAGATCCTGCCCGCGCTGACGGAAGCCTTCCGCCAGCGCCGGGGCAAGTAGAGGCGCAGCAAAAAGCGGTCCGGGCGGCAAAACCCGGACCGCTTTTTGTTTTATCGAAAGAGGGAAATCCGTGATATGGGTGAGTTTTTCGACACAAAGTGCCGAAAACTCACCCATATCTCTTTTTTATTACCCATGGAGGGGCAGGGTGAACCACCGCAGTGGGTGAAAATGCTGCCTGAACGCACCCGGGGGGAAATTATTAGAGAATTCTTTTGATTTTATAAGATATCATCGCTTCATTTTCCTTGACTCACTCTTTCAGTTTACCTATAATGGGATAACTCGCTTCTAGCAGGTTATCCAAGTTAAGAAACCACCTTTTTTGTGTTTCTCGGTTGCAGCGGTAACAGAAGCGCTGAATCTGCGTTTCTTTCATAGAATCCCCAAGGATCATTCAAGACAGTCGCAGGATTCTGGCTCCAAAGCGGCAAAGGGAAGGGAACATGGCAAACAAACATGGCGGATCACGACCAGGCGCCGGGCGTCGCAGGCTGGACGGCAAGAAGGCGGGCGCCGGCAAGTTCGTGCTGGACAAAACTGTATCGCTTCCGCCGAACGTAGTTGAATATCTTTCACAGCTCGGGAACGGCAACCTCAGCCTGGGCGTGCGCATGGCGGCGGAATTCCACCGCCTGAGCAACCAGGAAGAGCAGGCAAGCGTCAACCAGGAAAAGACCATCGAAAACCCCTGTAAAGAGGAAGAACAGCAAGAGTCTGCCGTCCCGGTTGAGAAGACCGTGGTGAGCGGGAGCGCGCTGAGCGTCGCCTAGCCACTGGCGCCGCCGCAAGCTGCATCGAAAGACGGTTGGGCCGCCCTCAGGGCGGTTTGACCGTCTTCTGCCCTACCCCTTTTCCACAGGGAAGAGGGATCCAAAAGCAAGAGCGAAGCCGTCCGGTATTCTGTGCCGGACGGCTTCGCTCTTGCTTTTTTGATATCGCCAGCCGCCGTCAATCCGCAGCCTGAGCAGCCAGGGCGCGCATCTCCTCGTAATCCGCCTGCGAGGCCTGCAGAATGCGCTCGGGGTCGGGGATGACGGAGGCGTCGCAGGCCAGCCCGAGCGTCACCTGGCCCGCGTAGCTGATGATGCTCACCCCCACCGCCAGCCCGGCAGGCTGCGGCACCCAGAACATCAGGCGCCGGATCGGCGCGCCGGCGAAATAGAGCGTTTCCTTTGGCCCGGGGACGTTGGTGATCACCGCGGTGCCTTTGAGCCCGAACAGGCCGACGATGGGCCGGCTCATTGGGGTGGGGACCTGGCCCAGGCCGTAGAGGATGCCGTAGGCGACGGCCGCCTCGGGCGAGCGCTTGATGGTCAGCATACTGGAATGCACTTTTTTCAGGCGCTCCACGCTGTCCTCGATCCCGACCGGCAGGTCCAGGTACACCAGGCCGAAGCCGTTCCCGGCGCAGGGTTCGGCCGCCTCTTTCCCATTGCGGATATAGACCGGTACCAGGGCGCGGATGCTGGCGTCCTGCAGGTTCTCCCCGCGTTCGAGCAGGTAGGCGCGGAAGCCGGCCGTGACCGTGCTGAGCAGGACGTCGTTCACGGTGCCGCCCAACTTTTTCCCGATCGCTTTAATTTCCTGGAGGGGCAGCGGGTCTGAAGCGACGGCCCGCTTGGCGAGGGTGCAGCGCCCGCGCAGGGCGGTCTTGCGGTCCGGGGGGATCAGCAGCAGCTTGCCCAGGGAGAGGGCGCCGCCCAGCCCGGCCTCCATGGC
>JAEWYL010000307.1 GCA_023395675.1 Chloroflexota bacterium | reverse complement strand
GGGATGGCTGCGCGGCTGCACGACCTGATCTATATCGCCAGCAATACCCAGATCCGCTGGAGCACGCTGCGCAACCTGAGCCTGCTGCCCCGGATCACCGCGTCTCCGCTCCAACTGGATCTGGCCGAACAACTCAGCCGCCTGGCCGATCTGCTGGCATACGTGGCGCGCAGGCCCCAGGATTCGGCCTCTGAACCAGCGCTGCGGAGCGCGCTGATGACCCTCAGCGGCGGGCTGGCGCGCCTGAACTTCCATCACCTGAACGACAACCGCGGCCTGCTCACCAATTTCATCCAAAATGCTGCCCTGGCAGCCATGTCCGGCGAATACCGTATCCCCTTGCTCTATGCCCCCAGCGGGGTGGTGTACCTGGAGCACAGCCGGCTGGCGCCTTCCGTCCCCGAGGTCGATACGGTGGTCAATGCGGCTGTTAACCGGATCCGCGAAGCTGCGGGGCAGGCCCTCGCCCGCTCACATACCGGGATCAAGCGCGACGGCAAAGGGATGAAATGGGCGGACTACTACTGGCTGTTTTTCGATCTGCCGGAGTTCGTGTGTCTGGGCGTAAGGGCTACCTTCGCCATTATCCATGAAGGAAAATCGGCATCAGCCGGAAAGCGGTTCGAGAAAATGAAAGCCGGCGCCTGGCTGGGGTCGGAGGTGGACCTGGATCTGCCCGACGACCTGCGGGTTGACCAAATGGCCGAATGGTGCTTCCTGGCCGAAAGAGCGGCCGCCGCGCGCCTGCCGGGCTGGGACGCCGCTGGCCTGCTGCTGGAACTGATGGGGCTGGAGGACCTGCGGGCCGAGTTTCTAGCAGTGCCGAGGGATAACCGGGCCGGGGGCGTTGGTTACCACTGGTATTTCGCCGCCGGCCAGTATTTACGGCGCCACCCGGGGCTGGACCCGTCCGCCTGGCAGGAGCGGGTGGAGGGGCTGGCCTCCCGGCTGGCCGAGGCCGCGCGGGAAATCAAACCCCTGGGCCAGCACTCTCGCGCTTCAGGTTGGGACGATCTCCGGGAATACGTACACCACACCCTGACCCTGGGCGGAAGCCCCGCGGCGGGCGAGAGCCGTGAGGCCTTCGCGCTCGAGCTTCATCGCTACAACAATGCCAAGCGCAAAGGCCGGGGGACCGAACAAGTCTGCGCGCTGTGCTCTTCTGCCTACCAAATAAATAAACAACAGGAGGCCGGGGTGCTGTTTGCACCGCAGGTGTACAGCAACAAGCGGCCCCTGCACAGCACCGACGCCCGCCGGGATATCTGCTCGATCTGCGGCATGGAGATGATGCTGCGGCAGATTTTTATGAACCGGGCGGCGGCCAGCGGCGGCGATTTCGAAGGCCGGCGCATGCGCTACCTTTATTTCTATCCGGCCTACTATTTCACGCCCGAGACGCTCTCACTGATGCGGCGCGTCTACAGCGGCTTGCATCGTATCAGCTTCACCGACCTTCGCAAGCAGTTGGCCGGCAAGGAGGGCCAGCTCGACCTGTCTCCGGGCATCTTTCAACGTCTGGAGCCCCTCTTGCTGACCCTCGAGGAGGAGATTAATCCCGAGGCCGACCGCTTCCTGCGTATGCACTTCCCGGAGACAGACCCGGTGACCTTCTTCTTCATGGGCGTCCCCCCGCCGGGTCTCAAGGCAAAAGACGCCGAGGCCTGGGTGCACCCGGCTTTTCTGGCGCTCCTGCTCCCGTTATGCCTGGACGTGAAGGTGGTGGCCAGCGAAGCTTCTCTGCCGTTGATGCTCGAAGCGGATGAGCTTGCCGAGACGGTATTCTTGGATAGCCCTCACAGCGCCATCGGTTATCTCACCGGCGGGCAGGCGCGGATCAACGTAGACTGCCTGCTGCCGGTATTACAACGGCTGACTTCGGCCTACCTGATCCACGTGGACGCCAACAGCCGGATGGGCAGTGGGGGTTTTGACTATGGCTGGCAGTACTTGCCCGCCCTGGCGAGGGATCTATCCACCAGCCCTCTGCACGCGTTCCATTATTTGAAAGTCTGGCAACGCCGGCAGAATATGGACATACTGCCGCCAGCCAAAGCCCGGCTGTATCTCGCTTACATGAATTATTTAGATCGATCTACAGGAGGCAAGGAGATGAGTCATGCGAAAGAGTTGACCCACCTGTATCGCCGGTTCTACCGGGCCAGGCGTAATAACTCGAACAGCATCCTGCGCCCGGTCAGCATCGCTGCCCGGGCGGTGCTGGAGGCAGACCCGCGCCTGTTCGACGCGGAAGGCCTGGTGGAGGCGGTCTACGGCGAGCTGCGCAGTTTCAGCGAGCGCGCCAAAATTGCCAACCTGGCTTACTTCCCCGCGGGCAGCACCCGAGAGAGCCGGGAGGCGGCGATGCGCGCTTTCGCCGCTTACTTCGTACAGGAGCTACTCTTCCGGGTATTTCGCGGGGATAAAAGCGCCCTGCGCGGCAAGCAGCTCAACCTGTTGAAGAATGCCTGCGAAGTGATTTACGTGGACGCAGCCGCCCAGGAAAGGGAAGAAAAGGAAGCGGCGGCCGAAGAAGCGGCCCAAGTTGCGGCCGAAGAAACCACAGAGGCCTGAGCAAGGCGCTCATCCAAACTGATCCAACCTGTATTCACCATCTATTAGGAGGACCTGTGATGCAACCCCTGAAGACTGATTGGTTTTTGAAAGCCGTACCGGGTAAACCGATGGGACGCTACGCCCACATCATCCTGCTGCGGGTGACCGACTCGTATCCCCTGTTCCAGACCGACGGCGAGCTGAACACCGCCCGGGTGCAAAGCGGGAGCAGCCGGTCCGAGCTGCTCACCCGTCTCGCCATCTTCAAACGCAAGCAGACCACACCCGAGCGCCTGGTGGGCCGGGAGCTGCTGCGGCGCTACGGCTTCTTGAGCGGGGAAGCCGGCGACGATAAAAAAGAGGCGGACGAAGCCGGCCGGCTGATCTGCGATTACAATGTCCGGTTTTGCACCCAATGCCCCGACTGTATCAGCTACGGATTTGCCATCGGCGACAGCGGCTCGGAAAAATCTAAGGTGCTGTCAGATACTGCCTATTCGCTGACCAGCTACGACCACAGCCACGCCGCCTTCACCCTGAATGCCCCATACGAGGACGGCACGATGACCCGCTATGGGGAAGTAACCAGCCGGATCAATGAACAGGACCACGTCTCGCCTCAGGTCATCTTTCCGGCGGTGATCACAGCCCGCGACCTGACCCTCCCCCTGTTTCTATACACTTTGAATAATATCAAGCGCGCCCGGCGCTACGGCGCCCAGACCACCCGCACCGGCCGGCTGTCAAACCAGCTTCTGGCGGTCGCCCTGACGGATGGCGAGATCTTCTCCAACCTGCACTTCACCCAGCGCCTGTACGACTGTCTGGCGGACGCCAACCGGATCCAACCGCCCGATCCGGTCGAACCTGCCGAAGCGGCCAGGGCGGCGGAGTCTCTCGTGCCCGAGCTGCTGCGGGAAGACGTGGTGGTGGTCGACCAACTGCTGATGGGCGACCCGCTCCGCGCGCTCGAGAGCGCGCTGGCGCAGGCCGGCGCCTCGGAAGAAGGGATGCGGGAATTACTCCAGAATGCGTTTGCAGACAGTCGGGCTCACCATAAAGCATGGATCCAGAAGCCGGCGAAGAAGAAATAGGAGGCTGCCATGCGCCTCTATCTGCTTCGATTAACCTTTCACGAGAATCTGTTCTATGCCACGCGCGAGGCGGGCCGGCTGTATGAAACCGGCCGGTACCTGCACAACTATGCCCTTACTTATGCCCTGGGTCTGGCCAGCGCGCCCTATTTTCACGCGCAGCAGGTCCCCAACTATGCTGAAGAGCTGGCCGCCCTGAACGAGCAGGGCGTCTACGTCACCCCGGCGCGCGGTTTGCTGCTTAAATTCGAACTGGCGACCTTCAAGCTGGCCGACAACGCCTATCACGTTCGCATGGCGCCCGGCAGCCGCAACACGCCCAGCTATGGGCGGGCAAAGGAGATCGCGGTTGGCAGCCAGTTCGAGTTTGCCGTCCTCAGCTCTCAGCCGCTGCGCCTGCCGGGCTGGGTCCGCATGGGGCTGTGGCTCAGCAAGGCCCGGGTGGAATGCCTGGCCGAGGTGGAGCTGTCCGAAATCCTTCAAGCTGAGGAGACCGCCAGCCTTCCGTTGAACCCTCTGGACGTTCCCGGAAACCTGCGCGTCTACGACCTGATCTCGATGCCGCCCTCCAGCCTGGTGGATCACGCCAGGGTGGAGGGCCGCTGGCTGAAAGCCAGGGTCGGGGAGAGGGATTTCCGCCTGCCCGCCGGCATGCGCTACAACTTTCCGCCTCCTGCGTGACCGCCTAACCCCATGACTGCGCTTTACGCCTCCGTCATCAAGCTCCACGCCCTCAGCCCCGGCCGGCTGAGCCAGGATCCCGGCCAATGGGCGAACGCCGCTTTCTACAAACTGATCGGCCAGGTGGACCCGGATCTGGCCGCGGCCCTGCACGCCTGGAACGGGCGCAAGCCTTTTACCATCAGCGCCCTGGGCGGTATGTCCGCCCGTAAAGGTCGGGAGATCGAGGTGCGGCCGGGTTGGGAAACCTGGCTGCGCGTCACCACGTTGGGTGAGGAGATCTTCGCCACCTTCATCCAGCGTTTTATCCAGGCCGGCGCCCGGCCGAGGTTGCAACTCGGCCCGGTGGAATTCGCGGTCTCTGAAGTTCTCACCACCCCCGAGGCGCACCCCCTGGCCGGGTACGCGGACGCCGGTAACCTGGTCGCACGCGCCGCTCCGGCCGGGCGGCTGGTCCTGGAGTTCCTTTCGCCCACCGCTTTCCATACCGGCTCGCTCCCCGGTCTGGGCTCCCATAACGAGCTCTTCCCCGTCCCCCACCTGGTTTTTGGCGCCAGCCTGGCCCGGGTCTGGCGGGCGTTTGTCTCGCCGGAGCTGGATGCCGATTACGTGGAAGACCTGGCCGCCGGGGCGCGGATCAGTGACTACGACCTCAGCACGCAGACGGCCCACTGGCGAGGCCACGTCTACAAAGGTTTTACCGGTCGCTGCGCTTACGACCTGCGTTCCCTGGCAGAAGACGAGCGCACCCTCTTAGCCGCCCTGGCCGACTTCGCCTTCTACGCGGGGGTGGGCGGAAAGACGACCCAGGGCATGGGACAGTGCCGGAGATTACACCGTGACGACGGAACCCCCTGACTACCTGCCTATCTCGACGCTGAACCAGTTGGAGTACTGCCCGCGCCGCTTTTACCTGATGCACGTGCTGGGTGAGATGGAGATCAACGTCCACGTGCTGGAGGGCAGCCTGCGCCACGCCAACGCCCACACCCCGGGCGCTGGTCGAGAGGGGGAGAAAGTGGTCCATCGCCGGGTGTACCTGTGGTCGGATCGCCTGGGGATCGCCGGAACTGCAGACGTTATCGAGGTGCAGGGTGAAGGCGGCTCCCCGGCCGGCGTCTTAACCCCTATCGAATATAAAAAAGGCCGGATGGGCCGCTGGCTGAACGATCATCTCCAGCTCTGTGCTCAGGCCCTGTGCCTTGAGGAGCGCCTGGGCCTGAGGATTGAGGGAGGTTACATCTACTACTTCGGTTCGCGCCGGCGGGAGGCGGTCTTGTTTACGCCCGAGCTGCGACAGAAGACGGAGGCGGCCATCGTCCGGGCCAGAGATCTGGCCGCCTCCGGCCGCCTTCCCCCGCCGGTCGAAAATGCGGCTAAATGCCCGGATTGCAGCCTCCAGCCGGTTTGCCTGCCGGCGGAAGTGAAGCAAATCCTGGGTGTTGTGCCGCAGCGCATACCCGGCAAGCGCCGGTCGCGCCGGTCACAGGAGGGGGAAGGAGAACCAGTATGACAACGCTGTATGTCACCCAACCGTATTCCATCGTCAAGAAAGATGGCGATACCCTGGTTATCAACTTGCCCAAGGATGAGAAAACCAGGGGCGAGGCGCGCAAAGTGACCATCCCGCTGATCAAAGTGGACCAGGTGGTGATCGTGGGAGACAGTACGCTGACTTCGCCCGCCCTGGCGGCCTTGCTGGAGCAGCGGGTCGAGGTTACCTTTCTCGACACATTTGGCGGGTATCGCGGCCGCCTGGCCCCGGCCGCCGGGCGAAACAGCCTGCTGCGTCTGGCCCAGTACCGGGCTCACGATGACCCGCTCCGCAGCCTGGAGCTGGGCAAGAGCTTCGTCTACGGCAAGCTGGCGAACCTGCGCACGCTGCTCTTGCGCACGAACCGGAAGCTGAAAGACGAGGCGGTGTCCGATGCTGCTGAGGCCATCCACCAGCTCTTTCCCAGGGTGCTCGGCCTGGTGAGCGACGGCGCGCCTCCGGCCGATCCCAGCCGGCCGCAGGCCGGCACCAGTTGGGGCGCGCTTCAGGGCCTGGAGGGCGCCGGAAGCGCTCACTATTTCGGCGTCTTTGGCCGGCTGCTGCGCGCCGGTGTGGACCTCAAGTTCGAGACCCGCACTCGCCGCCCCCCGCGCGACCCGGTCAACGCGCTGCTCTCTTACGGCTACACTCTACTGCTCCACCAGTGCAGCGCCGCGCTGCAAACTGCCGGCCTGGACCCGTACGTCGGCTACCTGCACTCCTCTCAATACAGCAAACCGGCCTTATCTTTGGACCTGATGGAGGAATTCCGAGGTCCGGTGGTGGACTCGGTCGTCCTGACCCTGGTCAACAACCGCATCCTGACCGCAGCCGACTTCAACGAGGAATTGGGCGGCTACCGGCTCAAAGACGCCCCCCGGCGCACTTTCTTGACGAAATTCGAAGAGCGCCTGAGCGCCGAGATCGAGCACCCGAAGTTTGGGTATAAAGCCACCTACCGGCGGTGCATCGAGCTGCAAGCTCGCCTGCTGGCGAAAACCTTGAGCGGCGAGATCCCGGCGTACCCCTCGTTTCGAATCCGTTGAGCCTGCCCTGGACAGAAATGGGGCAAACTACCTTTTACGTGGTGGCTTACGATATCCCCTCCGATAAGCGCCGGGCCAAGGTACACAAAGTGCTTTCGGGGTTCGGGCAGTGGACGCAATACAGCCTGTTCGAACTGTTCCTGAACGACAAAGAACTGGTTCTGCTCCAAAGCAAGCTCGAAAAGTTGCTGAACCCGGAGCAAGACAGCATCCGGTTTTATCCCCTGTGCATTGCCTGCCGGAGAGGGATCGAGACGGTTGGCTCACCCCCACCTCAAGAACCGCAGTTATACCTGGTCTAGTTTCGCCGCCGGAAAGCCTGCGAGCGGCGCGGCGCCGGCGCCTGATAGCGAAGCCGCTCGCAGGCTGGACCTGCCACAGGTGGGCAGATGCGGGCTGCTGCACCCATATCTACGGCTGCCGGCAAACCCGGGTGGAAACAGCAGGCAATCCGGCCCTGCCTCTCGCCGGCGAATGCCTGGCGGCGGAAAAACCGCCCGGGGTGGGGACAGGCAGGCCAGAAAACAGGATTTTAAGGTGCAGCATGGCCAAAAAACCTTGTAATGAGCGGCAAAGTGGGGGATAATGAACGGGGAAGCGAGCGCCGCTTGAGAAGCAACCATCCCGCTTGAGGGATTGAAACATATCTATCACGTTTCGGGGGCGCCCTTGATACAGGCTTGAGAAGCAACCATCCCGCTTGAGGGATTGAAACTTGACCGTGGCCTCCAGGACTTCCAGATCGGTTTGCTTGAGAAGCAACCATCCCGCTTGAGGGATTGAAACATACCGGGGATCTGGTTCAGGGGATGCTCGAACAGGCTTGAGAAGCAACCATCCCGCTTGAGGGATTGAAACATAACGAAAATCGAGCACCGGGAGCTTCTCCCGTGCTTGAGAAGCAACCATCCCGCTTGAGGGATTGAAACAAATGTCAACGGGGATTACATCCAGGACGGCAAGGCTTGAGAAGCAACCATCCCGCTTGAGGGATTGAAACGAGATCGACCAGGGGC
>JAEWYL010000282.1 GCA_023395675.1 Chloroflexota bacterium | reverse complement strand
GCTCTGCATTGCCCAGAATATGGCCAAACTGGCGGTCAGCTAACCGCCAGTTTTTATTTTCCTTGTTCCTTTTTGTCTTTTTTGACAACAAAAGGGCTGACTCGCTTAACTTTTGAGTCAGCCCCTTACTTTTTAAGCGATGAAAGAGAGGATAGTTTAACGCCGGAAGGCCCCGGAGAGGTACAGGGTGTGGATCTCCACCGGCTCGAACCGCAGCGAGAGGGCCGGATCCCCCAAAATCGTGTACGTATCCAGCAGGTCCTGGTGGATGCCCACCGCAGCCAGGTTCACCTTCCCCGCCAGGGCGGCTTCTCCAAGCGTCGCCCGCCCATCCGGGGCGAGCCGGTTCAGGAAACCCTCCGCCAGATAGCTGTGCCCGGTTGAGATCCCCAACCCGGTGGGGCCCCAGACGGCGGCCGCGCCTCCGGCTGCCTGGGCCACCAGGGCCTCGTCCAGGGTGCGGAAGCCCGGCACCTGGAAGGAGCCGGTGAAGCAGGTCAGCTCCAGCACCACGGGCAGGCGCTCGGCGTTCGCCAGCGAGCCGGCGTCGTTCAGATGGATAAAGGCCTCCGCCGCCCACTGGTGGATCGAGGAGTGCCCGTTGTAGAAAAGCAGGCCCGCCCCCTCGTGCCAGGCATCGAAGAGCGCCTGGCGCATCTGCTCTACCGCCCCTCCGCTCTGGTAGTACAGCCGGGAGGGAAACATCGAGCGGGCAAATCCGGTGCGCGCCAGGCGCTCGGAAAGTGCAGCAAAGGCCCCGCTGGCGTCCTCGTCGTCCGCCACGTAGAGCGCCCGGCTTTTCCAGCGCTGCCCGTCGCCCCCGTTCTCATAAGCCAGGATCTTCGCCACCACCGCCGCAGTCTCCTGCGCAGAATTCACCGGCAGCCTGCCGATGAGCATTTCCGGCAGCAGGTCGTCCCCCTCCAGGGTGACGTAGCGGTTGTCGGCGGCCGTCTCCCCCGCCCAGGGGTCGCTGTCTGCCAGGTACGGGGGGATGAAAGTCTCCGCAGAGCTGGGGAGATAGCGTTTCGGGTCGTAGGTTCCGTCCCCCGCCAGCAGGACGTAGGCGGGCCGGGGCGACCAGGTGCTGTAGGCCAGCTCGAGAAAGTCGCGGACGGCCTCCGGCTCCGGGCGCCCGCCAAACGCGTCGTAAACGGCCTGCACGTCCACCAGACGGGCATCCAGCCCCTGGGCCCGGCGCAGCTCGAGCAGAGGCTGCAGGGCGGCGTGGAAAGCCGCGGGGGCGATCACCAGGTAGTCCCCGCCCTGCAGGTTTCCGGGCAGCCCCAGGGGCAGGCGCAGGCGCGCCGGCGCCACAGCCTGCGCGCCGGCCCAATAACGCCGCCCGCCCTGCCCGGGGGCGTCGCTGATGGAGACCTGCGTCCCGTTCACGCCCGGGTTCAGCAGGCGGACGGGGCGGTCCGGGTCTGTAATATCGTACACGCGTAATCCTGCCACCGTGTCCA
The DNA here is from genome assembly GCA_023395675.1 of Chloroflexota bacterium. GTDB lineage: Bacteria > Chloroflexota > Anaerolineae > Anaerolineales > UBA4823 > JAEWYL01. The sequence continues at coordinate 2,637 of JAEWYL010000282.1, read as the reverse complement.
GGCGCAAGGTGTAGCTGCGGGGCTGGTCCGCGCCCGCAAAGCGGAACGCGCCTCCGGAGGCGGCGCTGCTGCGGTTAAACTCCACCCGCAGCGCGTCCAGCCACACCCCTTCCAGGCTGACCCCCGCCAGGCCGGGCAGGCGCAGCAGCAGCTCGTTCCCGGCGCTCCGCAGCAGCCCGGAGGGCACCTCCAGCGAGACCTCCTGAGCTTTTTTCCCATTCCACTGCGCCTGGCCCAGGCGCTGCCCGTTCAGATCGAACACCACCAGGTGATCGGGAGAGGCGGGCAGGTCCGTGAACCCGATCAGCCAGGCGGTCAGCCGGGCTGCTCCGGGACCGCCGGCCTCGGGCAGGTCGAAGGTCAGGGAGAACTGCGGGCGCTCGGGAAGGCGGAGCTCCTCCCACACCCAGCGGTCGCCGTCACGTCCGGCCGGGATCGGGGCGCAGTAGCAGTCCGGCGTGTAAATGCGGTTTTGCTCGAACACGGCCTGCATGCGCACGCTCCCCGCCGGCGGGCTGCCGCTGAGGGCCGCGCGGGTTCCCATCTGCCGCCGGGAGGCTCCGCCCTGGGTCAGATAATAAACATCGAAGGCCGCGTAGCGGCTGAAGCGCGGAGAGGCGTAGAAGAGCAGCCGCTCCCCGGCCTCCAGGCGGTCGTCGCCGTCTCCATCCACCTCGAAGGGGACTTCCACGCCCGCGCGGGAGAGCTGCAGGCTGGCGAGCGAGGCCGCTCCCAGCGAAAAACCGGCGGAGGTCAGGGCCTCATAGGTGATGGAGGTCAGGCCCTCCGCCGCCACTTCGATCAGCGCCGTTTCCCCGGCGGCGGCCGCCTGCGGCTGAGGCGTTTCCGCCTGCGGCTGCAGGGCGGCAGCCAGGTCCGCGGGGTTCGCCACCGCCCCGCGCAGCAGCTCTCCGGCGAAGGCCTCCGGAGCCCGGACCGGGCCGGACCCTGCCCCGTCAAAATGCAGGCGCACTCGCACCCGCTCAGCCAGCTTCAGGCCGCTCCCCTGGGGGCGGGCGGGGAAGTACACCAGCCGTACCAGGCGCACGCCGCGCAGCACCCCAACCGGCTCCAGCACCACCGGAGCGCTGAACTCCTCCGGCGAGAGGGCCGGCCCGGCCCCCTCGCCCTCGACGCCGCCGTCAATGGCGGCGCCAAACGCGCCGCCCAGAACCTGCCCATCCTGCCCCCGCAGCACGCCTTGCGGAAATGGCGCCGCAGCCAGGGGCGCGGGCAGCGCCAGATCGCTTTCCTGCAGTTCGAGGAACTCCAGCCGCGGCTCGGCCCCGGGCGGCACTGCCGCCAGGACAGTCTTGTAAGGAAGCTGGGGGCTTCCGGGGCGCGCCAGGCGCTCATATCCCGGCGCCTCCAGCAGGCTGGTCCCGTCCGGCTGGGGGTGGAACTCCAGGGCGGGGGCGGTCCATTCGAACTCCAGGCTGCCCGCCGCTTGAGCCGGGGAGGCTGCGCTCCACGGAGCGGGGGCGATCAGGCCAGACAGGATGACAAGCACGAGCAGGCTGCGCAGCCATTTCGGGGAGGGTTTCTGTTCCATAAATTATGCTTAACCTATACGAAGTTTATGGCCGCGGGCGGCAGCCTTAACCGGCTGCGCCGCCGCAGCCACCGGACGGGATGGGGGATTTTCGACCATCACAGGCTTGCAGTGATGGGGAAATGCGAGCGCCGGGCTGCTTCGCCCGCACACCCGCAGGGTTCAACCGGCTGCACAGCTTCTGCCGTTCTGGGAGCGCCCCGGCACGCGGCCGCTTACCGGCCTGCAAGGACGGGCGCCGTACGCACCAGGTCGGCAAACACCACCCTCCGGCTCAGATAGGTGGAGAGCTTCTCATCCCAATTCGTGCAGGTCAGCAGGGTGAGCTGCGGGCTGCCGGTGGGCGCCAGCACGTGCACGTCCTCGATTTTTACCACTACCTGCTCCCGCACCCGGTAGGTATAGAGGTACTCGCCGGTGTAGACGTAGACCGGGTCCCCTTCTTTCAGGCGGTGCAGGTAGCGGAAAGGACCCTCGCCGATGCGCCGGGCGGTGATATGCCCTGCCAGGGCCGTGTTCCCCATCTGGCTCGGCCAGGCGGTGCCGGTCAGCCAGGCGACCTTGCCGCCCAGCTCGCTGATATCCCAGGTGCGCTCCACGAAGGGGGCTTCCACCACTTCGACGTCCAGCTCCAGGGCCGGGATCACCAGCCTCCGAATCGGGGAGGCGTCCAGCACGCCGGCCGAGAGCCCGTCCGGAAGGGGGAGCTCCCTGAGGGCCGCCTGGGGCTCCGCCTCACCCGCCTGTCCCGCCGCGCGCCGCCCGCCTGCCCCTGCCGCCGTGGGCGCGGCGACCTCTCCGCTGCGAGCGGAGAGGTCGGGAGCAGGCGTGGCGCGCGGAAAAGCCAGGTTGGGAAGGGCTCTATCGCCCCCGGCGCCGGTTTCCTCCTGCGCCGCCGGGGCGGGCTGGCTCCCGGACCTCTCCCCCTGCCCCAGGGCAGTGGCCGCCGCGCCCCGCGCCTCCGCGGGGAGGCTGGGCTCGAAACCCTCACCGGGCGCGCCGGGCTCCCCCTGGCGCGCGCGGTCGCGGCCGGCGGCCCGGTTTTCCCAGGCAAACTGCCCCAGAAGCAGCAGGACGCTCAGGGG
>JAEWYL010000272.1 GCA_023395675.1 Chloroflexota bacterium | reverse complement strand
ACCTGCTGGAAGACCTCGCGCAGCAGCCGGTCGTAGCGGATGAAGCGGTTGGCGACCAGCACCAGCCTGCCCCCGGGAGCCAGCACGCGCCGGGCGCCGGCGATAAAAGCGTGCGCCGCCCGGTAATCCACGCCCTTCCCGGCGTGGAAGGGCGGGTTGGAGAGCACCAGGTCGTACTCCCGGTTCTCGACCGGCGCGGTCCCGTCTCCCGGGAGCACGCGCGCCTGGGGGAGGCCCAGCCGGCGGGCGTTTTCCCGGGCGGCCAGGACGGCGAGCAGGTTGTCGTCCACCAGGTCCGCCGCCCGCGCCCCCTGCCGGGCGGCTGCCAGCCCCAGGACTCCGGTCCCGCAGCCCAGGTCCAGCACCCGGCCCGCGGCGGGGGTGCGGGCCAAAACCTGCAGCAGGAGGCCGCTCCCCGGGTCCAGCCGGTCGTGGGAGAAGACTCCGGGCAGGCTGCGCAGGTCGAACTCCCCAAAAGGGGTATGCGCGATGAATTCGATCCAGGAACCGGGGGCAATCCCGGGCTGGCCCGCCCAAGCGGGGAGGGCGGGCTCCGCCCCCGCGGCGGCCTCCGGCTTCTGGAAGCGGGCGATGCGGCTGCCTTTCTTGTAGTCCAGGACCGCGGCCCCGCAGAACAGCTCTTTCCCGTCCCGGATGGCGGGCTGGACGCCCTCGTCGTTCGCCCCTGCCAGGAAGAGCAGCCCGCCGGGGCGCAGGGCGCGGTGCGCCTGCAGCAGCCAGCGGCGGGCCAGGTCGCGGCCCTTGGGAAGCTGGACCAGGGCGGTATCCAGTGAGCCGGGGGCAACACCTTCCGGCTCCAGGGGCGAGACAATGCGCACCGCGGGGTCCCCCTTCAGCGCCAGGGTGCGCCTGCACAGGTCCAGCGCGATCGAGCTGTGGTCGCTGATCCAGAATGCGGAGGCGGAGAGGCGCCCGCTGAGCGCCGCGGCCAGCGCGCCGTGGCGGCACCCCAGCAGGAGCAGCCGCCCGCCCGGCGGCAAGGCGCAGTGCTCCGCCAGCAGGTGCTCGGCGGGCCGGACCTCCCGCCAGTTGGGCAGCCCCGGCTTGGAGCAGAAGGCCACGGCGGCGCCGGCCACGCTCGCCTCGAAGGTCTGGATGCTGTAATAGGGGTCGCCGCGCGCGCTCACAGGGTGATTATATCGCCCCTGGAACCATTTACCTTCCGCTCAGGATCAGGAATTTTGGGAAGATGATCTGTGGTTTTAGGCGACCTCGCCGCCCAAAACCACAGATTATCAGCCTTATCCCGTAAATGGGTGGGTGAACCGCGCGCGCGGCCGCGGTGCAGCTATTGACGAATAAGATCAAGACGGCTACAATTCAGCCCGTGGTCCCGCGTCGCCCCCATTTCCCGGAGGCGGCCTTTTTTTGAGGAGGCAGCTCATGGCGGATGACAGCCAGCAGGTAGTTGAAGAAACCGGGCCGGAGGCTCTGAACCTGACGGATACCCGGGTAGAACAGGTGGAGGCCGAACTGGTGCGCATGCTGAACAGCAGCGCAGCGGTCATCAACGCCTCCGAGGTGGATCTGCGCCAGAGCGCAGCCAATCGGATTGACGCCCAGGCTGCCCGCATCACCAACAGCGCCGTCCTCACCGCCGGCGCCGCTCAACTCGAAGTGACCCAGGGGGCGGTGGGCATGGTGCAGAGCGAGAACGCCGAACTGCACCAGGGCGCTGCGGCCGTTCTGGTGACTTCCTCCGCAGAGATGGAGCAGTCCTCGGCCGGCGTGATGGTGGCCGGGCAGGTCCAGGCGGGGAGCCTCCGCACCGGCCTGCTGATTGCGGAAAAGGTCGAAGGGCCGGTCGAGACCGTCCTGAACGAACAGGGGGCTGTTCTGCTCGGGCTGGCGGCCGGAGCGGGCCTGGGGCTGGCTCTCCTGGCGGGGCGGCTCCTTTTCAGACGCAAGAACTAGCCGGGTCAAACGCCCCGGTTGTTCCAATGTTCACCGGCAACAGCCGGATTTTAATCCCGCAGGGCGAAGGTAACCTGGCCAGGCGAAAGAGCCTGCAAGGTGAGAGGCGCCCAAAGGAAGGAAAGAAATGGAAGAGATTGTTTTAAATGCAAAACCGCGTTCGGTGATCGGGAAGCAGGTAAAAGCCCTGCGCCGCCAGGGCGAGCTGCCCGCGGTCATCTACGGCCGCAGCACGGAACCGGTGGCGATCACCCTGAACCTGCGCGAGGCCAGCCGCACGCTGGCGGGTATCAGCCCCTCGCAGTTGATTACCGTCAAGGTGGACGGCAAGAAGCACACCGTCCTGGTGCGCGAAAAGCAGCGCCACCCGGTGCGCGGCGAGCTGATCCACCTGGATCTCATGGCTGTGTCCATGACCGAAAAGCTGCGCGCCACCGTGCCGATCGCTTTCGAGGGTGAATCGCCGGCTGTGGAAGACCTGAACGGTATCCTCATGACCAGCCTGGAGCAGCTGGAAGTCGAATCGCTGCCGGGCGACCTCCCCGAGCGCTTCACCGTCAATATCTCCACCCTGGAGAAATTCGGCGATTCGATCACCGTGGGCGACCTGGTGGTGCCCGCGGGCGTGCAGATCCTCACGCCGGTCGAGGAAATCGTGGCGGTCGTGACCACGCCTCAGGTGGAAGAGGTTGAGGAAGCCGAGGAAGCCGAGGGCGAAGAAGAGCCCGAGGTGATGGAGCGCGGCAAGAAGGAAGAAGAAGAGTTCTAGCTCCAGAACAGGGAAACGAAATGCCCGGCGCGCCGCGCCGGGCATTTTTGATTCCAGGCTCAAACCGTTTTCAGGCTCAGGCCAGCAGCAGGGTCAGCAGCTGCACGGTGAGGGCGGCGCTGATGCCCCAGAGCAGCTCGCCGTCGTAGAGGCGGAAGTAGATGACGCTGACCGGCGCATAGGGGGCGGGGAGCGGGCGCTGGCGCTCCTCCCAGTTCTGCGGGTCCGCCAGCCAGGCCAGGGGGATGGTGAAGATGCGGCTCACCTCCTCGCCCGCCAGGCGGAAGGGATAGGGCCAGGGGATGCGCCCCACCACCGGGGTGACGCGGTAGTTGCTGATGGTCTGCAGCGCCTGCATGCGGCCCAGCAGGCGCACGTCCGCCGGGTTCAGGCCGATCTCCTCCTGCGCCTCGCGCAGGGCGGTGGTCTCCGGGTCCGGGTCGTCCAGGTCGGCCCTGCCGCCGGGGAAGGCCACCTGCCCGCTGTGTTCCGCCAGGGTCGGCGTGCGGCGGGTGTAGAGGATCTGCCAGAATCCATTGTGTTTCAACAGGGGGATCAGGACCGCCGCCGGGCGGGGCGGCTCGGTCCACATCTCAGACGGAAAAAGACTCTCCCGGGCGCTATCCAGGGGCTGCTCTCCGGCCTTTTTCAACCGGTGGGTGATCTCTTCTTCCGTCAGGTCATGAAAATCGGGCATCCAGGCCGGGCGTCTTTCCCGTAAACGAGTGAAATCTGGGCTGGGAATGGAGACCCTGAGAACCTATCCTGAAAATATATTTTATGTTGAGATGGGGGGCGCAGCCCCCCATCTCAACCTCCATACAATATTTTTCGGAGGGTACTAAAGGCCTTCGAGACCTTCAGGGTCATCGTTGAAATCGAGGCGCTCCTCCAGGAGCCGCTCCTCCTCCGCTTCCACACCGGCCTCGACGGGGGCGTTCTCTCCCGGCAGGATGGGGCGGGCGAAGATCAGGAAGCCCGTGTGGGCCACCATGCGGTCGGTGGGCCGCAGGCGGTCGGAGACCGGTTTGTAGTGGCGCAGCAGGACTTCCAGCACGTCGATAAAGGCGAAATTCTCCTGGCGCAGGGCGATCAGCAGGCGGCTGACCTGGTTGACGGTGGGCAGGAGGCTGCCGAAAAATCCGCCCGGCTTCAGAGCCTGGCGCACCTGGCGCATGTAGTCGTAAGGGTTGGGGACGTCCAGGAAGAGCGCGTCCACCCCGACCTCGTCAAAGCCCGCGGCGATATCCCGCAGCTTGAACTCCACGCGCCCGTCCAGGCCCACCCGCTCCAGGTTTTTGCGGGCCAGGTTCTGCATCTCGGGGCGCGCTTCGTAAGAGATCACCTTCCCCTCCGAGCCCACGCCCCAGGCCAGGGCAGTGGTCAGCGAGCCGGAACCCGTGCCGGCCTCGATCACCTGCTGCCCCTGCCCGATATTGAGCGCCACCAGCAGGTAGCCCACGTCCTTCGGGTACATGATCTGCGTGTTGCGCTTGGTCCCCTGGAGCAGGTCGGCCAGCCCGGGCTGCAGCATGAAATACGAGCTGCCCTTGTGGCTGTACACCATGCTGCCCCAGGGCCTGCCGATCAGGTCATCGTGATTGACGACCCCGCGGTGGGTCTGGAGCTGGCCCCCCGGCGCCAGCCGGAGGGTGAAGTTCTTATTGGTCGGGCTCACCAGTTGGGCCAGGTCGCCCGGTTGGGCGTGGGTCTTTTCTTGAAGATTCTCCATGCGAGAAATGGCAGCCTTTTGGGTTAGTCTCGGGATATTGGGGAGGCGGGCGGCAGCGCCGCAGGCCTCCCCAATTACGATGCCTGTATCAGGGGTTCAGATGCTTCTTGAAGTAATCGGTGATGGCGTTGTAGCAGGTCACCCGGTTCTCGAACTTGAGCACGTCGTGCCCTTCGTTCTCGAACATCAGGTAATCGATATCCTTCCCCTCCGACCGCAGGGATTCCACCACGTCGCGGGATTCCCGTTCCACCACGCGCGGGTCGTTCTTCCCCTGGATCACCAGCATCGGGCAGGCGAGCTGGTGCAGGTAGGTGCGGGGGGAGCGCTCGACCAGCAAATCGTGATCCTTCTCGGGGTCCCCGACCGCCACGGCGAAATAGGGTTTCCAGGTCTCGGGGATGCGGTCCATGAAGGTCAGCAGGTCGTAGGGGCCGAACATATCCACCGCCGCCTTCCAAAGCTCCGGATGGCGTCCCGCCAGGGTGAGGGTCATATAGCCGCCGTAAGAGCGGCCCACCACCGCGGCGCGGGAGACGTCCAGGCGCGGGTCGTTGGGCAGCACCCGGGTCATGGCGTGCACGTGGTCCAGCCGGTCCTGCCCGCCCCAGTCCCGGTCCACCTGCTTGGTGTAGCTCAGGCCGTAGCCGGTGCTGCCGCGCACGTTGGGGACGAAGACGGCGAACCCGTTCAGGGTCAGGAACTGGATCAGGGGCATCGAAAACCAGGCGAAGTCCGGGCGCTCCTGACCCTGCGGGCCCCCGTGGACGTAATAGACCAGGGGCCGGGGGCCTTTGAAGCCCAGGGCCTCTGCCGGCAGGTACAGGCGGGCGGAGACGCGCAGCCCGTCGTGCGAGACGAAGGAGGCGTCCTCCCCGGGCGAGAGCCATTCCTGGGGGATGCCCAGGACGCGCTCGTTGGTGTGGCGTACTACCTGCTGCCGCTCCGCGCCCTCCACGGTGTAAATCTGGGTGGGGGAGGTGGCGGTGGAGAAGGACAGGGAGTAGCGGTCGCACTCCTTTTCGTAGTAGATCGATTCGAGCATACCGTTTGAGAGCGCGCCCTGCCCGACGATCACCTTCCCCAGCTTCAGCTGCAGGCCGGAGGGGTCGAACTCGGCTTCGTAGGCCCAGGAGACCCCGTCAATATTGAAGCTCACCAGGTAGGCGTTCTCTTTCAGGTGTCTCAGCCCATCGAACTCGCCGGCGCCGGAATGCACCGCGCCGCTGAGCGTCACCGGCTTCACCTCCGCGGGGTTTTCGAGGTCAATATAACCCGGCCCGTAAGTGTCCTCGAACAGGGCCGTCCCCAGCAGCACGCCCCGGTCGCCGTTCACAAAATGGGAGGCGAAGAAAGCCGTGAGCGGGACCTCCTCGCCCGGCTGGCGCCGGTCCAGCGGGGTCCCGTAGAGGGGCTGCGGCTCCTGGCCTTTCTGCCAGTGGAAGAGCACCGAGTCGCCCACGGTGTAGCCCTCCGCCAGGATCGCCTGGCTGTGATCGTCCGCCACGCCGTCCGGGAAGTAGCCCCAGACGCTCTCGCCGAGCTTGACCAGCTCGCCCGTCTCCAGGTTGCCCTGGAAGGTCAGGTTGAGGGCCTCTTTGCGCGATTCGGCCAGAAAATAGACGATATTCTTCTCGATATCGCAGTGGCCGGCGTGCACCCGGTATTCGGCGAAGAAATTGTCGAAGGCGGGCTCGGGGAAGCCGCCGCTCACCGGAATCAGCATGGGCTGGTAGTTCTCGTCCCCGTCCCGGTCCAGCATGACCAGGATTTTGTCCAGCTTCGGGAAGACGAAAAACGGATCCCCGCCGATCAGATCCGGGTTCTGGAGGGAGATGTGCGGGGGGAGCAGGGGCTCGGGCACGCTGCCGCCGTAGTCCATGGCGTACAGACTGATCCGCCCGGAGAGATTACTTTCAAAAAAGACCCGGTTGCCGGCCACCTGCGGGCGCAGGAACAACCGGGCGGAGAGTAATGATTCGATGCGCAGCATACAGCTCATCCTTTCATAAATAATTGGCTAAAAGGTGACAGAACACAATCTTACCACCGAACGGGGCGTTTGAAGCTCCGGGTGCGCGCAGCGTTTTACGGGCCGGAGCGGGCGGCTCTGAGGCGCAGGCCCCCAGAAAACAGGTATTGCCGGGGCGGCAAGGGTGACATAAAATAATGTCCATATCTTGACGGAAAGCTTCTTCTCTGATAAACTCCCCTCTGCAAGGTGGCACGTGTGTTTCCGCTGGATTTCGATGGGAGACCGGTTCGGACAGAGAAGTGCCTGTCCAGACCGGTTTTTTTAGTGTCTGGCCCTCCCACGGGCCCGGGGCGCGCGTGATCGCCGGAGATTCGAAACCATTTTTTAGTACCATGTAAGGAGAAGTAAAACAATGAGCGAACGTGTTATTGGCACGGTCAAGTGGTTCAATGCGAGCAAAGGTTACGGCTTCATTGAACGGCAGGGCGGCCCGGACGTATTTGTCCACTTTTCGGCGATTCAGATGGAGGGCTATCGCACCTTGCAGGAAGGGCAGCAGGTTGAGTTCAGCATCGAGAACGGCCCCAAAGGGCTCCAGGCTGCCAACGTAACCATGCCCACTGCCTGATTTTTTACAGCAAAAAACAAAATACACTCCTCTCCGCTTGCGGAGAGGAGTTTTT
>JAEWYL010000267.1 GCA_023395675.1 Chloroflexota bacterium | reverse complement strand
ACCTGCTGGACACCAATGTGGAGGAAAACTCCCCGGGTGACCGGGCGCTCTCCTCCCGCCTGTATTCTAGCGATCTGGACGTGCGCATTTCGCAGGAGATCCTGCTGGGGATCGGCGGGCTGCGCGCCCTGCGGTTGATGGGTTACAACCCGGACGTCTTCCATATGAACGAAGGCCATTCGGCCTTCCTGGTGCTGGAGCGGATTCGTGAGCTGGTGAACAACGGGGTCGCCCTTGAAGCTGCCATGGAGCAGGTGCGCGCTTCCAATATTTTCACCACGCACACCCCGGTGCCTGCCGGCAACGATGAATTTCCGCTGTGGCTGGTGGATAAATATTTCTCGCACATGTGGCCTGAGCTGGGCCTGACCCGGGAAGGGTTTGTGGATCTGGCCCGGCATACAATCTCCTGGGGAGACACCTTCAGCATGCCGGTGCTGGCGCTGCGCCTGTCCAGAGGACGGAATGCGGTTTCCGAGCTGCACGGCCAGATTACCCGGCGGATGTGGAACTTCCTGTGGCCTGACCGGCGCGAGGAAGACGTTCCCATCTCCTATATCACCAACGGTATCCATCCGGGCACCTGGCTGGCGCGCAGATTGAACCACCTGTACGCACGCTACCTGGGCCCCGATTGGGCCGAGCACGTGGATGAAGCCGAACTGTGGGACCTGGTGAATAACATTCCCGACGATCAGCTCTGGGCGGTGCGCCAGCACTTGAAGCGCAAGCTGGTTGCCTATGTGCGTGAGTACGCGCGGCGCCAGTGGCTGCGAGGAGATTCACGCCCGGTGCAGGTGCTGGCCTCCGGCGTGATGCTGAACCCCTATGCCCTGACGATCGGTTTTGCCCGCCGCTTTGCCCCGTACAAGCGCGCCAACCTGATCCTCAGCGATGTGGAGCGGCTGACCCGCATCATTAACAGGCCCGGGATGCCGGTGCAGATAATTTTTGCCGGAAAATCACATCCTGACCACGAAGGCGGGAAAATGCTGATCCAGGAAGTCTACCGCATAGTCAAGCGCTCCGAGAGCGGCGGGCGGCTGGTCTTCCTCGAAGGGTATGATATGAACCTGGCGCGCTACCTGATCCAGGGTGTGGATGTCTGGCTCAACACCCCTCGCCGGCCAAACGAAGCCTCGGGCACTTCCGGGCAGAAGGCGGCGATCAACGGTGTGCTGAACTTCTCGGTCCTGGACGGCTGGTGGCGTGAGGGTTACAACGGGCAGAACGGCTGGGCTATCGGCCTGGATACGGATTATACCGATGAAGGCACGCAGGACCGGACGGACGCAGAGAGCCTTTACAATACCCTTGAGAACGAGATCATCCCCCTGTTCTACCAGGAGCGCTCCTCCGATGGGCTGCCCGGCGAGTGGATTGCGCGTATGAAGGAATCCATCAGAACTCTGGCCCCGCAGTTCAGTATGCGCCGGATGGTGAAAGAATACCTGGAGCGGATGTACCTTCCGCCGCTGCAGGCCGGGGAAGGGTCCGGTTTCATCCCGAAAGGGGAGGCCGCCGGCGGCGCGACGAACGGGACCTCCCAGCCCGAAACCCTGGCTGAAACCGAGTAATTCCAACCGCTGATCAAAGCAGAGGATGCGAGCAGATAATGCCTCGCATCCTTTGTTATTTAATCGGCGGCAGCCGGGGTTTTATTGGTTGAGCGGGTGACACTTCACGTGATAAAAGTCATTCGCCAGAATATGAGTTTTCCCGGTTGACCGGGCAGGGCGAATTGTTTACTATATGGGTAGATGTTTACTATAAAAGTAATTGTTATTCGTGTTTTGTCGCACTTTGGAGTACGGGCTGATGATGAGAATTAACCGCCGTACAGATTACGCAGTGCGGGTGATGCTGGCCCTGGCCAAGCGCCCGGTCGGCTCTCGCATTTCAACCGGGGTTATCCAGAATGAGATGCTCGTCCCTCGCCCGTTTCTGCAGCGTATTATCGCGGATCTGTCCAAAGCCCGGCTGATCACGACCTTCACCGGTCCGGCAGGCGGGCTGCAGCTTGCCCGTCCGGCCGGGGAGATCAACCTGCTCCATATCTGGGAGGCGATCGAGGGGCCGCTGATGATCTCAGACTGCCTGGATGCCCCACACGACTGCCCGCTCAACCCGCTCTGCCCCGTGAACGCGCGCTGGGCGCGCCTGCAGGCGGGCATGGCCAGGGAACTGGAGAGCGCCAGGCTGGATGAGCTGGCCGCCGAGGGCATCCAAAAACAATCCGCAGCCGTTCTTTCATCCCGGGGGGGATAAGACTAAAGCCAGCTTGAAGCGATATGGTCTTCGGTCATCCGAAAAAGGGAGGTCATTTATGCAGTTTGGCGAGCCATCCAGCATAGTTAAAACACTCAATTCATCCAGCCGTTTATAACCATCCATCCTTTCGCAAAAGGGGAGTGTGCACATGGACCCGATCTTGTTGGCCCGACTTCAATTTGCAGCAACCACCGTTTACCATTTTTTCTTTGTCCCGCTCACCCTGGGGCTCTCCATCCTGGTCGCCGTTATGGAGACCCTGTACGTCCGCACAGGACGCGAAGTTTACAAGCAGATGACGAAGTTCTGGGGCAAGCTGTTCGTCATTAACTTTGCCCTGGGGGTAGTGACCGGCATCGTCCAGGAGTTTCAGTTCGGGATGAACTGGTCGGAATATTCGCGCTTCGTCGGAGACATCTTCGGCGCGCCGCTGGCGATCGAGGCGCTGCTGGCATTTTTCCTGGAGTCGACTTTCCTGGGCGTGTGGATCTTCGGCTGGGAAAAGCTTTCGAAAGGCCTGCACGCAGCCGCAATCTGGCTGGTGGCGATCGGATCGAATGTTTCTGCCTTGTGGATCCTGATCGCCAACTCCTTCATGCAGCAGCCGGTGGGGTACGCCATCCAGAACGGACGGGCGGAGATGACGGATTTCTTCGCCCTGATCTTGAACCCCAACGTCTGGGTGCAGTTTCCCCATACCGTATCAGCCGGTTTTACCACCGCAGCCTTTTTCGTCATGGGCATCAGCGCTTACCACCTGCTGCGCAAAACCCATCCCGAGCTGTTCCGGCGTTCTTTCCAGGTTGCGGCCACTGTGGGGGTGATTGCCGTTATCCTGGTCATCCTTAACGGCCATTCCCAGGCTCAGCACATGGTGGAGACCCAGCCGATGAAGATGGCCGCGGCCGAAGCCCTGTGGAACACCGAAGACCCGGCTTCATTCTCGGTGCTCACCATCGGAGACCTGTCGCAGCGCCGGGACGTCGTCGCTCTCCGCCTCCCGCGCCTTCTCAGTCTGCTGGCCTACAACCAGCTCGACGGGGAGGTCAAGGGGATCTACGACTTGCAGGCGGAATATGTGGCGCAATACGGAGAGGGGAACTACATCCCGCCGGTGGCGATCACCTACTGGACCTTCAGAATCATGGTTGGGGCCGGTTTTGCCATGCTGGGGCTGGCTGTTTATGCCCTGTTCCTGGTGATGGGGGAGCTCTTCGAGAAGAGACCGGTAGCGCTGAAGATTTTCACCTGGGCCATGATCTTGCCCTACCTTGCCACGACCTCCGGCTGGTTGATGACCGAGCTGGGCCGTTCACCCTGGGTGGTCTTTGGCCTGATGAAAATCGAGCACGCTATCTCTCCGACCGTGACCGGGGGCGAGGTGCTGCTCTCCCTGGTCGTGTTCACCCTGGTCTATGGAGTCCTGGCTTTTGCAGACGTCTACTTGCTGGCCAAGTATGCCAGGGTAGTGCCCGGCGCGGTTGAACCGCCGGTAGAGCCGCGCGAGACCTTCCCCTCGCTTGTGGGCGCCCAGGACTGATAAAGGAGAAAAAACATGGACCTGAATACCCTGTGGTTTATTCTGATCGCAGTGCTTTACATCGGCTTCTTCGTACTGGAGGGGTTCGATTTTGGGGTGGGCATGCTGATGCCCTTCCTCAGCCGTGATAAAGATCCCGAGCAGGTGGACCTAAAACGGCGGACGGTGATCAACACTATCGGCCCATTTTGGGATGGCAATGAAGTCTGGCTACTGACCGCAGGAGGCGCCACCTTTGCCGCCTTCCCGCACTGGTACGCCACCCTCTTCAGCGGGTTCTACCTGGCCCTGTTCGTGCTGCTGCTGGCCCTGATCGTCCGGGGGGTGGCTTTCGAGTTTCGCAGCAAGGATGCGAACCCCAGGTGGCGGAAAGTCTGGGACTGGTGCATTTTCTCAGGGAGCCTGGTCCCTGCCCTGCTGCTCGGGGTGGCCTTCGGTAACCTGGCGCGCGGTGTGCCGATTGACGCCCAGATGAACTATGCCGGAAATTTCTTCACCCTGCTCAACCCTTATGCGCTGCTGGCCGGGGTGGCCTCGGTGACGGTCTTCGCCCTGCATGGGGCAGTTTTCCTCAGCCTGAAGACGGTGGGTGAGCTGCAGGAAAAAGCCCATGCTGCGGCGCGCCGGCTCTGGCCTGCGGCTGTGGTGGTGCTGCTCCTGTTCCTCGGCGCAACCTACCTTGCGACCGATATCTACGAGCACCTGGGGCTGATCCCCGGGGTGATCCCTCTGACCGGGATGGCGGCCGTCCTGCTGGTCGGTTACTTCCTGGCAAAAAAGCTGAACGGCTGGGGCTTTGTGATGACGGCGCTCACCATCGCCGCCTCGTTGATCACCGCGTTCATGATCATGTTCCCGCGTGTGATGATCTCCACCCTGAACCTGGAGTGGAGCCTGACGATCTACAACGCTTCTTCCAGCCCTTACACCCTGAAAGTGATGACCATAGTCGCCCTGATCTTCGTCCCGATTGTGCTGCTCTACCAGGGCTGGAGCTACTGGGTCTTCCGGAAACGCATTAAGGCGGATCCGGAAGCGCTGACCTACTAATCGCTGCCTGGATACAGGCAGCCAAAGGCTGAACGGATGAAGGGCCGGAGGGTGCAGGCGCTCCTCCGGCCTTTCAGCCAGGGGATGCAGGATACTGCTCAATATGATCAACGACAGGCAGGCGATCGCTGCAAATGAAGCTTGACCGGAGGCTGCTGCGGCTCGTAGTGAAAAGCCGGTTTGCCCTATTCCTGGCCGTTGGCCTGGGGCTGGCCGGGGGCGTTCTGGCTGTTATTCAGGCCAGGCTGCTCAGCCGAGCGCTGAACGGGGCTTTTCTGGGCGGGCTCGGGCTGGAAGCATTGGGCCCAACGCTGGGCTGGCTGCTGGTGGTGATCCTGCTGCGCGCGGCCGGAATATGGGGTCTGGAGGCCGCCGCTCACCAGGTGGCAGCCCGGGTAAAAGAGAGCCTGCGCAGCCGGCTGTTCGACCATCTGCTGGCGCTCGGGCCGGCCAGGTTGGGGAGCCTGAACCCGGCGGGGGAGGCCCCGGAGGCCGGAGGCCGGACGGGAGAGCTGGCGAACACCGCCGTGGATGGGATCGAGGCCCTTGACGCCTACTACAGCCAGTATCTTCCCCAGCTGGCGCTGGCCGCGTTGATTCCGCTCGCCTACCTGGTTCTGGTGCTTCCCATAGACCTCCTCTCGGCCGCGGTGCTGCTGGTCACCGCGCCTCTGATCCCGGTTTTTATGATCCTGATCGGGCAGGCAGCCGAGGCCCTGACCGGAAAGCAGTGGGCCACGCTCAGCCGGTTGAGCGCTTACTTCCTGGATGTGCTGCAGGGCCTGACCTCGCTGAAGATCCTGGGGCGCAGCCGGGCGCAGGTCGAGGTGATCGCGGCCATCAGCGAGCGCTACCGGAAGACTACGCTGGGCGTGCTGCGGGTGACCTTCCTCTCAGCCCTGGCGCTGGAGCTGGTCTCCACCCTGAGCACCGCCGTCGTGGCTGTGCAAATCGGCCTGCGCCTGCTCTATGGTTGGGTCTCGTTCGAGGAGGCCTTTTTTATCCTGGTCCTGGCGCCGGAGTTCTACCAGCCCCTGCGGATGCTCGGGACTCGATTTCATGCCGGGATGGCAGGGGCGGCAGCCGGAAAACGCATTTTCGAGATCTTGGAGACCCCTCTCCCGCACCGGGCGTCCGCACCGGACTATGAAAAGGTCCGCGCCCAGTCCCCATCGCCTGAAGCCGTTTCCACCTCAACTCGTGCCGGGGCAGAACGGCACAGCCCCCAGATTATGCTCGAAAAGGTGAGCTTTACCTATCCGGACGGGCGCGAGGCGCTGAGCGAGGTAAGCCTGACCCTGCCTGCCGGGAAGCGCACGGCCCTGGTAGGGCCGAGCGGGGCGGGGAAGAGCACCCTGGCTGCGCTCCTGCTCGGTTTTCTGGAGCAGCGGAGCGGTGAGATCCGGGTGGATGGCTGCCCCCTGGAAAAAATCCCTCCTGATGAGTGGCGGGAGCTGGTCGCCTGGGTGCCTCAGAATCCCTACCTTTTTCATGCCAGTGTGGCTGAGAATATTCGCCTGGGGAGGCCGGACGCCAGCCCGGAGGAGGTGGCTGCTGCGGCGCGGCTGGCCCACGCGCACCCGTTCATCCAGGCGCTGCCGGAAGGTTATGACACCCTGATTGGCGAGCGCGGCGCCCGGTTGAGCGGAGGCCAGGCCCAGCGCCTGGCCCTGGCGCGCGCCTTCTTGAAGAATGCGCCGGTGCTGATCCTGGACGAGGCCACAGCAAACCTGGATCCTGAGAACGAGGCGGAGGTCCAGGGTGCGGTGCAGGCGCTGATGCAGGGCAGGACGGTTCTGGTGATTGCCCACCGGCTGGCGACAGTCGTTGGAGCGGACCAGATCTATGTCCTCTCGGAGGGCAAATTGCAGCAGGCCGGCGACCACCAGACGCTGTTGGCTGAGAGCGGCCTGTACCGGGGACTGGTGGAGGCGGGCTTGGACGGCCTGGTTATGGATCCGGGGGCTCCGGAGAGGCAGGCTTTTGAGGCTGCTCCCGGTTTCCTGGATGCCGGCGGCTCGGTTCCGGCCGCGCAGCCAGACCGGGCTGAGCCTGCCAGCGCTGCCGGGCCGGACCCTCTGGCTGGGGAGAGCGAAAACCTGGGTTCCACCTTCTGGAGGCTGGCCGGGCTGGTCTGGCCTTTCCGCGGGCGCATTCTCCTGGCCGCCCTGCTCGGTTTCGCTACGGTGGCGAGCAGCGTGGGGTTGATGTCGGCCTCGGCTTATATCATCGCCAGCGCGGCGCTGCACCCTTCGATCGCCGTCCTGCAGGTAGCGATTGTCGGGGTGAGGTTCTTTGGCCTGGCGCGGGGCGTCTTCCGCTATCTGGAGCGGCTGGTCTCACACTCGGTGACGTTCGAGGTGCTGGCGCGCCTGAGGGTATGGTTTTATTCGGCGCTGGAGCCGCTGGCGCCCGCCCGCCTGATGGAATACCGGGGTGGGGACCTGTTGAGCCGGGCGATCGGGGATATCGCCTCCCTGGAGAATTTTTACGTGCGCGCCCTGGCCCCGCCGCTGGTGGCCGCGCTGGCCCTACTGGGGATGGGAATATTTTTCTCCGCCTACAGCATTCGCCTGGCTGTGGTGCTGGTGCTCTTCTTGCTGGCCTGCGGGGCTGCCCTGCCGCTGGGCATCCGCCTGCTCGGGCGCAAGCCAGGGAGGCAGGCGCTGGCGGCGCGGGCCTCTCTGAATGTCGCTCTGGTGGATGGGATCCAGGGGATGGCAGACCTGGCAGCCTTTGGACAGGGACGGAGGCAGGCTGGACTTGTGGCGGCCGCGGGTCAGGAGCTTGCAGGGGCGCAGCGCGCGCAGGCTCATCTGGGGGGCCTGCAGGCGGCGGGCGGGAGCCTGCTTTCCAACCTGGGAATGTGGACCATCCTCCTGCTCGGAATCTCGATGATCACATCCGGGCGCATCAGTGGGGTTGATCTGGCGGTGCTGGTCCTGGCTGCACTGACCAGTTTCGAGGCCGTGCTGCCGCTTCCCCAGGCCGCGCAGTATCTGGAGCAGAATCTTCAAGCAGCCAGGCGGTTGTTTGAATTGGTTGATGCCCTGCCCGAGGTCGAGGAACCGGAACAGCCGCTGAAAATCCCGCAGGAGCTGGCGCTTGAGATCAGGGGCCTGAGCTTTGGTTACGATTGGGCAAGGAAAAATGGGAGCGCGGTGCTCGAGCGGGTCAGCTTCAACCTTGCGCCGGGCGGGAAGCTGGCCGTGGTCGGTCCCAGCGGGGCGGGAAAATCCACGCTGGTGCACCTGCTGCTGCGTTTTTGGGATTATTCAAGGCCGGGAAATGCGGGGCAGATTTTTCTGAACGGGCATGCGCTTTCTTGCTACCGGCCGGATGAAGTGCGCCAAAAGATGGCGGTGGTTTCCCAGAACACTTACCTGTTCAACGCCAGCCTAAGGGAAAATTTGCTGATCGCCCGTCCGGCGGCCTCAACGGGTGAGATCCTCCGGGCTGTGGAACGGGCGCAGCTTCAGGAGCTAATCGGGCGCCTGCCCCAGGGACTGGATACCTGGATTGGAGAGAGCGGCCAGAAGCTCAGCGCAGGCGAGCGGCAGCGAGTGGCAATCGCCCGCGCAATTCTGCGGGATGCGCCTCTGCTGATCCTGGACGAAGCGACCGCCAATCTGGATACCCTGACCGAACGGGAAGTGCTGGAGGCGCTGCATGCCTTGATGGAGGGGAGAAGCACATTGATGATCACCCACAGGCTGGTGAGTATGGAGAAAATGGACGAGATCCTGGTGCTGCGCGGCGGCCGGATAGCCGAGCGCGGCAGGCACCAGGATCTCATTCAGCAGGGCGGCTGGTACGCACAGATGTGGCGCCAGCAGAACAGCCTGCTCCTCCAGGATCAGAAGATAAACTGACCGTTGCGGTAAACCACCTCGCCATCCACCAAAATTTCAGAGTCGGTGCGCAGGTCGCAGATCATATCCCAGTGAATGGAGCTCTTGTTCAAGCTGCCAGTCTCTGGGTAGCCTGCCCCGACCGCCATGTGGAACGAGCCGCCGATTTTCTCATCCAGCAGGATGCTGCGGGTGAAACGGTTAATTTCGAAATTGGTGCCGATAGCAAACTCGCCCAGGTAGCGAGCCCCGGCATCGCTGTCCAGCATCTGGAGCAGGAATTCCTGGTTGCTGGCGGCGGTCGCCTCCACCACTCTTCCGGCCTCGAACTTCAGCTCGATGCCCTCCACGATGCGCCCGCTGTTCATCGCCGGGTAGGTAAACCGCACCCAACCGTTGACGGAGTCTTCCACCGGGCCGGTATAAATTTCTCCATCCGGCAGGTTATTGATCCCACAGGCGTTCTTGAATTTTCGCCCCTGGATCGAAAGGCGCAGATCGACGTTCGGGCCTCGCAGTTCAACCAGGTCGTGACCTTCGATCTTCTCGATCATGCGGCGCTGCTCGCACTCAATATTCTGCCAGTGGGCAACCGGGTCAGAGGTCGCCTCGTCGGCATGGCAGGCGCGGTAGAAGAAATCCCTGTACTCCTCCGTGCCCATGCCTGCCTCCATGGCATAGGCTTCGGTGGGAAACAGGGTGCTCATCCAGCGCAGTGACTTGTCCGCGCCCCTGAGCATCTGGGCAGTGAGCAGCACGGAGAGGGCTTTATTGCGGCGAGCCTGGCGTGCGGGATCCAGGTTGGTGAGCGCACGGGTGTTGGTCTCGGAACGGACCTTGAAGAGGACGTCGAATTCCTCAAAGGCAATCCGGTTGAAGCGGGGCACCCATTCCAGAGTCTCATCCGGGGCGTGGGCGAAAAAAGATTCTTCCTGGCCCGGCAGGTCAAAAAGGATGTGGGGAAGGCCGCCGCGCTCCAGGGTGAGCTCGTACAGCTCTCGTACGACAGGTTCGGCAGCGGTTGTCGCGGTAATGGCGACCTGATCGCCCGCCTTGATCTTGGCCGAATGATCGACTAGAATTTGGGCAAATTTGCGGTAGCGGATGTCTGACAAGGTCAACTCCTATCGGTTGCGTGTTCTAATCCGGAGGGTGAGGAATCACAGCCTGGGGAAAGGGTGTAAATGTTACGGGCGGCAGGGCCGCTCGCTCTAAACAAACAGTATCAACAGCCAGGATTTCCTCCGGATTATATCACCAGGCAGAGAGGTATAATACTTCTCTTGCTGGCCGCGTACCCGTTGCCGGTAGAATTTTGAACCAGGAAACTCCAATGAAACAACTACTTCAAAACCTGCGCAGCGGCGATACCAGCGTGGTAGATGTCCCTGTCCCCACTCCTAAACCGGGGATGGCTCTGGTGCGCTCCGCCGCCTCGCTCGTCTCCGCCGGAACCGAACGCACGCTGGTGGAATTCGCCGAAAAATCGCTCCTGGGGAAGGCGCGTTCTCGCCCCGATCTGGTGAGGCAGGTGCTGGACAAAGCCCGGCGGGAGGGCATTCTGTCCACCCTGGAAGCGGCCTTTGGCCGCCTGGAACAGCCCATGCCCCTGGGCTATTCCTCGGCCGGCACCGTGGAGGCGCTGGGCGAAGGGCTGACCGGCCTGAGCGCAGGCCAGAGGGTGGCCTGCGCCGGGGGTAATTTTGCCGTACATGCGGAATATGCGGTGGTGCCGCGCAATCTGCTGGTCCCCCTGCCGGACGAGGTGGATTTCGAGCAGGCGGCTTTCACCACCCTGGGCGCCATCGCCATGCACGGCTTCCGGCTGGGCGAGATCAGTCTGGGCGAGCGGGTGGCGGTGATCGGCCTGGGCCTGCTCGGCCTGCTGATGGTGGGAATCGCCCGGGCTGCGGGCTGCGAGGTGCTGGGGGTTGACCTGGACCCGCAGCGAGTGGCGCTGGCGAACTCTTTCGGCGCTACGGCAGTGCTGCGGCCGGCCGCCGAGGAGACCGCGGCTGCTTTTTCACGCGGCCGGGGCTGCGATGCCGTCCTGATCTGCGCCGACACGCCCTCGTCGGATCCGGTCGAGCTGGCCGGCGCCCTGGCGCGCGATCGCGCCAAAATCGTCGCTACCGGAGCGGTCGGCCTCAATTTCCCACGCAAGGTTTATTACGAAAAAGAGCTCTCCTTCGTCAACTCCCGTTCTTATGGACCGGGCCGCTATGACCCGGCTTACGAGGAGGCGGGCCAGGATTATCCCATCGGGTACGTGCGCTGGACAGAGGGCCGCAACCTGGAGGCCTTCGTGGACCTGCTGGCTGCCGGTCGCCTGGACGTGCGCCCCCTTATCACCCACCGGT